>NZ_JBBMQY010000015.1:0-104000 GCF_038900255.1 Pseudoalteromonas sp. AS84 | reverse complement strand
GCGTTATTAGATGAAGCTGGATTGGCGGCCTGCATGGCGTATGTAGATTTAAACCCTATCAGAGCCAAAATGGCAAATACACCCGAAGAATCAGACCATACCAGTGCTCAAAAGCGACTAACATACGCAAAAGTTGGTAAACAGCCAAAACAACTACTTCGCTTTGCAGGCATGCCACGTCAAATTATGCCAAAAGGACTCCCGTTTGAACTTAAATCGTACCTTGAACTTGTTAAGTTAACAGGGCGCTGTATACGAGAGGACAAACGAGGGTATATTGAGAGTACACAATTACTCTTACTCGAAAGAGTCAATATTTCCCCAGGAAACTGGTTAAAACTCACCACACAGTTTACCCGCGTATTTCACGGTGCAGTAGGGCGACCCAGCTCACAAGGAAGTTACTGTGAAAGCTTAAACAGAAAACGGCGCGCGAATATCAGTAACTGTGAGTTACTAGCATAAACGTTATATTACTCAGTAGATAAATCATAACTGCACCAATGTAGTTATTTTTATGCGTATAATTTAGGTTTATAGATGAAAGTGGCTTATTTAGTAGATGAAAAGAAGTAACGCAGTCTTAAAAAATAAATTATTAGCCTAAAAAAATAAATCTAGGCACAACTTTGCTTGCTAATTTAGAGTGGGTGTCTAGTTTATTGTATTGATCTAGTAATTTCGAAAGTACAGAAAAACTGCAATCCGATGAAGATGATAAAAAAATGGAGTTGCACGAGGTTGCATGTTTTAAGAAAAATGCAAAAGGTACAGAAGCAGAATATGATCGTCAATTGAAAGGCCAACAAAACGGCATTAATGATATGACAGTTAGAAACTATCTAGATAATCGCGAAGCTTACAAGAAAATTGGTCGAAAAGGTACTGGTGCAGCGCAAAGGAAAGCAAGAGAACGATTTAAATCGAATTTAATAAAAGAATATAAAAAAGAGCTCAGAAAAACTGAAAAATTGAGAGGTGAACCGCTGACAATTAAAGCTGGATTATTGGCCAAAAGAGATATGAAAACACTCAATGCGCTCCATAATCCTGATATGATTGCTGGGGGTAACGATGATAATGGCGATTTACTTGACTTAGATGATGCGAGTGTTAATCAATCAATTGGTTCTCAATGGAAAAATAAAGGGGTTAACGATATTGGAGATAAAGAGTCGTTGAGCCGAGTCGAAGCTATGGACGCTCAAGCTAAAAGTGCATTAGAAGAGTTGGGACCAGATGCAATGATGAATGTAAACTTACATAGGTGTTAGTAATGAATGAATATTTTGATGATTTTTACAATTATGAGGGGTTTGGTCCTTCAATTAAAGCAAGTATACCTAATCAAGAAACACTTGACTTTTATAAAGATAGACTGCCAGAACGTTTAATTGAATATTGGAAAGAATATGGTTTCTGTGGGTGGGGAGATGGCATTTTTTGGCTAGTTAACCCTAGTGAGTACCATGACATTCTGCAAACGTGGTTGCAAGGAACTGAATTTGCTAAACGGGAAGAGCAAGGTATCGATAGTTATTATGTTATTGGGCGAAGTGCCTTTGGGGATTTAATTGTTTGGGGTAGTACATCTGGGCAGAGTATAGATATCAATTCAAATTTTGGTATGCTCTTTCCTACCGATAATTCTACAGATTTAGAAGAAGATGGTGAAACATTAACGGTCGATTTATTTTTTGCTACTATGAGTAAAGATCCTCTAGATGAAAAAGACGTCGATGAGAAGTTATTGTTTGAAAGAGCCTGCAAAAAGCTAGGTCCCTTAGAATTTGATGAAATGTATGCGTTTGTACCTGCATTGGCCTTAGGTGGCACAAACAAACTAGAAAATCTAAAAAAGGTAAAGGTTATTGAGCATTTAAACTTTTTAGCTGACTTAGGTGAAAAACGGGTAATGGCTGATATTGTTGCTATGTCAAATGAGTTACATAAAAAGTAGATATGATTTTAGTAAGTTGCTAACTAGAAATATAAGTTGAGCAATTACACCTTTACTGTCATTGACTAAGAGATTTTACATGAATAATTTATTTAAAGCTTCGATAAAAAAAAATGAAACAAATAGCTTTTTTCGTGGAGAAAAAAACTACTTCGTAAGAACCCTTGACTTTGACCAACATAATCATGGTGCAAACCTTGGCGGGCATGTTGAATCTTTTTTAAGAGCGAGTACTGACAACGCTGAAGTTTTCGATGAAGCTTTTATAAAGTTTTTGGAGTCTTTAGAAGTAACTAAAGAAGATTTGACACATTTTATGGCCAATCTTTCAGCGTTTTTTGCTTTAAAAAATAGAGATAAATTGGAAGGGTCAACGCTCTTTAGAAGCCCGGATAGTAACGAATCAAAATTAGTTAAAAGCTATTTAACAAAGATATCAAACACTGATATATACCTTACTGAAAAAGATAGGTTATATATACATGCAAATTTTATCTCTAAAAATGATAACGATATTTTATTAAATACATTGAAAGAAGTAGATAAGGGATAGGTTGAGCTTTCCATCTTTCACTAACTTATATTTAAATATTAAACGAGCTATATAAAAACTATAAAAAGCACTTTAATATGTCATCAATAAGAATAACTCAATCTGTTGGATTGGGCGGCACAGCACTAACAGTTTAAATGATGTAAAAACTGTAAAAACTGTAAAAACAGTACAAACCGCATTGAATAAATTACTAAAACTTGTTCCACCTACACAAGTTTTAGTTGTTGATGGTCGCTTAAACCCTCGCCCAGAAAACTCAAAAACTATTGCTGCTATTAAGTTATTCCAAAGCTAAGTGTTAAACATGGTTCGATCCGATGGAAAAATAAATCCGAATGATGCTACTTTCCGCAAAATTAATGAAAAGCTTGCCTTATATAACTCTCAAAAAGCAGGAATGAAAGATCCTCAACTTTTCTTGAAAAATGTAATAAAACCAACGCTGTTAAAAATTGCTTTATAATCAAAAAAGCAGAAATCTTATTGCTAGGTACAGTGATTCAAGAAAGTCGATTGAAGTATCGTCAACAACTAGGCGGTGGACCTGCTTTGAGTTATTTTCAGATAGAGCCTGCTACTCATGATGACATTTGGGATAATTACCTAAGTTATCGAGGAGAGTTAGCATTAAAAGTTAAAAGTTTAAAAATTAGAGTCGCTGTCTAGTTTAACTATTATAAATTTAAACCACTGCTTTACTTTTTAACCATTAATCGTGGAATTGACTGTCAAAACGGAGCTTTATAAATAGCACGTGTTATTTTCTAAGCCATTTTCCTAGGTTGATTAGGAATATGGATGATTTTTTACTTTCATAATTGCTAATAAACTATTGAAAACTGGGACGTTAAGATACAAATATGACTTTATTAGATGAAAGTACAAAAGAATTTGGCAGCATGAGCGTATTACTTCATAACACCAATACAGCAAGTTATTGTATTGAGTGGTTTAGTAAAATGACCGGAGCGTCGATTACCTTAGCAAGAGTGGAAGCTGGCAAGTATTTAATTACCCGAAAGTGGGCAGAAGGGCGCGAACTAGATGATGTTACCAGTGACTTTAACCGCGCTAACCAAGCTATTATTCATTTTTTGAATAATGTTGATATAGCTAAGATGAACGAGCAAAGAGTCGCCGCAGCTAAACTTTACTGTATAAATTTATTTGTAAAAGCAGAAGGTTTGAGGCCTGTTACTAACCCTAATTTACCAAAACCAAGGCTGCAAGACGCTATAGGCAAAAAGGTGATAGTAAAGTCAACCTTAGGCAATTGCCAAATAGCTACCGGACTATTGCTACAGCTGGTGGGTAACCAAGTTGAAATTCAGGTAAACCCAGATAGCGCATTTGATGAGCAACCAAGGCAAAAGTTTTACACTAAGCAAGTATCAATTTGTTAAAGTGTTTAACGGCCAATATTTATAGGCAGTTTTACCTTAATGGTAAAGCCGGCTTGATTAGTAACCTTAAAGCTACCACCTAGCGCAATAGCTCGCTCTTGTATAAAAGCTAAACCATAGTGACCTGAGTTTTCTGTTGGCTTTACTTCGCTTCCGTTATCACTAATTTCTAATTTTATAAACTGACTATCCGTTTTAATATTTATAATAAGTTTGGTCGCGTTGCTATGCTTAATACAATTGGTAACAGCTTCTTGGCAAATCCTGTAAACGGCAATTTCATGCTCTTTAGTGAGTGTATCATCTACGTTAAAATTAACCTCATAGCTTATATTTGCTTTTGTAAGTAAACTTTTTAATCGTCCTTGAGTCATCGCATTTTGTAGCCCTAACTCGTCTAATTCACGAGGGCGAAGGTAGTGCATTAATTGGTAAACAGAATCGTACATGGAGTTTGCATTGCTTTTTAACGTAGCCACAAACGATTGTGTTTTTTCATCACAAAGGTGCGATAAAATAGCCAAGTCGGTTTTTAAAGCTGTTAAGTTTTGCCCAAGTTCGTCGTGTAACTCTTGTGAAAGGTGCTTTCGCTCGTTTTCTTGCACGCTCACCATTTTAGCCCCAAGAAGGGTATTTTGATTAAGTTGCTTAGTCAGTGCACGGTTAATCTTTTTTAATTCAGTATTTTTACGTTTAAGCTCTGTAAT
The DNA here is from genome assembly GCF_038900255.1 of Pseudoalteromonas sp. AS84. Lineage (NCBI taxonomy): Bacteria > Pseudomonadati > Pseudomonadota > Gammaproteobacteria > Alteromonadales > Pseudoalteromonadaceae > Pseudoalteromonas > Pseudoalteromonas sp. AS84. The sequence continues at coordinate 99,374 of NZ_JBBMQY010000015.1, read as the reverse complement.
TGCCGCGCCTAACACCATGCTGGTAATCGCATTAGCCAAAATAAACAACTGGCTAATATAGGTATTGCTAGGCTCATGGGTCATGCTTGCTTCAACTATTATGAGTGCATTTATAAGTGTCGCACTACTTACTGCGCCAAGTATGCCAAAGCGATACGAAAACCAAATAATAGGTAATAACGATGCAAGGCGTAGTAATGGGTAAGTATCGGGCCGTATAAGATATACAAGCATCGCAACAAGTAAAACAGTAGCTAACGTAACCGTTAAATTAGTTACTTTAAGTAATGCCGGGCGCTTTAACGAAAGGTTTAAAGAGTGAAGTAGCATAATAAACGGCGCAACTAATAACGAGCCTGTTATATCGCCAAGGCACATATTTAACTGATACTGTAATAGCTCTTTAGCAACCAATATGTTTGTAAATTCAAACGCACTAGAAAACAAAAACCACTTTATTGAGGTGCTCGCAACACACAATAAAATCAACGAAAGTATACCTAAACTATTATTAATACTTGGTGGCCAGCGGCTATGTTTAAACACATACACAAGGGCAAAAAAGCAAAGCTCCTGCCAAAAACCATGCAGTAGATTAAACTCCCAAACCCCGGTCATTGTATAACCTAAGTGAGCAGCCAAAGCACGAGACGATATCCACAACGTAATCCAATACCGAGTTGGCGAAAGCAAATAAAAAGCAATTTTTATCCCTGCAGGAATAAATATAGCGCTACTTTCAGGGACAGTTTCTAAATTAGCTCCAACCCAAAAAGCAGCAATACAGGCAATAAAATAAATTACGCCAACTACAAACTGCTTTGTAATTTCTTTAGCGGTTGCTGCAATAGAAAAATTAAAAGCAGGTAATGTACTAGGTAAGTTCATCTAGCTGAATTACTCCCGCATCAATCGCTATTTTTAGCAGTTCAAACGATGTTGTTACATTAAGCTTGCTGTAAATATTTGCTTTATGCACATGCGCTGTTTTAGGCATTATTTCTAATTTTTGTGCTATTTTCTTTGCATTAAAGCCCTTTGCTAACAGTGGTAAAGCTTCGAGCTCTCGGTTAGTTAAAATAGTTAACGCTGAGTTTGACGTATTTAAAGCAAAATTTACATCTTCACTTATATAGCGTTTACCTAATGCAACCGATTTAACTGCATCAATTAACTCCTCCGACGCAGATCGTTTAGACACGTAACCAAGTGCGCCTAATCGTAGCGAATTACTTACATAAGGTTCGTAATCGTGCATGGAGGCAACAATGGTTTTAATTTCAGGGAAATTTTCGTTAAGGTAGGTTAAAAATGTAAGGCCGGTTTCTGATTCATTAAGTGATATATCAACAATAAATATATCGGGTTGTTCAAGCTCAACAGCCAGTTTTGCTTGGCTAACATTGCAGGCTTCTATTATTACTTCCCAGTCTGCTTGTAGCTCTAGTAGTTTTTTAAAACTGTCGCGTACTAATTGATGATCTTCAATTATTCCAATGTGCATGTATTTCTCCCTTTAAATTTATTATACATTGAAACAGATAACCATCAGCCAAAAATTTTATTAAATTTAATTACCTAGCAAAAAATGTACATTGTAAAAATTAAAGGAGCAATAACGCTCAGTATTTATATATTTAAACGGAGACACTATGAAAACACTAAATATTATTTTTGGACTCGCATTACTCTTTGTTATTACAAATGCTAACGCAGTAGAGGGACTAATTTCAGTAAAAAGCTCATTAAACGCTAAAGCCACTATGGATAAGTTTGAGAATTTGGCAAAACAAAAAGGGCTAAATATATTTGCACGAATAGATCACGCAGCTGGAGCTAAAAAAGTAGAACAACAACTACGCCCAACAGAGGTTCTTATATTTGGTAACCCAAAAGGCGGCACACCTCTTATGCAGTGCGCACAAACAATAGGTATTGATTTACCGCTAAAAGCACTGGTATGGGAAGATGCACAATCGCAGGTATGGTTAAGTTATAACGATCCTGCTCATATAGCTGCGCGCCATAACGTACCAAACTGTTTAGTTGCTACAAAATTAAGTAAAGTATTAGCAGCACTGGCAGATAAAACCGTTGGGCCATAAAACTAACTTTAAACAATGCATTAGCTAAATTAAGGATGATTTTGAAACAATCTTCAATTGTATTTTTAGCCGTAGTAAGCCTGTTTTTACAGGCTTTTTTGCTAATCTCGCTAACTAGTTTTTTTACAGGTATTTACAATGCTTATGCAGCATTTGCTGGTGGCGACCCTAAATTAATAGCAGGGCATATTTCATCAGGTATTGTAATTTCGTTAATACAAATTGCACCAGCAATAGTAGGCTATTTTATAAATTACATGTTGCTTAAAAATAAACGCGTAAATGACTTTGCATTGCTTAAACCTGCTTTAAAGTTTTATGCGTATCTATGGCTTTTATTTATCCCCATTGGTACGATTTTAGGTGCAAAGTTATTAACTAAATTAAAGAAGGGTTAAATTTAATAGTGGCTTTAAAAATAAAGGAGTAATCATGTTTTTTGATGATGTTCAGGGTTTAGTGCGCGTACTTATTATTGGCGTATTGGGCTATGTAGCGCTGGTGTTTTGGTTGCGTGTATCGGGCAAGCGAACACTATCTAAATGGAACGTGTTCGACTTTGTAGTCACCATTGCGCTGGGCTCTATTCTTGCCTCGGTAATTATTTCAAAAAGTGTCGCGCTGCTTGAAGGCATATTGGCATTTGTTGTTTTAATAGGGCTGCAATATTTAATTACCTGGCTCAGTGTTCGCTCATCTAAATTTGCAGCTTTAGTAAAAGCTGAGCCCACGTTGTTACTGAGTGATGGTGAATATTGCACGGCAGCCCTTAAATCGCAGCGAGTAACAAAATCAGAAATTCGCGCTGCTATTCGTGGTGCGGGTATATTAGCCATAGAAGATGTAGCTGCCGTAGTGCTAGAAACCGATGGTAGTTTTAGCGTACTAAAGCAAAATAACAGTGGGTTAAAAACCGCGTTAAGCGATGTAGTGAGTGTTAAATAGTGATAGAGAGCATTAAAGAATAATAAAAGAGGAGACAGGTGAGATTGCCTAGCAGATTCAAGCCTGTCTCATTTAATTTATTTAAGTTACTTACTTACTTACTTAGCGGGTTCTAATAAACTAAATGTAGGTAAGCGCCACTTAAAGCGTATTGATGCCATACGTATTAAGTACCCCGCAACCAAGCTCACAATAATGCTTATGTTGTCGTCAATATTGTAATGGTGCAATGCTAGGTATAAGCACGCTACAATTAACGATACGCTGGCATATAGCTCATTGTGTAATACTAACGGTGCTTGGCGACATATTAAATCGCGCAGTAACCCACCAAATACGCCAGTAACAACCGCTGCCACTACACAAATACCGTAATGTAATCCCATATTAAGCCCCACTTGGCAGCCAATAATACTAAAGGCAGCTAAACCAAGGGCGTCTAAGCGCATAAATATGCCTTTAAATTTAACTACCCATTTAGCAAGCCACGTAGTAACAATACCGGCAATACAGGTAATTAATAAATACTCTGGATGTTGTACCCACGTAAGCGGGTAATTGCCTAGTAATATATCTCGTACGCTGCCACCACCAATTGCGGTCGCACTAGCTACCAGCACTACGCCAAACCAATCCATTTTCATTCGCCCAGCGCTAAGTGCGCCGGTCATGGCTTCTGCGGTAATACCAATAATATAAACAACGGTTAGTAGCATGAGATAATCACTTGAAATTCGTGCGTAAAAATAAGGTGTGGATTGTATAGATAAATTAAGTAAATAACGAATGAAAAATCATACTAAAAAAGCATCATTCAGATAGAAATAACTAATAACAAAAATCAGTGTAAACAAGGTGTTAAGCTAATGAGTGAGTGCGCAGTGGTTGTAATGAATTAAAGGACATATGGCCGCAAATTATAAATAAAATAGGTTGAGGTTTAGTGTTTTTTAGCACGTTTATTTTTAAGTTTATTTAAATAGGTAAAGCGTAAAAAATTAACACAATATGAATAATCGGTTGCATGGTTTTAATTTAGGAACGTATAATAACAAGTGTTAATTAAATGGAATTTGCGTAAAACGCAGCTTAAGCATAATAGGCGGATACATGCATAAAGGATTGTTAAAGACGTGGAAAACCGACAAAGGTTTTGGTTTTATTAAATCAGACACCCTAGAGCACGACACGTTTATTCACATATCAGCGCTCAAACACATGAGCCGTAAGCCTAAAGTTGGCGACACTATTTGTTTTGAAGTAGCGACTCAGCCCGACGGTAAAACCAAAGCAATTAACTGCCGCATAGAAGGCGTTGCAGAGCTTAAAGCACCTTATCCAAAACACAATAACCAGCCATATCGCATTGCTAAATCTAACTTTGCCAGTAGCTTTTTAGGTAAAGTTGCCTCAATTGCGCTTATTGCTGCACTTTGTTTTTATGCGATTAATAAATACAACACTCACTCAAGCAGCCAAACTCCCATTATTACTAATGCCGATTTAGCAACCTTTGATGAACAATATCCGAAGCTAGTTACTCCTAAAAACACGCAAAATTTTAGGTGTGATGGAAGGCAATATTGTACTGAGATGAACTCACGAGCCGAAGCCGTATTTTTTATTAATAACTGCACGAATACAAAAATGGATGGTGACGGCGATGGTAAACCTTGTGAAAGTGATTCACGGTTTTAAAATGAGTGGTGATTATATAAATCGTTTAGCGAAAGGATAGGGTGAATAAAAACAGAGCCAATTAAAGGCTGTGTATAAACACAGTTACTTGCAATTTTTCCCATAACATTATTGAAAGTTGTTCTGAGGCTAAATAACAAAGGCTACTGAAGAGAAATTGTAATTACCTGTTTATAAACGAGTTGTTTGGTGTAATTATCGAACAACGTAATATACGCTGTTTTGGGGGTTATAAGCCAGCAGAGTGGCGTTCAATAAACTGTTATACCTAATAGGGAAAGCTATTGCACAAGAAGCAGCGGATATAGAAAACAGACCAAAAGAGTTATTCAAGCTTCCTGATTATGGCTGTTTACCTTCTGGTAGTTTTCAAATAGATTTAAATGGTGCCCTCGGTGATTTTTTGGGTCATGACCTATTTGATCTTGATGGTAATCAGCCGATGAGAGCAAAATTCTGAAATTGACAAGTGGTTTGAATAATGTAAACCATCATATGAAGCTATTGAATTTTATCGTGAGCGTGATGATGATTTTCAAATGATCAATGTAGTAGTTTGTTGCTATGCATTTGAAGAAAGAGATAGTCAACTTTTTGGCCTTCCATACCATATATCGTCAAGACCTGCACAAAAAAGAGGACTGCCATCATCCGTCGGAGTTGATTGGATCGATAAAATCGACCTGGAACGCATTTTAGATGGCAACCCTCATAACATGGGATTAAACCCATTTTCAAATGCGTTTGGTTTGCATTGTGTTGGTGAAGGAATGCCAAGTGTATTGCTGTCATCAATATAAAGATTTAATCGATCAATATAAACTTTTCAAACTGCAAGCAATAAACCTAACATGGGGCTTATGAAAGAAAATGGGTGGTATAGATTAACTCACAGAGCTGCATCAGATTATCGAATTGGTAATTTATTTACAGGCGATGATGCTATTGCCTTTTACAAAACAATTTCGGCATTATTACAAAATATAAAAACTATGCCGTCTACTTACATTACTTAATGGCGATAAATTGCCAACAAAGTCAAAGTTACTGAATGCTTAATACATAATTACAGACTGTTGGAAAGAAGCTTGGTTTGACTCACACCCTGACAGATTTTTTGCAGGAGCGAATATTGCATTCCGGAGGCTTGATTCAAGTAATAATTCAGTTGATTACTTGTTTAAAGTATTGGTTATTTAACGAGGTCGATTACGGGAAATGTAGCAACTTATGGAAAAGTAAGCATTTAAAGAATTAGTTCATAATATAGATCAAGGAATTAGCCTGATTGATATATTTGATAGCTTAATACTAAGCGTTAGTTAAATAAACCTACGGTGACATATGAAAGGTTGGTATGAAGTAAATAAGTCGAATACTGTTATAGTTTTCATCCACGGACTTTTTTCCGATAGCACTAAGTGCTGGACAAGTAAATGTAACGTCTTCTGGCCGGACTTAATTTTGAAAGATAAAAGAATTTTCAAACCCAGTATATTTCTCGCTGAATTTTATACAGAAGCTGTTTCAAACGACTATGGGATCAGTGAGTGCGCGAAAGAGGTTCATTCGCAGCTGATGAGAAAAGATGAAAATGGAAATTTTCCTCCAATCTCTAAAGAGAACATTATATTTGTAACACATAGCACTGGTGGCATTATAGCTCGTTACATTCTCGACTCTTATCGCGCAACTTTTAGAAACAAAAAAATAGGTTTATGCCTATACGCGTCACCTTCATATGGCTCAAAGATTCCTTTCTTGGGAAGGCTACTCTCTAAAGTAACAAACCATCAATTAGCACAAGAATTGAATTGGGCAAGTGATATTCTTAAAGATATAGATGATAGGTTTAATACACTATTAGCAGAGAAGAGTATTAATATTACAGGAATAGAAGCATTTGAAAATAAGGCGCCTTTTAATATTCCTTTTACGAGATATAGGGTAGTAAATAAAGACTCTGCGGCTAGATATTTTAATAATAGGAAATTAATTCCTAATTCTGACCACTCATCAATAGTTAAACCAACATCAGCATTGTGCGCCTCTCACGAATTTTTATTAGATTATATTACTGATGAGGCTTTTTGTTCGCCAATCAATCAAAAGTCTTCAGATATACAAAATGCTTTGTTTAACAGATATGAGCCTAAACATAAAGAATATACAATTATTAGGGACGTAGATGCTCATTTAACCCAAACTATAAGTCAGTATAGTATTTGGATTTGTGGTGAGTCAGGTACAGGAAAAACAACGTCGATTTTTAGAGCATTATATGAATCAGATATTGATTTTAAATATATTAGCTTGGGTAGCTATATAGGAAGTAGCGTACATGAAATCTTCGATGGGATACTTACAGAGCTAGATGAAGAAGTATATGCTGAAACACATAATATTCAAGACTGCATAAAGCAAATATCTAGCTTCATCGCTAATAAAGCTGATGAAGATGAATATTTCTTATTTGTCGAAGAAATACCTATCTCAAATAACGATATGTTTGTTGATTTCTCAAATTATATATTCGCTTTAATTAACTCTCTAAGCCATATTAATTTCAAAATTGCATTATCTTCAATATATCGCCCGAATGAATTATCAAATGAGTTAACAAAAACTTCTGAAGTACTCAAAGTAAAGGAATGGGTTCCATGGAGTAATGACGAAATAAGGAGTTTAATAAAGTTGATTGAAAAGCACACGGGAATAGGTTTGGTTGATGTAGATATTGATACATTTGGCGGTATTCCAAGACTTGTAAAAAATCACTTCAAAGATGAATTATCTAGACAACCAGTAAAGGCATAATGATTATGAGTAAAAAATTAATTCCAAGCACCATAATCCCTGAAGAGCTTTATGTAGAAAGAAATGCCGATGTCCAATTAAGACAAATTATAAGAGATATGGGTCGCCCGGGATATATACTTGTTGCTAGACAAATGGGAAAGACTAATCTTCTAATTAACTCTAAAAGGAAGTTGGAAGGTGTTAACGATATATTTGCCTACATCGATCTTTCAAACAAATTCGAGACTGACAGAGAATGCTTTAGAAATATTATAGATACTATTTTAGATGTTAATTATGAAAAGTTGGAAAGTATATCTGAAAAAATATACTCGAATAGAGAGAAACGTAAAACTGTTGCACATCGAGAACATGTAAGTGAATTGAGGTTAATTCTTTCTGAAATTACAGGAAAACTAATTATAAACTTGGATGAAATAGACTCGCTTACCGCTGCTGAATATTCAGACAAAATATTTGCTCAAGTCAGAAGTGTCTACTTTGAAAGGGTCAATTATAGTGAATTTGAACGCTTGAGCTACATACTTTCAGGCGTTGCAGAGCCTAGCGACATAATTAAAGATAAATCTATTTCACCATTTAATATAGGTCAAAAAATATTATTGGGTGATTTTAGTTTAGAAGAATTTCATTCGTTACTCGTAAAAACAGATCTATCGTTATCTGATGAGGTAATAGACAGAATTTTCTATTGGGCGAGTGGAAATCCACGGTTGAGCTGGGAAATTTGCTCTAAAGTCGAAGATATAATCATTGAAAATGCTAAGGTTGATTGTGAAACGATAGATAATATAGTCAGTATCTTATACACAACAAATTTTAATAGGCCTCCAGTAGACCATATCAGAACTCTAATTCAATCGGACACAGAATTAAGAGAAGCAGTGTTATCTATTTATTACCAGCGTATTGACGATCTAAGTGACAAAGTAAAAAGTAGGTTGTATTTGGCGGGAATATTATCTTCTGATTATGAATCAGGTGATATCAAAATAAAAAACAGAATAATAGAAGAAAGTTTGGATATGTCATGGCTGCTAGAGATTAGCAAACAAAATACATTGTCTATAGTCAAAGCTGAAGAGTTCTTTCTGAATGGAGACTACATAAAGGCATCTGAAATATATGTGAACATAGTTGACAATCCAGAGTTTTCCAGTGCCGATCAATTGAATTCGAGCTATAAATTAGGGGTTTGCTATTCGAAGCTGGGTGAAAATCAAAAAGCTATTAACTGCATGGAAAATAACCTTTTTAATAAAGTTGGGTTTAGAGATATACACATCGAGCAACTATATATTCTCGGCCTTTCATACTTGAAACAGAAAAATTATGAAAAATCAGAAGAGTACTTTAACCAAATAATTAAGGAAAAACCGAACGATTTCTATTTTATAGCATTGGTCAATCGTGCATCAACTCTCGGTAAAATAGATTTACCAAAACACCGTGAAGAAATAATTGAAATAAACAAGGAGGTTGTAAAACAAAGCATTGATGACAACATTGTGGCGCCAGAAGCAATATGTAGTGCATATTATAATCTTGGCACATTAAATGAGAGTTTAGATGATAAAAAAATATCATTTAATTACTATTTAAACGCTTACGAAAGCGCAACTAACTCCTATAAACTGAAACCTCTTATTAACGCTTTAAGCTTAGACTATGGTAAGTTTAACTCGATATGGTCAAAAATACTTAATGTTTTGTCCTCAGGCGATATCGTATTTGATAGCGGTATTGAACCTTATGGAATGGAGACAACATTAAACGAAACTGCTGGTTTGATTAATATTGCTATCGAACTCGACAAAATCGATGATTTAATTGAATTCTTGGAAAATGTAAAAAGCTACTGCTTGAAAGAGAAAAACAACTTCTCCACTGTACTACTAGAAATAGCTATTCATTTATTGAACTCTAATAGAAGGAAAGCTTCAAAATTTATTTTAACCTTCATATCTGAGCTTGATCGAATTTATATATCGCCGAATGACTTCTTTCTTTCAAATAAATACCTTTTATTTATAGATAGAGAAAACTTAAAAGCAGGTGACTCATACTTTAAAGGCTTCCAAAATTATACAGATTCCATAGATCGTATTGACGTTTTACTTTTTGAAATAAAAATTATGAATTTATTACATGGGGGAGATGTTGGCACTGCTGTTAAGTATTGCGACTTGATTATAAATCTAGAAGGCCTCTATTCCCTTGATATAAAAGTTCAGTTGTTAACTATTTTATTGCTGAAAATGAGGTGTTTGCAAAAGGGAGAAGATAAGTTAGAGCAGGCTCAAGAGTTAAACTTGATAATTGACAAAGTAAAAAAAGAAGATTTACATTTATCCCATATTAATGAGCAAACTTTTGAGTCTATTAAAAATGAAGTGATAGCAACAATTGTTTCAGAAACACCAATAAATCAAGTCATTCGAAAAGGAAAGCAATATGGTAGAAATGAATTAGTAAAAGTGCAGTTCAAAGACGAGTCAGTGCTGACTAAAAAGTACAAGTATATACAAGAGGACATTAAGAAAGGAAACTGTACGATAATTAATTAAGCCCGCTTATGATCTTATTTAATAGACAGTCCCAAATTAACAGTGACACCCATCTTATATTTTGCACTTTTTGAAGTTAGAGGCTAGCTTTTATGTAGTTGTAGTGTGAAAAGTAAGCAGGGTGTTATATGGGAATCGCAAGAAAGCGTCAAGTAAGTTTGGTTGATACAAAATACTATCACTGTATTTCACGCTGTGTTCGTCGTGCATTTTTATGTGGGGAAGATCGTTTTACTGGTCAATCTTATGAGCATCGACGAGGGTGGGTTGAAAAAGCTAATGGGGTCAAATCTTGACTTCATACATCAATTGGTTAAAAGTTTTTGATGTAACCTCTGAAAGCGCAGCGTCTCTTACACTCTTTGTGAATGGATTTTGAGAGAGCTCTTTGTATTTCGATCATAGTGGTGTATTTAGTTGTGCCAAAGTTGAGACATTTTAAGTGCATATGATGAAAATTTACTACGAGACAACAATTCCCTTTAATAGTATTGAATTTTTGCCATATGTGCTTTTTATAGTTATCAGTTTAATCTTTATTGGGAGGCTCAAAAAATTATACGATTTATATATTAAACGTTTTTTTAAGTTTAATTTCTTCGTCTTATTTTTTATATTTATTATTTACAATCTAGCTTCTATAGCTTCTTTATATTCGAAAATGCAATATATAGCTAAAATAAAATCGCATGAGGAGAGCGTTGTAACAGGCGAAATTGAAAAATTAGTAGAAAAAGAAGGAGCAAGTCGAACACAGAGTTTTTCAGTGTCAGGAGTGTCTTTTAAATATAATAACTATCAAACTGCGCCATATTTTTTTGCAAATCGGAAATATAACGATAAGGTTATTATTAATGGAGGTTATGTTGAAATACATTATATCCAAGATAACGGCAATAATTATATCACCAAGTTATTTATAAAAAATGATTGAGAATTTACACCCTAAGGGATCGTCGACCCATTTAAGTTTTGATTTAAGCTGTTATCTCCTCTAAAAGCGCAGCGCCTCATATCCTCTTTGTGAATTAGCCTTTAGATTGCGAAGAGGGCATTAACTTGGGATGCGGTAGTCGAACGTTTTAAGTTGAAAGTGGGCGTCACTTTAAACGTAAAACATCGGCGAATTAGCACTCTAATATACGCCGATGTTTATAACTTATTTAAATAAGCACATTACTTGTAAGGTATTAAGCCTTAGTATTGTTTACGGTAAAGACTAATCAAACATATTGCTAAAAGTAACGTTGCAATCATACCTGACGCGCCAGCAACAGCTGATGGAAGGAATCCATCACGGCCAAAGGTTATTAAAATACCATTGGCTAACATTGCAACTCCGCCTGCTAGGGCTGTAAGTCCGCCAATTGCTTTGCCGCCTTTAGCGATAAAAGATAGGCCAAAAACAAGAGCTGCTAATCCCAATAATAATTTAGCTGCGTAGTAAATCATGAATGACAAAGAAACCACGCCACCAATTAAAGGTTGTGCGCCTTCTACAGTGCCCGCAACTTTTCCAAATGTTGAAAACAAAGTAAGGCCAATACTCACTTGTACTATGTTAAGTACCGCACTAAACGCGATTGCCGACCAGCCTAGTTGAGCGTTTTTTGCTTGCACCATAGATGTGCCTGCAAAGGCAACAAGTAAAGTAAATACCAGCGCTTCTAGCCCCCAAGCCACCTGCCTTGAAAAACTAATTTCTGCACTGTAAAGAACAGAATAAATACCCTGTGATATCGCCAATACCAATAATAAAGATGCTGTAATTAGCATGGTGCGTTTATTCGTAAATTCCATTATTTACCTCTTATAATTTTATATTTAATGCTTTAAAAAGATTCTACAGGTTTGAATACATCAAACAGGGAGCTTTTTAGCTAATTAGCTTTTACACTTAGCCTATAAGACAGGTAAAGCTATTTAATTATTTCACTTAAACCTATAAAAATAATAATTAATTACAAATAGGCTCAAATTTTGGTTTTATTCAAAACTTAAATTGGGAATCGTTTAGGTTCAAGCCATTTATGCCCTCTAAAAGCGCAGCTACTAATTCCCTCTCAGTAAATCAACGTTTAACTATCTTAATTATCAAGAGGGCACACATTTTGAGTATGTGGTTAAACAGCTTAATACTTACGGCGTTAAGATAAAAACGTAAAATGAGACCAGTCACTTAACGCTGTAATAGTTTGCTTTGTAGGGGGCGCAACATAGATTAAACCTGCAATGGCAATAATTGATGCTAGCGTAATTAATTTGTTATCGAAGTCGGCTATTTTTAAAGCTGTCCCGAAAGAGCGTTTAATAGTGACATTGCTTAAATCTACACTGTAAATTTCATCTAGTAATAAATGAATTAACCCGCCTAATAAAATAAACCCACCCGTTAACCAGGCAAAAACGGCTGCTTGTGTGGTTGATTGGTCATTTAGTTTCCATACTACTTGAGTCGTTAATAGTGCGCATAACAGTATAAATAGTAAAGAGTGGCAACTGCCTCTATGTACTGTGATCCACTCAAAAATGGGCCTAATAATATATTTCATACATCCGTAAACTAATAAGGGCACTACGATTAACTCGATAAAGCTAATTGTAATAATGAGCTCGGTGGTTATGTAATGCAGTACCAGTAATACAGCGCTGAGTGCAAATAAGTTAAAAATAGTATCGAGTGATGTGGAGTTATCTGAATCTATGTCGGGTAATAAGCCGCCGATTGAGCCTAAAAACCATAACCAGAGCGCGCCCTTTAATTCAATATGTCCTGCAGATAATAAGGTGGCGGAGGCTAAGCCTGTGATGATTACGGCAGTATTAAGATGAGTATTGAAGTTTGCCATTGTATCTCTTGATGGGAAAAAGTAGGGCATTCTATCAATTGAAAAGTTTATTGTTCAATATTCTTTAATGATTGAACTGTAAATAACCTTGGCTCTGGTTAATAAGCCACTCTTTGGCAGCTATTTTTGGTGCTAACTGTGTTTAAAGTGCTCAATAAACCCTCTTACTTTTTAAACTCGTCATAAAATGCAATTTGCCCTCGGCCAGTTTCTTTTACGTGGTAGAGCATTTTGTCACCATTGATCATTAATTCGAGTAGCTCTTCACCATCATTAGGGCCTACTGCAATACCAATGCTTGCACCTACGGCGCATGTTTTATTTTGTGAAATATAAATGTCTTGTTGTAACTCGTTTAGCAAAGCGATGGATTGCTCACGCGTTGTTGCTTTGTTGTAGGTATTAACTTGCCTTGCAACAATAAATTCGTCACCGCCGAGGCGGATACATATGTCGGTTTCTTGGTTAAAACGCTTTTTAAATCGGTGCGCTATTTCAATAAGTACTTTATCTCCGGCTTCGTGGCCGTAGGTGTCATTTATTGGTTTAAACTTATCTAAATCAATCATCATTAGTACAAGGTGCTGATTATGTTTAACACACTCACGAAGCGATTTTTTAAGGCGTTTTTCACCCGCGCGGCGGTTAAGTAGGTCAGTTAGTGGGTCGTGATCGGCTTCAAAACGGGTTTGAAATTCGCGTTCGGCGCGTTCAGTTACATCATGTAAAATGACTTCAACTAAGTGTTCTTGATGAGCGCTTCGCTTTGTTTCACGTTGCTCAGTTAATCTTACAAATAAGCAGTGCAACCAAATGGTTTTATGGCCAACTTTACACTCTATATCTAGGGTCGCTTGTGGCGGGTTTTTATCACAACGAATATCTGCAAGCAGGCTTTGTAACTCATCTACGTTATTTAATAGAGCGGGAAAGTGCAAGGTTGATAATTCTTCTTCGCCGGGTACGGTAAAGTAATGTTTAAACGCGGGATTAAAGGTGGTGATAATATTATTGTCATCTAATAAACAAATACCGGCGCTGGCTTGTTCAAAAATAAGTCTAAATTTAGCTTCTAGTTCTTGAGTTTTTTTACGAAGGGATTGCTCATTACTTATGGTTAACTTTAACTCATGCATTAGAGCGTTTATACCATGCGTTAGCCTGCTTATTTCGTCTCGCTTACCTTGTCTAAATTCTAGCATTGTCATAGTTTCGGGATTAGTGGGGTCAATTGTCGCAAAGCTGTCGGTTAGGTTTTGAATAGGCTGAGTAAGCCATTTGCGTACAACTAACGACACAAAAAAAGCGATGACGATTGATTGAATCAGCATTAAAAGAAATTCTTTTATAAGTGATGACTGTGCTTGTTGTTCAATAAATTTATCGTCGGGGTATATGGCAAGTACACCTATAAAGGAGCCTTCTATAAAGGGGTGAATTAATTTAATTAAAACAGCTTCATTTTTTTTGTTAGTAGAGCCACTTGCAATAAATAACTCCATTTCGCCTTTTGCGTTTGCTTCTCCTTCTAGGCTTGCGCCTTGCACTAAATCGTTACTTAGTAAGCCATTAATAATTTCTTGGCTTAATTCACGATCGTTTAAGTAGGCTGCTATTGCGGCTGTTTTTCCCATTGTTTGTGCTAACTGCTGCACGAGTAGATAATTGGTGTTTTTCTTTTCTTTAAAACCCGAGTAATAAGAAAGAGTTGACGATACTAACGTAACTACAATAGCGACAATGGCGATTGATATAGCAACGCGTACGTAGAGTGCTTGGCTAATTTTTATCAAATGTGTATACCACTTTTACTGCGTCTGTAACCTGCGATTGGGGAATATAGCCAATTGCAAATTGTGATGCCGCTATTTTGTTTAACGCGTCTTCAACGGATGTTGACGGTGTTGGGGGCTTTGCGCGCCCTGAAAACAATAACCTAGCCCAATAAGCATTAATTTTTTGCTCATCTTTGTTGACCAGTTGTAGGTAAAAGTCATTTTTTAATGTTGATTGCGCCGGTAAATCGAGTGGTTTAGAGGTTTCACCATCAGGGAACGTTAAATAACGGCCCATGTAAATATCAATAACTTCGCGCTTGGACAAGGCGTTAATTGTATTGCTTTTATTTACCACCACTACAAATTCTGTAGATTTTGCATTAACACTAACAAGGAGCAGGCATAGCGGCTGCAACAGATAAAGGAGTACGTTACGATAGCTCATCATTGTTAAAACACCATACTAGCGTTCAAACTTAGCATATGTACTTTGTGGCCTTCGTCTACATCAGCCGGATTACTAAGGCTCCATAACCCCGCGCCTACGGGCTTTATATCAAAGCGGTCTAGTTGGGCTTTTAGCACTAAGCGCTCCGATAGCTGCCATTTTACACCTATGTTAATTGAATGCTGATGAACATAAGGCACTTTAATAGCAGCTTGTGTTGCAAGTGCTAGCTGTTGTATTGGTTCTGAAATTTGCTCGGGTGTGCCTGGTGAAAAAACAGGATCGTTTACTTGTATAACATCATGACGATTTCTTGCTGCTGAAAAGCTCGTGTAAAATATTGCATTGTTTACCCTATACCCAGCGCTAATATAAGTGCTGAAAACTGATGGTGCAATTATCCAATCGGATTCTGAAATACCTACTTCAGATTGAATAAGCCAATTATCATGATCGTAGGTAAGTCCAAACGCGGCATATTCTATACTGTGGCCTTTGGTATTAAATTTGTTAGATATAGTCTCTGCTTGTGGCCATATACTTTGTGGGACAGCGTCTAGTAAAGCTAAAAACTCATCTAGTGAGTCCAGCTTATAGTCACCAAAATCAGACTTTGAAAGTGAAAAGCGCACTGTCCAAGAATCCAGTGAATAGGTAGCACTTAAGGTTGTTAAATTATCAAAATCTATAAAAAAGTCTTTGTTGTATGCTTGCAGCTTTGCAGTAGAGCTCCCATAGGCGAGCTTTAAGCGTAAAAATCCTTCATCAATGGCTTTACTGTATTCAATATCCACGCCGTCGTAATTTCCTGCAATGTTTGCAAAAGAGTAGTATTCGTGAGGAGGGCGTATCCATAAGTAGGCGTATCCTACATAAGGATATTCAGAGAGTAAGTAAAGATCGCTATTTAGCCGGCCAGCACGGATAGCCCAATGGCGTGAGGGGCGGTAACGTACAAAGGCGAGCTCTAAAAAATTATCAAGACTTTTAAAGGTATGATCTTGTAAAACGACTTGTACCACGGAGTCCCAGTTTTTTGAGAGTGAGATATTAGCTTGCCCACCTAAAATTGAATCACGCGCCGCTGAAAAGCCTGTATCGTTTTCGTTTAAGTAATTAGATGCAAAGGCGATATCTGAATCGTCAGTGTAACTGAGTGTTAAGGATGCAAAACCGCTAAATTGCACGTCTATTTCATTTGCATAGCTTTTATTAGCAGCAGAAATTACCAATATAGCTATGGCAATTGTACCTCGGAACAACATGTTAGCGCTTATTTTTATGATATAGATAATAAAAAGATAGCACATTTTTTTAAATTACCAACTTTACTAACATACGTTTTTACCATAGGCATTAGGATGGCATGGACAGGCAGCTTACATTCTTTAGTGTTGGTTTTTAATTTAACTTAAATTGTAAATTTAAAACATAACACTATTCTAAGTTTCACATAAAAGAGGCTATTTTAAGTTGCTTTAATTTTTACCTCTCAAAGTAATATTATATTAACTACGTAACGTTATTTATCTTATTTGTTAATTTACAATGTTATATTGTTGCAATGAATATTTGATATAGTATAACATTCACTCCTATGTAATTTCCCTAAATAGAGTTTTAGTGTGACAACATCTACCGCGATTAATAAAACACCACCAATTGAACAAAAAACGTTTGATAAACACGTTAGCAACACAGGCGCCGCTTTAAACGATACGATGATTGAAGTGAGCTCTTTAAATTTTAGTATTAAAAATAACGCTATTTTAAAAAACTTAAGCTTTAGTGTGGCTGCAGGCGAGGTGTATGCGCTACTCGGTGGTAATGGTGCAGGTAAATCAACTACATTAAAAACGTTACTCGGATTTAATAAACCAACTCAAGGCTCTGTAAAAGTAGCCGGTAAAGAGGTTACACAAGCGCTTGATTTTGTACGTGGCAAAACCGCGTATTTGCCAGAGTCGGCAACACTTTACCCGCATTTAACTGCTCGCGAAAATGTTGAATATTTTTTATCACTTGCTGATATTAAAAAATCAGATGAGCAAATTAACGCGGCTTTTAACCGTGTTGCATTACAGCGCGATGCGTGGGACCGCCACATGCAAACTTATTCAAAAGGCATGAGGCAAAAAACAGCAATTGCACTTGCGATACTGCGTGAAGCTCCGATATTTTTACTAGATGAGCCTACATCGGGCCTAGACCCTGTTGCTATTGATGAATTTAATCAACTTGTACGCGAGCTTGCATTAACTGGTGCGACTATTTTAATGGTTACCCACGATGTATATGGCGCGTGCCAAGTGGCAAATCGTATTGGTTTACTTAAAAACGGTGAGCTGGTGGGAGAGTATGATGCGCCCCAAAGTGGGCGTATTGATACCGAGCAAGTACACGCTGCATTTGGGCATCACGCTAATAGAGGTGCTTAATGAGTATAAATAACTTTTCAAAGGTGGTGATTGTTGCCAAAGATGAGTGGCGTTATTGGCTTCGCTCAAAATTAGCAATGACCGTGCTTGCTATTGGTTTGGTGCTCACGGTTGCTTCGGTGATTGTAACGGCTATTACCATGATGGAGCTAAGCCACACACGGCATGAGTTACAGGCAACTAGCGATAAAAGCTTTGTTGATCAACCCGACCGTCATCCACACAGAATGGTGCATTATGGGCATTATGCATTTAGAACGCCTTCACCACTTAGTACGCTTGACCCTGGTATTGATGCCTACACAGGCAACTCAATATTTTTAGAAGGGCACAGACAAAATAGCGCAATGTTTGCAGATAGCCGCCAAGGTACTGCATTAACTAAATTAGGTAGTTTAACGCCTGCATTTATTGTACAAACACTCGCACCTTTATTACTGATATTAATTGGCTACAGCGGTATTAGCCGCGAGCGTGAGTCGCAAACGCTCTCGTATTTGTTATCGCAAGGTACATCGGGCGCAACGCTTATTGCAGGTAAAGGATTGGCGCTACTTTCTGTTGTGGGTTTAATTTTAACTCCGCTGACGGTGTCGGCTTTATTTACACTTGGCTCAGGCGAAGGCTTACTTGCGGTTGTAAGCTTTGTGCTTGGCTACGCTTTATATTTAATTGTGTGGGTGCTGCTTATTTTACTGGCATCGAGTGTGTTTAGTAAAAACAGCGGAAGCTTTACAGCACTTGCCTTTGTTTGGATTTTACTGTGTATTGTAATGCCACGTGTAGCAAGTACAACAGCCTCCACGGCAGTGCCATCAGCAGGCAAAATAGAAACCGACTTTGCTGTAAAAGCCGAACTTAGAAAACTAGGCGACGGCCACAACACAAACGACCCCGCATTTAAGCAATTTAAACAATCGCTCCTTAATAAATACAACGTGAGCAGTATTGATGAGTTACCCGTTAATTTTAGAGGGCTAGTGGCAAGCGAGTCTGAGGCTAAACTAACGAGCGTACTCAATAAGTTTGCTGAGCAGCGTATGCAAGCTGAACTTAAACAAACACAGGTATCGCGTTATTTTGGTTGGGTTTCACCTATGGTGGCTATTCGATCGTTATCGATGATTGTGGTAGGCACGAGTATTGAAACCCATCATCGCTTTTTACGCGAAACCGAGCAGTTGCGTTTTGATTTTGTGCAAGGGCTTAACAAAGTTCATGTAGAAAAGCTTAGCTACCAAGACGACATGAACCGCAATGCCGATACTGCTGCAACCCAAAAGGCACGTGTAAGTGCTCAAAATTGGCAAATACTGCAGGACTTTACTTTTAATGTAGACAGCTCAAAAGCGAGAGCGCAGCGAAGCATACCTGCTTTTTTACAGTTATTACTTTGGATTGCGGTGCTGTTAGGCGGTATTAAATTTGTAGGGAGGCGTTTGTTATGAGTTACCTATTAAAACAGTTTGCGCGTGAATGGCGCTTTTTACTTCGCCAAAAATACTTAGTGGTATTACTGGTGTGTACCTTTGTAATGTCGGGGTTTGCAGTTTTCAGCGGGCTTAGTGAAGTAACACAGCAAAAGCAAACTATTGAGCGCTTAAAAGCCGCCGATTTAACAGACTTAACTAACGTTCAACATAAATACGAAGACCCAGGCTCGCTTGCCTATTACAGTTTTCACTTAACGTATTCATCGCCTTCAAATTTAGCGTTTGCTGCTTTAGGCGAGCGCGATATTTACCCATGGAAACACCGCTTAAATTTACTTGCGCTAGAGGGACAAATTTACGAAAGCGATGCGCAAAACGCAGAGCTAGCGCAGGCAGGTAAAATTGATTTTGTATTTGTAGTAAGTGCATTAGCACCGCTGATAGTTATTTTACTATTTCATGATTTATTTGCTAATGAGCGAACAAGCGGTAGGCATGATTTATTAGTAACTACTGCTAAGTCGTACTTTGCATTATGGGGGGCACGAATAGCAGTGAGGTTGATTGCAGTAATAGTGTGTTTAATGCTGCCATTTTATATAGGTACATTGCTTAGTCATTCGGCCCTTGCTGATGTGGGGGTTGTTACTTTTATTTGTGTAATTTACATTGCGTTTTGGACTGCGCTCAGTGTGTGGTGGGGTAAAAACGCCAGTAGTGCGCCGCGTGTTGCTTCAACGTTAATTGGTTTTTGGGTGTTAGTTGCTTTTATTATTCCTATTTTAGGCGATTTAGTTATAAACAAAACGGTGCACTCACCAAAGGGCGGCGACATTGTGCTTACTCAAAGAGAGGCCGTTAACGATGCATGGGACTTACCAAAGAAAACCACAATGGATGCTTTTGTTGCATCAAATCCACAGTGGAAAGATCACGTTGATATGCAAAGCGAGTTTGAGTGGAAATGGTATTACGCATTTCAGCAAGTTGGAGACGAAAAAGCAGGTGAACTTTCACATGCGTATCGTGATGCAGCGCATACAAAGTATCAATTAGCGGGAATTGTATCGTGGTTTTCACCGCCATTACTGTTACAACGCAGTTTTACACGACTGGCGAGCACTGATGCTTTAGCTGCATTTAGATACGAATACCGTATGCGAGGATTTCATAAAAGTTTAAGGGAGTTTTACTACCCTTGGCTCTTTATAAAGGGTAACCCACCAAAAGCGGCGCTTGAGAATATGCCTAGCTTTAAAAAAACAATGCTTAATGAAATGGATGAGCCTGAAGTTACAGGCGTTAAGCTAAAAGAAAATTTATCAGTTAACTAATTAACAAGGTTTATAATGAATACCAATAATAAAGGGCTAAAGCTCACCTATTTAAGCGCATGCTTAGTCAGTTTATTTAGCAGCCATGCTATGGCTGTTGAGCAAAACCAAAAAGATGACAGCGTTAATAATAGCCCTATTGAAAGATTGGCTGTAATGGGTTCGCGTCAAGCGTATCAAGGTAAATTTAGTGCGTTAGAAACACCGCAATCAGAACTGAAAATAGATTTAGAAGCGCTTGAAAACGCAGGTGCGATAGATTTAAACCAAGCACTTGATTTGTCGGCTTCGGTTGCTCGTCAAAATAACTTTGGTGGGCTTTGGAATAGCTTTGCACTACGTGGTTTTGTAGGCGATGAAAACTTACCAAGTAATTACCTTGTAAATGGGTTTAATGCCGGGCGTGGTTTTGGTGGTTCGCGTGATTTATCGGGTATTGAGTCGGTTGAAGTTTTAAAAGGCCCACGCGCGGCTTTATTTGGCCGAGGAGAGCCTGGTGGTACAGTAAACCTTGTTACCAAACGCCCAACGTTTGATACAAGTGGCGAGCTAAAGCTAAGTGTAGGCAGTTTTGATACCTACCGTGCTGATGTAGATTACACAACGCCCCTTAACGACGATGTAGCAATTAGACTGGTTGGTTTTTATGAAGACGCAAAAAGCTTTCGCGATACGATAGAAACAACTAAACAAGGCTTTAGCCCATCAATAACGTGGAATATTAATGATAATAGCCAACTAATATATGAGCTTGAATACAGCGACCAAGAAGTCCCTTTTGATAGAGGTGTATTAGCTATTGATGGTGAACTTGGTTTAATACCAGAAAGTCGCTTTTTAGGAGAACCAGGTGATGGCCCAATAGAGGCAGATGTACTTGGTCATCAATTAGAGTTTGTTCATGACTTTAATGATAACTGGAGCGTGTTGCTGGGCGCTAACTACCGAGATACATCGCTTGAAGGGTTTGCAACCGAAACCGGTTTTGCAGGTGTTGTTGATGGCGAGGTAAATCGTTTTAGGCGTTATCGTGATTACGATGCTAAATATCAAGTATACCGTGCAGAAGTAACCGGTAATTTAGAGGTTGCAGGGTTAGAGCATCGTTTAATAATTGGTGTGGACTCTGATAAATTCGAAAATGATCAATTTGTTCTTCGCGTGCGTGGCGATCAGTTTATTAATGTATTTAACCCCGTGTATGGTGCGTATGAGTTACCTACGCCAACGGCCAATACCGATAAGTTAGAAGTGCAAGAGTCGTTAGGTATATTTATACAAGACCAAATAAGCCTAACCGATAAGCTTGATATACGTATTGGTGCACGTTTTGATGACTACGAACAAACACTTAATAACCGTTTAGCTGATACTCAATCAAAGCAAAACGAATCGCGAGTTAGCCCGCAGTTTGGTGTTGTGTATGAGGCGAGTGAGTTTGTATCTGTTTATGCCGCTTATGGCGAAAACTTTAGGCCTTTATCAGGCACTGATACAAATGGCGATGGTTTTGAGCCAAATCAATCAACTTCGTCAGAGGTAGGGGTTAAATTTACTTTAAACGATGGCGCTCTGTTTGGCACCGTTGCTGTATTTAAAGTAGAGCAAGACAATATGCTGGTAGTTGACGATCCGACTGCATTTACTTTTGCTGCAATTGGCGAAGCACAAAGCAAAGGCATAGAAATTGATATAAACGGTGATCTTACTGATGATGTAAGCCTTTGGTTATCTTATGCGTATGTTGATGCAACCATTGAAAACTCATTTTTTGATGCGAACTTTGGTTATACAGTAGAAGCGGGAAGCTCTTTATTAAATATTCCTGAGCATCAATTTAGTTTACAACTAGTTAAATCGTCTGAATTATATGGTAAAGCCGTTAAATTTGGTGGAGGCTTAGTTTATGTAGGCTCACGAAACGGCTTTTTTGGTACCGATTTTGAGTTACCAAATTACACAACAGCGCGTGTATTTGTTGATGTTGACGTAACTAAAGCATTTGGTTTACGCGCAGAGGTAGACAATCTGTTTGATGAAACCTATTACACTAACTCATTTGCTGATGCGTGGGTTCAACCGGGGACACCGCGTAGCGTAAGGTTAAGTGCGACTTATAAGTTTTAAACGTACACATTAAAATGATACAAATGAAAAGGCTGCTTTATTTAAGCAGCCTTTTTACATTGGTTATAAACCGTTAGGTTTTTAGGGTCTGTCTAGCGCTGTTTTGCATCAACAAGTAACACTTAACTTAATGACAAAGGCTTTATGAAATAGACGGTGGATAAATAAACCATTATTATAAATTCCTTGTTTTGCCAATGTTATAGCTAGGATTTAATAGCAATATAAAATGGAGATTAATTGTGGAAGATAAATTAAAAGAAAAAAGTGTGACACAGAAATTTTTTGGTGAATATTCTTGGATGTATAAAGTTTCAGCGTTTCTTGCTTTTATTATGGTTATTTACATTAGCTTTAATGGAGAGGGAAGTGTTTGGACACAGCTTGTGAATGGTGATTTTAATTCTGCTTTGCTTGTTAGCATTGTTGGTTACTTATCTGAATTTAGATATCGATTTATTAAAGAATCTCGAAATAACTAATAAGATTAAAAAGCGACTAATTTAAGCGGCTTTTTAATCTTTTACAGTGAAATACCTAATTAGACGTAATTAATGAGTTGCTCTGTCGCCCCAAATATCTTCTAGGCGGCTATCTCGGCCACAACGCCAGCGATAGGTGTTGTAACGGATTGGGTTGTTTTTGTAATAATCTTGATGAAAGCTTTCTTTTCCTTTAATAGGGTAAAAGGTACTTGCGTTTAGTATTGGTGTAACCACAGTTTGATTAGGGAACTCGGCAACTACTGCAGCTTTTGTTTTTTCAGCTAATTTACGTTGTTCGTCGTTTTCAACAAATATAGCACTTAAGTAACTAGGGCCTTTATCGCAAAATTGGCCTCTGGCATCAAAAGGATCAATATTAACCCAGTAATGATCAAGTATGCCTTTGTAGCTTACTATGGCTGGGTCGTAAGTAATTTCTACGGCCTCGTAATGGCCTTTATGATTACCATTGTACGTTGGGTTTTTAAGTTTACCGCCAGTAAAGCCCGATATTACATCGGTTACGCCTTCTAGTTTTTCAAAGTCGCTTTCCATACACCAAAAGCAACCTCCAGCTAAAACGGCTTTTTCGGTTTTAGCTGCATGAGTAAATGTGCTAAACAATATTGCGGCAGATGTTAATGCGAGTGCGAGTGATTTTTTCATAAAATTATCCACCTGTGGAGTGAGTTTATAAATGCTTGTAAAGTTAGACCCGCTAAGTGCTAATACTATTTCATTGTAGAGGCATTGTATTATCAGGCTAACACTTATCTATGGTGTAAAATAAGTTTTATAGTGATAGGGCTTGTCGTTAGATCACTTTTTAAGTAAGCAGCATGGTTTAATTAGTTTAGCCATATAAGTGTTATTTAATGGGGTGTTGAATTATGCTGGCTTGTTCATTAAAGTGACAACATTCGAGATATAAATTAGCAGGTGATAAATGAACCAGTTAACTGAAAAATCAATAAGCTGCCCTTATTGCGGCGAAAGTATAGAAGTATTACTTGATGCAGCAGATATTGATGAGCAATACATAGAAGACTGCCAAGTATGCTGTAAGCCTATTTCGTTTGTAGTATTTGAAGATGAAAACGAGTTAAACGTTAATGTTTATAGCGAAGACGAAGCGTTTTAACTAGTTAATTAAATACTAGGGTCTGTTGATCTTTCAAGGTTAAATTTGCAGCAGTCTGTTTGGTATTTAGGCAAGGCAGAGCCTATACAGTGTGGTTATTCCCCATAAATAGGCGATAACGTAGCATTAATGCCAAACAGGCGCTGCCCAAAGGGTTCTTCCTAGGGGCTATTTACTCTTTGTTGCTCGGTTTTGACTTAGCCCACTAGGTTACAAACCTCGCGCCGCGATTAAATAGCCCCTAGTTTGAACAAATTTCAATCCGCAAAGATCAACAGACCCTAGGCTGCAATTTTGCAGCCTTTTTAATGCGTATGTTTTTGGTTAGCTATTTTGTTCTCGCGCTAGTTGGTTAGGGAGAAGTTCTTCTACTATTTCACGTGCTGGAAGTGTATAGCGTGTGCCGTCAAACATTACTGAGGTAAACTCGTTAATATTAGTAATGCCTGTTAAGGTCCAGCCTTCGCCGCGCTTTGGGCAATATACTGTGGTAGTGGGTTGTATTACTTTAAAATCGTCACTCATTACGTTATCTACTCTTTTTGCTTTAAAGATAATGCTTGTTAATGGGGTATGGTAAGTTAATAATGCTTGCCCATAAAGAGCTAATTTAACTAACCACTTAAATAAAATGTTTAATACCACAAAACTTGAGCGCGTTACGCTGCGTTTAATTACCCACAAACACGCTGCGTGTTTATTTAATATTTTAAACCATCCGCACGTGTCAGAATTTAACGACTACGAAACACCTCTTAGCAAAACACAAATTAAACAATTAATACAAGATGATATTAGCGCCTATTACGAAGGCGAAGTGATTAGAGCTGCAATTGAACATAATATATCTGGAAAGTTAATGGGTACTTGTGGGCTTTATAATTTAACGCCCTGTAAAAGTAATGCATTTATAGGATTTGAGCTGCACCCCGACTTTTGGGATAAAGGCGTAATGTTTGAAGTAGTCACTGGTTTCACTAAAGAGTTACTTGAGCATATTCCGCTTAAACATTTATCGGCTGAGGTGAGTGCACACAATGCACGCTCTCATAATTTACTTATGAAGTTAGGCTTTAGTTTAAGAGAAAATTCTATTTGGCATAAATCGCTTTAACGAAAGATGACAAATTTTTAAATCTTTGCGAGTGTAAATAAAATACAAAAAATAACGGCTTTCTATTATAGTTAAGCGTAAGCAAATGAATTTGTTACCCGTGTTTTATTAAATATTTACGCTTAACAAGGATTTTATATGCTAGAAAAACTCTCTCAAGATGCACTTGTTATTTGGGCTACCATTGATCCAATAGGCACGATGGCGTTGTTTGCTGCGCTTACTTCTCACTTAACCGATAAACAACGTCGTAAAACAGCTTTTAAAACGGTGCTTTATGCAGGCTGTGTATTATTGGGTTCTATTTTAATAGGGCAGCTAATACTTAATGCAATGGGAATTAGATTGGTGTCGTTTCAATTAGGTGGCGGTATCATATTGTTTTTGTTTGGCCTGCAAATGATTTTTGGAAACGATTCTAACAAAGCTAAACAAGACCCCGAACATGATATTGCGGTGTTTCCGCTAGCTATACCAGCAACTGCGACCCCTGGTGCTATTTTGGCGGTGATTCTACTTACCGATAACCACATACACCCAATTACCACTCAAATAGGCACAGCGCTTGTTACACTTGGGGTGCTTGGCATTACATTAATATTGTTGCTGCTTTCGGGTAAAATAATTAAGCTTATTGGTACTGGCGGCGCGTCTATTTTAACGCGTGTTATGGGGATGATTTTAGCCGCATTTTCGGTTGAGCTTATTATGACCGCGCTTGAAATAAAACAATGGGTTAAGCTCGATTAAATAACTCCTAAACATTTAAAGGAATGCCGCATGGCAATAAAAATAACAAAACACTATTTTATTAATTTAAGTTTAGCCGTAGTCATTTTTGCTATCGGTATTTTAGCTATACGTTATTACAACCATTATGTATCGGCTTATACAGATATAACACTTAATTCAAGCGTGCTTAATGAGTCGCGCAAAGTGTTTATAAGATTACCCGCTAATTACAATCCTAAAAGAGCGTATCCGTTAATTATTAAAACCGACGGTAACTTTAATTTAGATACATGGGATAAAGCACTTACAAAACAAGCTAAGAGCGAAAAAGGGGATAAGGCTATATTGGTGTCTATTCCTAATTTGTTTTTTACAGATACACGTAATCGCGATTTAGTGCCTCCTTATGCTCGCCAAGATGTAAATACACAAGCGCGCCCAGAAGGTGAAACACTTATAGAGCCAAATGGTGAAGCCGACAAGTTTTTAGCGTTTATTGAAACTGAGTTACTCCCTTATTTATCAGCAAAATATAAGCTTAGTAATAACCGTGTGTTAAGTGGTTTTTCGGCCGGTGGCAGCTTTGTACTTTATACACTGCATACAAGGCCTGAACTGTTTAATGGCTACTTTGCATTTAGCCCCGCGGCTTGGTATGACGATATGACAGTGGTTAATAATGTAGAAGCATTTTTAACTACTCAAGCAAATAAAATTAAGTCGCCTACTTATTTATACCTTTCGGTGGGTGGAGCAGAGCATCCGTTAATGTTAAAAGCGTTTGATGATTTAGAGTCTGCTTTAACAGCAAACCCTAATAATAACCTTGTGTGGCAAAGCGCTATAAACGAAGGTGCTGAGCATTCAGATAATCCAACACTGAGTGTATCAAAGGCATTAGCTGGTTTTAGTAAGTTTATTAAAAAGTAGGTTAGATAGGTATAACCGGTAGCTGTATGCATATACAGCTACCGGTGTTTTAACTATTTATGATAACGAATCAGTTTCATAGCACTTTACTTAGTTTAATGTTATTAACGACTTACAAAGGGAGTTGTTTTAATTTATTTTTACACAGTAAATACGCGCACTGTGTTTATATACAGTGCGTAGGTGCTGGGTTAGAATACAGGCAGTACCTATGAGCATATATCACACCTATTTGTTACTGCTTTTAATTAGCCTTACGCCTTTGTGATCAGCAATAGACAGTGTAATTACTTTGCAATTTCAATATTGTTTCACCATCTTTTATACTCTTAATGCAATTATTATATATTAGCTGGTGGCTTTATAGCAAAAGAACACATCATACTAAATATTGCTATAATGCTAAACTTAGCAATGGAGTCAAATTAGAAAAAACTAATCAGGAAGGTAGTGCAAATAATCAAGCCTACGGTAACTTCAGCCAATAAAGATATAGATGCGAGTAGTTAACCTATTTGTGATTCGTTAAAATTTTGCTCGTTCATTGTATTGGGCAGCAAACGGTAGACGTAAAAAGTAGGGGCATCGTGAGTTGATGGTATTACACATTAAAAAAACAATACCAGTGCGGCTGTTAATGCATTTGTTGAAATAGCCTTAAATGCAAAACCAAATATTCAACAAAGCATGGCGAAATAAAAAAAGCCCAGTTAAAAAAGTTAAAAGGGCTAAAAGGGTTGTGCTTAGGGAAGTTGTAGTCGTTTTTAAACTTATATTTAGAGCTTATATTTAGAACTTATATCTAAAACCAAATGCTATACCGTCGTCTTCCGACTGCTCCATTTGTGCTTGTTGATCGTCGTTATCACTTTCAAAGTCACTAAAGTCCTTACGTGCTTCTATGTAGGCAATAGTGGCTTCGTCAATTAGGTAATGAAGGCCAATAACAGCAAACTGACGCTTAAATACATCGTTAGGATCGGCGTTAAAGTTTGGCTGAATTACGTAATCATCGCCGGCATCAAACACGTTGTAGGCAATAAAAGGGCGAAAGTCGTTATCAAAACGGTATGATGCGAATGTTTCTATACCTATTGCGTCTTTAATTAAGCGACCAATGTTATCTGTGTCGTGGTTTTTGTTTTTATTTACGTTGGCAGCAACGTAAAGGCCGCGCTTATCAATGCTGCCCCACATAATACCGGCACCATAAATTAAATCTTCAACATTACGAGTAGAGCCATCACCAAACGTTAAATCAAACTCACCTCGGTTAACACCTGCCGTAAGCGTTAGCATATCGGTAGGGGTATAAGTTACAGACGCACCAAATGTGTAGTTAAATTCAACTTCTTGGGCTGCACTATCGCCAGAGTTCCAAAGTGTTTCGCATTCTTCTTCTGAAATATCGCTTACGTCACAGGTATAAAACTCGCTGTTTTTAAGCTGCGCTTGTACTGCAAAGCTAAAATCGTTATAGCTATTGCGGTACTGGACTAACTTATCACCACGGCCAGTGCCATTTACAGCGCCATCGTCTTTGTTATAGGTGTAAACGCCTGCTGCATTACCATCCCATACAAAGCTATTATTTGTTCCATAAACTACGTCGTACCATGCACCCCATTGTTTACCAATGGTAAGTTGACCGTACTTTTCGTGTGAAAGGCCTGCGTAACCTAAACGGTTATACAAAAATTCGTCCTGAATTGACTCAAAACGATTGTTATAAATAATGTCGCTACTACCAACAGGGTTTACACCCCATTCTACAAGAGCAAGAGCAGTCCAATCTTTCTTTAGCTCTCTAGTAAAGCCAAAGTTAATGCGCGAAGTACCGTTAACAACTTCGGTTTCGTTTTGTGTGTTAATTACACGCACATCAAGATACCCACCTACTTCTAGAGTGTTTTTGTCATCTTTGTATAACTCTACCGCTGAAATAGCGGGTGCGAATACAATACTTGCGCTAATCAGTGTCGCTAATTTTTTGCTCATCTTGTGTGTTGCCCTGTGTAAATTTTTAGTGTTTTTACGTAGGTAAAAATTCAGATTTGAAGACTAACAAAGCAATAAAGAGCTCAAAAGTGAAAAATACTCAACAAAATTGACAGGCAAATTCTATTGATATTCACTAGAGGTTAATTTTGTTTTTCAGGTGTTGCAGAAGTTTGTTTTTATATTAAATATATAGGTAAATAGGATGGTAAATTTGTGGTGTGTTAAAAATTTAATTTGAATTAATTTCATCTTGTTCAAAAAGTAGCAACTAGTGCAAAAGCTCTAAAAGTGCTTTATTTTCATAAATATAACTTTTTATTGTTACTTCGTGTACAAAAATGAGTTAAGTAAACACACAAACACGTTAAAAGTGTTTTTACTCTAATTCAGTATACGTAATTCTAAACTCCCTGGACGTATTAAAGTGAATATATTGATGAATTTTTACTTGTGTAAGCTGAATAAAAATTTACAAAACCATTTAATTTAATCTGTTATTTGAGTTACCCACTATACAGCGCTAATAAATGGCTAAAACGCGTTAGTTTGCCTTTAAACTTTCATAGAAAAACAGGCCATTTTGGTTTAAACTGCGCGCAATTTAATTACATCCATACTCCCTTGGAGGGTAGCGCTATTATTAGTACAGCTAATGTCACCATGCAATTTGGTGCTAAACCATTATTTGAAAATATCTCAGCAAAATTTGGCGATGGAAACCGTTACGGTTTAATCGGTGCGAATGGTTGTGGTAAATCAACATTTATGAAAATTTTAAGTGGTGAGCTTGAAGCGTCTTCAGGTAATGTTAGTACTGATCCTAATGAACGCGTTGCTAAACTAAACCAAGACCAGTTTGCCTACGAAGAATACTCAGTAATTGATACTGTGATCATGGGTCACAAAGAGTTGTGGAAAATTAAACAAGAACGCGACCGTATTTACTCTTTACCAGAAATGAGTGAAGACGACGGTATGAAAGTAGCCGATCTTGAAACTGAATTTGCCGAAATGGATGGTTACTCTGCTGAATCTAAAGCAGGCGAGCTTTTATTAGGCGTAGGTATTGGTACGGATCAACACTTTGGCCCAATGTCAGAAATTGCACCTGGTTTTAAACTACGCGTGCTACTTGCACAGGTGTTGTTTTCAGACCCGGATATAATGCTACTTGATGAGCCTACCAATAACTTGGATATTTACACCATCAAGTGGTTAGAAGACGTGTTAAACCAACGCGACTGTACCATGATAATCATTTCGCATGACCGTCACTTTTTAAACTCTGTGTGTACTCACATGGCCGATATTGACTACGGCGAGCTACGTATTTACTCAGGTAACTACGACGAATACATGTTTGCAGCAACGCAAGCACGTGAGCAGCTACTTAGCGAAAACGCGAAGAAGAAAAACCAAATTGCTGAACTTCAACAGTTTGTATCACGTTTCTCTGCTAACGCATCTAAAGCTAAACAGGCAACATCGCGCGCTAAACGTATCGACAAAATTCAGTTAGACGAAGTTAAAGCCTCTTCACGTCAAACGCCATTTATTCGTTTCGACCAAGAAAAGCAGTTATTCAGAAACGCGCTTGAAATGAATAACCTAACGCAAGGTTTTGACGACAACACGTTGTTTTCTGGGCTTGAAGGTTTAGTAGAAGTTGGCGAGCGTATTGCTATTATTGGTGAAAATGGTGTTGGTAAAACAACATTACTTAATACACTAGCAGGGCGCTTAGCACCTAAAGCCGGTGAGTTTAAGTTTTCTGAAAACGCGAACATTGGTTACTACGCGCAAGATCACGCAGATGAGTTTGCAACCGACATGAACTTGTTTCAGTGGATGGAACAGTGGCAACAAGAAGGCGACGATGAGCAAGTGGTTCGCAGCTTCTTAGGTCGTATGTTGTTCTCTCAAAACGATATTAAAAAGTCAGTTAAAGTAATTTCAGGTGGTGAGCAAGGCCGCATGCTGTTTGGTAAAATTATGATGCACAAACCAAACATATTGTTAATGGATGAGCCAACTAACCACATGGATATGGAATCTATTGAAGCGCTTAACTTAGCACTTGAAGCCTACGAAGGTACATTAATGTTTGTATCGCACGATCGTCAATTTGTATCATCGGTAGCTACCCGTATTTGGGAAGTTAAAGATGGTAAAATTATTGACTTTAGAGGCAACTACGCAGAATACCTAGCGAGTAAAGAAGCTTAATTAGCTATTTACCCGTTAACCCTAAAAAGCCATGTTTAAACATGGCTTTTTTTGTTTTTGTGGCTTTGTATTAGTCGCAATTAATATGGCTTTGGGTATAATACCCGGCTTAAACAGGACATAAGTCCGCTATTTTGAAAATACATTACTGAGGAGTATTTATGACTGTTGGCATTATTATGGGTTCTAAATCAGATTGGCCAACCATGGAACATGCAGCACTTATGCTAGAGCATTTTGGCATTAAGTACGAAACTAAAGTCGTGTCTGCACACCGCACTCCTCAATTACTTGCTGATTATGCAAGTTCAGCCGCAGAACGCGGGATTAAAGTTATTATTGCAGGCGCTGGCGGCGCTGCGCATTTACCGGGTATGGCTGCTGCTTTTACGTCGCTTCCTGTACTGGGCGTGCCTGTAAAATCAAAAGCATTAAATGGTGTTGATTCACTTTTATCTATTTGCCAAATGCCTAAAGGCGTTGCAGTGGGCACACTTGCAATTGGTGAGCCGGGCGCAGCAAACGCAGGTTTACTAGCCGCGCAAATTTTAGGGTGTCAAAATCCAGAAATTTTTGCAAAAATTGAAGCGTTTCGTAAAGCTCAAACCGACACTATATTAGCTAATCCAAACCCTGCAGAGTAATAATGAATATTTTAATATTAGGTGCAGGGCAACTTGCACGTATGATGAGCCTTGCAGGTGCGCCGCTTAATTTAAACGTAGTGGCGTATGATGTAGGCAGCAAGCAAATTATGCACCCGCTAACTGGTGAGGTTTATAGCACGTCACTTGAGCAAGCAATATCGAACGCTGATGCCATTACTGCAGAGTTTGAGCACATTCCTGATGATGTACTAACACTTTGCTGTAACAGCAATAAATTTTACCCAGGTAAGGCCGCTATTAAAACCGGTGGCGATCGCTCGCTTGAAAAAGCATTGCTTGATAAAACAAACGTAACCTGTGCGCCATATCAATTAATTACTGAAAAAGTGCACCTTGAACACGCTGTTAAAACCCTAGGTAAGCCACTTGTTATTAAAACATGCCAAGCGGGTTATGACGGGAAAGGCCAATGGCGTTTAAAATCAGATAGTCAAATAGACGAAATTTGGTCACTAATGGCTGATTTTATTGCATCGGGCACAGAGCTTTCGCCACATACAATTATTGCTGAAAAAATGATCCCGTTTGATCGTGAAGTATCTATTATTGGTGCGCGCGATAAACACGGTAATGTGGCTATTTATCCGCTAACAGAAAACGAGCACACAAATGGTGTGTTAACGCTCTCTATTGCTGGTAAAAACAATCGCAGCGTTGAAGCTCAAGCAAATGATGCATTTACTAAAATAGCAAACGAACTTAACTATGTTGGCGTACTCGCTATTGAGTTTTTTGATGTACAAGGCACGTTACTCGTTAACGAAATTGCACCGCGTGTACATAACTCTGGCCATTGGACGCAGCAAGGTTGCCACTGTTCGCAGTTTGAAAACCACATGCGTGCTGTTGCAGGTTTACCGCTCGGTAATACAGAGCTTAAACACATTACCGCGATGATAAATGTACTAGGGCAACCTAGTATTCCAGCTGACGTACTAAAATACGCAGATGTGACTAGCCATTGGTACGGTAAAACTGCAAAACCAGGTCGTAAAATGGGCCATATAAACGTATCGGCCACTAGTATGAACGACCTAGCAGATAAATTAGGTGAGCTTACTGAATATTTACCTGAGCAAGACTACCCAGGTATTTTAAAAGCGGCAGCTAATTTAATCCTTCATTAAACGGCTAAATACTCGTTTTATTAAATGCCGAGCTTGCTCGGCTTTTTTATGTTTAAAAAAGGCGCGTGGATACCCAGTTTGTGAAATAATGATTGAGTCTAAAATTTTACAGTGAAATTATTTAATGAAACTTAAAGCAATTTATAGCGCACTCCTTGTTGCCGCTTCTTTTAGTACTTTTTTTAGTAACAGTGCATTTGCATCAGACTCTCTTCGTGTTGCTACTTTTAATGTAAGTATGGATGCAACTAATCACACGCCTAAAGGTGAGCAAATTAAAAGTGATGCTTTAGTTAATGCACTTAAAGCAAACCACCAGCAAATTAAAAACATAGCCGAAATTATTCAACGTGTTCGCCCTGATATTATTTTACTTAACGAATTTGATTACATCCCAAAAGAGCAGGGCATTGAATACTTTAATAAGCATTATTTAAATGTAGGTCAGCAAAAACAAGCGGCTATTAACTACCCTTACACTTATATAGCCCCGGTAAATACAGGCCTAGCCACCGAGTTTGATTTAGATAATGATGGCAAAAAAAATGGCGTGATGGGCGATGCACAAGGCTTTGGTTTTTTTGAAGGCCATTATGGTATGGCTATTTTGTCAAAATACCCAATCGATTTTGATAAAGTAAGAACTCTTCAAACCTTTAAATATAAAGACATGCCAAATGCACTAATGCCAGTGATGCTTAAAACAGGCGAAAACTGGTATAACGCACAAGAATGGCAAGCACTTAGGCTCAGCTCTAAATCGTTTTGGGATTTACCTATTAACGTAAATGATAAAACCATTCATGTTATTGCATCTCACCCAACACCGCCTGTATTTGATGGCGAAGAAGACAGGAATGGCAAGCGTAACCACGATGAAGTAAGGCTAATTGCCGACTATGTATCAAACGCCAAGTATATTTACGATGATAAAGGCCAAAAAGGCGGATTAAAAACTTACTCTCGTTTTGTTATTTTAGGCGATTTAAATGCCGCACCAGAGGGGGATAAAGCCCGTACAAATACCACCGACCAACTGCTTAAAAATCCACTTATTAACGCTCAATTTGTTCCAAAAAGTGAAGGCGCTAAAGAGCAGTATGACGTGCCTTATGCACAAAATTACAGTGCAAATTGGCAAGCGCGTGTTGATTACGTACTACCCTCAAACTATGGCTTAAAAATTAAGGACGGTGGTGTATTTTGGCCTACTAAAACTAGTAGTGAATATCGTTTAATTAAAGATAGAAACGCATCGAGCGATCACCGCATGGTGTGGCTTGATTTAATCGTTGAATAACGTCCACTAATAAAGGGGGCGTTAGTAAACTGAGCTTTACCCTGTTTAATGGCTATTTATCTTAAAAAATTGCAATAACTTGAGTGCTTCTGCTTAAATACGGCTTAATTATAATAACCGTATAGAAGCACTATGATTTTTAATCTTTCTTCATCTAAAACGTTAGTGGCCTTAGCTGTTGCCTCAAGTGTCATGCTTGCAGGTTGTAGCGCTACCGCTAACACCTCTTCAACACAGCAAAGTGCATTACCAGCAACTAAAATTGCTGCGGTTGTAAACACGCCAGCAGATATCGGCTCACAAAAAATAACGCTAGAACAAGCAATGGCCGATCCGGATTGGATGGGTAATCAGCCAGAGGGTGCTTACTGGGCGAGCGATTCGTCTACTATTATTTATGCTCAAAAAGAGCAGGGTAATACACTACGCGATTTATTTAGCCAATCGGTTACTAGCCAAACAGCAGAGCAAGTAGCTCTTAATAAACTTCATACTGTGGGTTCAAATAAAGCCGTTTATTCTAAAAATAAAACAATGGCGGCCTACACATTTAAAGGCAATGTATTTGTTAAAAACCTAAAAACCGGCGAACTTAAACAAATTACAGCTACATCAGCGGGCGAGTCAAAGCCACAATTTTTAAATAATGGCGATTTAGTTTACCGCCAAGGCAATGTATTTTTTAAAGTTGATTTAAAAACAGGCTTAACGAGCGAGCTTGCTAACTTAAAACTTGCTGATGAGCCAAAAGGTATTGAAGAGCCAAGCACGTATATTGCTAAAGAGCAGCATAAATTGATTAAATTTGTGGCGCTTCAACAAAAAAATAAAAAAGATAAGCAAGCTCGCAGTGAGCAAATTAATGAACAAAACGATTCAATTGCTAACACAGCTTATTACTTAGGCGAAGGAAATACCGTTGCAGAAGCGCAGCTTTCGCCAAATGGTGATGCGCTGTTAGTCGTTGTACAAAAGCAAACAGACTGGCGTAGTGATGGCGATATTATGCCTAACTACATTACAAATGACGCCACTATAGAACCTAAAAAAGCACGCTGCCGTGTAGCCGACGCTAAAGAAGAAACCTCAAAGCTTGTCTACATCAATTTAACTAACAAAGAGCAAACATCACTTAGCTTTAATACCTTACCGGGCTTTGACGAAGATGTTTTAGCCTCAGTTAAAAAAGAAAATTATGCACGTGATGGTAAAACATATAAGTCTAAAAAGGCACCTCGTGGTATTAACCTTATTATGGACTGGGGTTTTGAGCAAAGCCCAATAGTATGGAACGACGATGGCTCGCAAGTAGCTATAATGCTAGAAGCGTGGGACAACAAAGACCGCTGGCTTGCAACGGTAGATTTTAAAAACAACAAACTTGTGTCGCAACACCGCCTGCATGACGATGCATGGATTGCTTACGCATTTAACGACTTTGGGTGGTTACATAACTCAAACACGCTTTATTACCTATCGGAAGAGTCAGGTTACAGCCAGCTTTATAAAAAGCCTGTAAATGGTAGTGCAACTGCACTAACACAAGGCCAATTTGAGGTTTCTAACTTAACGCTTACCAGCGACGACAGCGCAATTTATTATAAAGCGAATGTTGAGCATCCAGGGCTTTACGAAATTTACCGCGTTAACCCGCAAAAAGGTAATAGCGAGCAAATTACTGACTTAAACGGCATGACTGACTACACGTTAAGCCCAGATGAAAATAAGTTACTCCTTAAGCACTCTACAATTACTATGCCTAATGAGCTTTACGTAGCAGATGCCAAAGCAAATACAAAAGCAACGCGCTTAACGCATACTGTGTCGGATGAGTTTTTAGCTAAAAAGCTAACAGCCCCTAAAATTGTTGCCGTACCATCGAGCCATACTGATCAACCAATATATGCAAAAGTATATTATCCAGCAGATTACGTTGAGGGTGAAGAAGGCAAAAACCGTAAAGCGGTTATTTTTAACCACGGCGCAGGTTACTTACAAAATTCACACATGGGGTTTTCGGTTTATTTTCGTGAATTTATGTTTCATTCATTGCTCGCTGATGAAGGTTACATAGTAATGGATATGGATTACCGCGCATCTAAAGGTTACGGGCGTGATTGGCGTACTGCGATTTATCGTCAAATGGGCACGCCTGAAACACAAGATTTAGCCGATGGCGTTAAATGGATGGCGCAAAATGCCAACGTTGATACCAAAGCAGTCGGTACTTATGGTGGCTCTTACGGCGGTTTTATGACCTTTATGGCATTGTTTACCGCGCCTGAGTTATTTCAATCGGGTGCGGCACTTAGACCTGTTACCGATTGGGCTCATTACAACACAGGGTACACGGCTAATATATTAAACCACCCTGATGTTGACCCGATTGCGTATGAGCGCAGCTCGCCAATTTATTATGCTGAGGGTTTAAACAAGCGTTTATTAATTAACTCACCAATGGTTGACGATAACGTATTTTTTCAAGATTCAGTGCGTTTAGTGCAGCGCTTGATAGAGCTTGAAAAACAAAACTTTGAAACAGCTATATTTCCTGTTGAACCACATGGTTTTGTACAGCCTTCAAGCTGGTTAGACGAATACCGCCGTATTCATAAGTTATTTAAAGAAACACTTTAATCTTTAACTCTTAAAGTATAAAAACAAAAATGCCGCATTAGTTTAGTTAACTAATGCGGCATTTTTATTGGATTGAACAAAATCTAACTTTATTTTTGCTTTTTAAAGTTCTTTTTAAAGTTCTTTTTAAAGTTCTTTTTAAAGAGCTCTATAGCCAATGGTATGGCAAGCAGAGTCCCGCCAATAACACCAATTAAATGTGCATCAATAGCTACAGTGGAGTTAATAAGCTTTCCTATATCAGCATTAGGGCCGCTAAATTGTTCAAACCCTATTTTAATCCATACGCCTATGAATAATAAATAACCCGATTTGAGCCCTACAGTTATATCTTTAACCGCACCCCAAATAATTACACCATGTAGTAGGGCACTTAATCCGGTATAAATATGTATGCTTGGGCAAAACCAATACACGCCGAGTCCGCACCACAGTGCTAGCGCAGTTGTATTAAAAGCGTAGCGAGTAGGTGATGTGTATTCGCCATGTAAAAGCCATATTAATAAAACACCACTGGCATTTAATCCCAAATGAGCCCAATTAGCATGAACAAATTGGCTTGAAAAGATTCGCCATAGTTCACCTTCATCAATTAGACTTCGGTTAAATTCAAGTAAATTATTTAAATCAAATGCAGCAAAAATGGTACTAAATAGCAGCAGAATAATAGGCGGTAATATATAACGAGGTTGAATAGGTAAATTAAGCATTTTATTATATTTTTTTAGTCAAAATTTTTGCATATTGTGCCCGTTTAACTTTAAGATGCCAAATACAACTACGTAATTAAGTGTTTTTAGTATTTTTATGCATTTTAAACTTAACTCATTATTTGCCATTGGACTGTGTGCAGTATCACTGCCTTCATTTGCACAACAAGCAACTCAAATTGAAACTCGCGAACCTGAAGCCGCTACCGGATTAATCCATAAAGAAGTAGTGCAGGGTAATAAATACATGGTTGCTGCGGCAAATCCATATGCCTCAAGAGCCGGTCAACAAATTTTAGCCCAAGGTGGCAGTGCCGTAGATGCAGCCATTGCTACTCAACTAGTGCTTACTTTAGTTGAACCGCAATCGTCAGGTATTGGTGGTGGTACATTTATGATGTACTACAACAAAGCAAACAATAAATTGACTAGTTTTGATGGCCGCGAAACAGCACCTGCAAATGCAGACGAAACGCTGTTTTTAGATAAGCACGGTAAAGCCGTTAAATGGATTGAAGCTGTAGTAGGCGGACGCTCTGTTGGTGTGCCTGGTATTTTACATGCCTTTGCAAGCGCGCATAAACAATACGGTACATTGCCATGGGAAGCGCTTTTTAAACCGGCTATTGAACTTGCAGAGCAAGGCTTTGTAATTTCGCCGCGTTTACATGGCTTATTAGCACGCCAATTAAACCCTGGTGTATTGAGTATGCCGATTATTAACGAATACTTTTACCCAAATGGTAAGTTAATTGAAGTAGGTAGTGTTAAAAAGAATCAACCGCTTGCTGATTTATACAAAGACATTGCAAAGCAGGGCATTGGTGCATTTTACAAAGGCGAAAACGCTAAACAAATGGTTAATGCTGTACAGCACTCTAAAATAGCCCCTGGTAAATTAAGTGTGCAAGATTTAGCAGATTACAAAAGTAAAGAACGCGATGCGGTATGTATACAATACCGTGCTTATAACGTGTGTTCTATGGCGCCACCAAGTAGTGGCGGTGTAGCTGTGCTACAAATGCTTGGCCTACTTGAGCATAAAGATATGAGCGCACTTAAACCAAATGGCGAAAAGGCGATTCATTATTTTAGCCAAGCTTCGCGTATTGCATTTGCCGATCGCGATATGTACATGGGCGATCCCGATTTCACGCAAGTACCTACAAAAGAGCTATTAAACAAAGATTACATTGCCTCACGCGCTAAATTAATTACCGAAACAGACCAAAAAGCCGTAGCCGGTAATCCAGTAGGGTACCTAAGTTATGCAATGGATGATTCATACGAGTTACCTTCTACTTCTCATGTCTCTATTGTAGATAGTAAAGGTAATGCCGTTTCGATGACTAGTTCAATTGAAATGGCGTTTGGCTCCACGGTTATGGTTAATGGCTTTATTTTAAATAACCAACTAACTGACTTTTCGTTATCGCCACGTAAAAACGGCAAGCTTGTAGCAAACCGTGTAGAGGCTGGTAAACGCCCGCGTAGCTCTATGTCACCGGTAATGGTATTTAATAAAGATGGCAGCTTACGTTTAATTGTAGGCTCACCTGGCGGTAGTCGTATCATAGATTACGTTGCACAAGTTGTTGTGGGTGTTATTGACTGGAATTTATCAGCGCAAGACGCTATTAACTTACCGCGTACAACAAATCGTAACGATTACACCAGCCTTGAAAAAGGCACAGCTATTGAAGCCATTGCGCCTGCGCTTACTAAACGCGGCCACAATGTACGTATTATTGACTTAAACTCGGGCTTACATGCAGTTGAAGTTAAAAATGACAAACTTTACGGCGGAGCTGATCCACGCCGTGAAGGTGTTGCGTTATCTGATTTAACTGATAATAACGCCACTATACAATTTTAAATTATGTATAATATACATGCGGGCAGTGAAGCCTGCATGTATTTTCTCTCAATGGTCTGACTAGCTTAATTGTCGTTGCAATTAAACCTTTAACACTGATAATGACAGATCATAACTTAAGACTCCGTTAAAGCCTGGAAATATGACAACTAATACTGATCCTAACTACTTATATATTCATCATTCTGGCCCTGGCCTAATTGAAACACCGCTATTAAATAAAGGCAGCGCCTTTAGTAAAAAAGAACGCGAAAATTTCAATCTTGCTGGTTTACTTCCTCCTCGCTTTGAAACAATTGAAGAGCAAGTTGAGCGCTGTTATCAGCAATATTCTAGCTTTACCGACAACCTTAATAAGCATATTTACTTACGTGCGATTCAAGATAACAACGAAACACTTTACTACCGTTTAGTGCGGGATCATCTTGAAGAAATGATGCCAATCATTTACACGCCTACAGTTGGGGATGCTTGTGAAAAATTCTCAGACATTTACCGCAGCGCGCGTGGCTTATTTATTTCGTATGAAGACAGATACCAAATTGACGACATTTTACGCAACGCTACTAAAGGTAAAGTAAAAGTTATTGTTGTAACCGATGGCGAGCGTATTTTAGGCCTTGGCGATCAAGGTATTGGCGGCATGGGTATCCCAATTGGTAAATTGTCACTTTACACTGCGTGTGGTGGTATAAGCCCAGCATACACATTACCTGTAATGCTTGATGTGGGTACTAATAACGAAAAGCTTTTAAACGATCCTATGTACATGGGTGCACGCCATAAGCGTATTGCCCAAGACGAATACGATGAGTTTTTAGATTTATTCATTAAAGCGGTTAAACGTCGCTGGCCAAATGTGTTACTTCAGTTTGAAGATTTTGCACAACCAAATGCAATGCCGTTACTTAAGCGCTACCGCAATGAAATTTGTAGCTTTAACGATGACATTCAAGGTACTGCGGCTGTAACGGTAGGTTCTTTACTTGCAGCGTGTCGCGTTAAAAATTCAACCCTTAGCCAACAAAAAGTAGTTTTTGTGGGTGCAGGCTCTGCTGGTTGTGGTATTGCTGAGCAAATTATTAGCCAAATGGTTTTTGAAGGTATTAGTGAAGCTCAAGCGCGTAGCCAAGTATTTATGGTTGACCGTTTTGGCCTACTTACAGAGGGTATGGAAGGCTTACGCGATTTCCAACAAGCACTTGCACAACCTCAAGGTTCAGTAAGTGATTGGACTTACAGCGGTGAATACGCATCACTTCTTGATGTTATGCACTGTGCACAACCAGACATTTTAATTGGTGTTTCAGGTCAACCTGGTTTGTTTACTGAGCAAGCTATTCGAGCAATGCACGCCGGTTGTGAACAGCCAATTATTTTCCCATTAAGTAATCCATCTAAGCAGGTAGAAGCGCATCCTGCTGATGTAATTAAGTGGACTGACGGTAAAGCACTTGTTGCAACAGGTAGCCCATTTGATCCGGTAGAACACAACGGTGAAATTTTTCCAATCCCACAATGCAACAATAGCTATATTTTCCCGGGTATTGGTTTAGGTGTTATTGCCGCTAAAGCGACACGCATTACAGATGCAATGTTAAGTGTGTCTAGCGAAATGCTTGCAGAGTCGTCGCCACGTGCAAACACAGGTAAAGGTAGTTTATTACCAGCCCTTACGGAAATTGAAACGCTAAGTAAGCGTATTGCATTTGCCATTGCTAAAAAAGCAATCGAAGAGGGCGTTGCTCTTGAGATTACTGATGATGCGTTATGGGCAGCAATCGACAAAAATTACTGGTTACCAAAATACCGTAACTATAAACGTTGTAGTGTTTAATAACGGTACCCGTAATTTAAAGTAAATGAGGCTGTACGTTAAGTTACAGCCATTAACAAAAAACAGGCAATTGCCTGTTTTTTTGTGCTTGTTCATATTTAATTAACCACGTAAGGTCTTTAATAGCATTTACAAAATTAAAGGATCGACTTAATGAAAACACTGACACTCGTTTTAGGTAGTGCACTGGCTTTTAACGTACTTAGTTTTGATGCACTTGCGGCAGCGACCCCCGATGCTCCTCATATTTATGTTAAAGGCGAAGCAACTCTTACCACAATGCCAGATTACGTACAGCTTAGTGTAGGTATTACCGAAGTTGATAAAGACTTAATTGCTGCTAAAAATAAAACCGACCTAACCATCGCTAAAGCAATTAAGCTCGTAAAAGAAATTGGTGTTAAAGAGGGAGATATAAACGCCGGACAAATTTCAATAAACCGTGATAGCCAATATAACCGCACTACCGGTAATCAAGAATTTAAAGGCTTTAAGGTTTCTCGTACATTAACTGTAAAACTTAGCGATATAAATAAATACCCTGAATTACTACAAAGCTTAGTTAACAACGGTATTAACGAAATTAATCAAACGCAATTTTTAGCAAGTAACTACAACGAGCTGCACAAAAAAGCGCAAAAGTTAGCAATTAAAGACGCACGGGATGCAGCAAAAGAATTTAGTGAAGATTATGGAGTTGATTTAAAAGGATTGTACAGCGCATCACTGAGTCCACTCAATGTGCAGTCGCAGCCTTATATGCGCGCAGAAAAAGTAATGATGGCTGATAGCGCACCAAGTAACTATGTACCTGATGCCTACCATGCTGGAGAGATTAAAGTAACAGCTTCAAGCTATGCCGTGTACTACATAGATTAAATTTATTTTTGGTGGTGCTCAAAACGTGCCACCAACTTCTCACCTTGCTCTTGGCTAATGCGCGCTATTGAGTTGAGCATATTAGTCACTTCGCGTCTGTCGTATTTATTAGTTACATGTTCATTTATGTCATCAACAATCGCATTTAAGTAATTAAATAAACTGTTTCGTGCATCGGTATCTTTATGGGCAATAAACAAAATATTTTTAAATGCCTCAAGCACATTTGTCATTACGTATGCATCGCCTTTGGCGTAATTACGCAGCGGTGTAAAATTGTCATGTAATAACTCATCAAAGCTTGTTTCATGAAGGTACAACAATGGGGCATTATCACTGTGCTTAAACGAGTAGTTAATATCGTTAATTGACAGCCGTTGAATAAGTAAAATACTCAGCATATCAATTGATTTAACCGCAGTACCTGGATCGTTTATGCCCGGGCTCATTGCCTTAACTGCAATTTCTGATATTTGCGTTAACCCATAACGGTAATGATCGCTAATGTACTCTTCTATATAAAAAATAAAGCAGTCGAGAATTTTATTTATCAGCTCTTCATCGTTTGATATGTCTTTATTACACTTTAAAAACGGATAGCCTTTAACTGTAAAATAGCCTTGGTTAACAGAGATATATACCTTTATATCTTGCTCTGCCAAAATGGCACAGAGCTTATCGGTTTGCACGCCTTTGTAATAGCCCTCTGTTTTACTGCTAACCGAATGCCACTTACTAAAGTCTGGAAAGTCTTCAACTGGGTTCTCTTGTTGTCTTTGTATTATTGTTTTAATTTCGTTTTTAGTTTGGCTAAACAAGCCATTTAATACGTTATCAACCTGAATGGCACGAGAGATTGAATGTATAAAAAATACAAATAAACCTAATGAAATCAATCCAAAAACAAGTGCGAACAACACACCAATTGAAGGAATAGCCGTACTGCCACCTTCAAGTTTATTAATATTTATAAGCATAATAATGGAGTAAATTATGCTGCCTAAATAAAAGCCCAAAACCATTTGATGTGATTTACGCGTAATAAGCCCAGGTACTACGCGAGGCGATAAACTCGCACTGGCCGAATTTAAAACGACCATTACCATTGAAAAACTAAACACGGTAAGCGAAATAATACTCCCCGCTAAGGTGCTTAAAATAGTACGTGCGTTTTCAGCGCTATCAACAAGTACAACCGATATAAACGATTTTAGCTGCTCAATAGGCGCTAAATATTCAACAGACATAGTAATAATGGCAAATGCTAAAAAGCCCACTGAAAGCATCGAAGGGTAAAAGCCAATACTGTTAATCATTTCACGGTAACTGTCGGCTACTTTGCGAGGTACAAACATAAAATCCTTATGTAATTTCTACTTACTTAATACCCTAGCTTAGCATAGGCATTTATTAAACTTCTGATAATGCTGCCCAAATTTATATGTTATTATCACGCCCACAATAATAAAGCGCATGCTTATGCGATAAAAATAACAGGAAAACGCCGTGATCATTTCAACTTATGCTGCATTACTTTCATTCTTTTACATTTATTTGAGCTTTAACGTAATAAAAGTGCGCCGCGCTGAGCAGATATCACTTGGTGATAACGGTAACGCAACGCTGCAACGTGCTGTACGTGCCCACGCTAACTTTATGGAATACGTGCCAATTGCTTTAATTTTACTCTTTTTGGCAGAGTACC
This sequence comes from Pseudoalteromonas sp. AS84, assembly GCF_038900255.1. Classification (NCBI taxonomy): domain Bacteria; kingdom Pseudomonadati; phylum Pseudomonadota; class Gammaproteobacteria; order Alteromonadales; family Pseudoalteromonadaceae; genus Pseudoalteromonas; species Pseudoalteromonas sp. AS84. The sequence continues at coordinate 55,464 of NZ_JBBMQY010000015.1, read as the reverse complement.
AAGGACTTGCTAGCCATTACTGCCATATATTAGGTGGTGCGTTATTAATAGGGCGTGTATTTCAAAATTTAGGCATAGTAGAAAAAAGTCTGAAATATCGCCAAATTGGTACTATTGCTACATTTTTGGTGATTATTGTTAGCGCCTTTGTATTGCTAGGGCGTGTTAACATTTCGTGATTGATTTTGCAGCAGACTGTTTGGTAATTAGACAAGGCAGAGCCTATGTAGTTTGGTTATTCCCCATAAATAGGCGATAACGCAGTATAAATGCCAAACATGCGCTGCCCTTTGGGTTCTTTCTAGGGACGATTAACTCTTTGTTGCTCGGTTTTTACTTAGCCCACTAGGTTACAAACCTCGCGCTGCGATTTAATCGCCCCTAGATTGAACAAATTTCAATCCACAAAGGTCAACACGCCCCTGTAACACGTGGCTAATTAAAGAAAAGCTAATGAGCAAAATATTTATAATAGGTTTACCGCGTACCGGCACAACGAGTGTGTGCCACGCATTTTTAGAGCTCGGCATTACAACGGCGCATACCGCGTATACTAATGCTTGTTTTGAAAATGCTAACGCGATTGCCGACACTCCCATATTTAATGACTTTAAAGCACTTGATATTCATTATCCAGACTCTAAGTTTATTTATTTAGAGCGCGAACTGAGTGCATGGCTACCTTCAATAAAACAGCTTTTAACGCGTATGCACACTAATTTAACCCGTGCAGACGGGGGCTTTAATATTCATATAAAACGCTGTTATTTAAATATGTTTAGTGAGCTTTCGCTTGATAATATTAGCGACGATAGTTACTTAGCAGACTGTTATGAAACACATTTTAATGATGCTCAAACGTACTTTAATAACCGTGACGACGATTTTTTATCCATTGATATAGCAAAGCCTGATAGTTACAAAAAGTTGTGTAATTTTTTAGGGTTAGAAAGTGATAAAACTAATTTTGAAAAAATGAATATGGGCGGAAAAGTCACCGCATGGAACGATATTAAACACCCGTTAAAAGTTGAGTCTACGGCTAAAGGGCGCATAGATAAATTACTGCCTTACAAGATTTTTTAAATCAAATACGTTAAAATCCCCGCATTATTATTTAAGTTGTACAGAACATGTTTGAATTAAAATACCACACCCCATTTGAATGGACCGAAGTTGTCCTTGCTGACTTTAATACTTTTTTACAAGATCATGCCGCTGCTGAAAAAAAAGCATCGGGTATGGCTATGTCTATGCTTTCGCATTACCCAGACAAACGTAAATTAGTAAAAGCCATGACCGATTTAGCACTAGAAGAATTAATACACTTTAAACAAGTGCTTAAGTTACTTTTAGAGCGCGATGTAAACCTAGGTGACGACAAAAAAGATCCGTACATAAAACAAATACGTGCACTATTTAGACACGGTCGTGATGGTTTTTTAATGGACCGATTACTAGTAGGTGGTGTAATTGAAGCACGTGGCCACGAGCGTTTTTCTTTAGTAGCACAAGCACTTCCTGAGGGTAAAGAAAAAGACTTTTATGTTGCTATTGCCAAATCAGAAGAAAAACATAAAAACCTATTTGTAGAGCTAGCTTACGAATACTTTGAAAAAGAAGAGGTTGATGTTCGCCTAGAAGAGCTGCTTATAGCTGAAGCTAAAATCTGTGAAAGCATCCCGTTTACAGCCGCTTTGCATTAACTAAAACTAGCGCATAGCTTATTTTACTCGCTTTGCGCCATACCCCTCTGCTCTTATTCCTATGATAATCTCTTCATGACTTGTTGATTTGCAATTTGCGAATCAAAATAATAAAAACCACATTTATAAACTTCAATCTACTGATAATAAAAATAAAAACCCTTGGTCTCATACTTGCTACCTATTCAATAAGCAAATTGAGGGAAAGGCTTATGTTAAAGTTTATTTTTATACTATTACTAATATCTTTTACCGCCATGGGCAGCGAAAGTCATTTAGATTATATAGAAAATGCAAATGGTGAGCGGGTACAAAAAGTATCGCACTTGGTTAAATGGACGCATACTCGCTTTGTGTTTACCCGTGATATTTCTCGCATTGCACTTGGCCACGAAACAACACTTGATGTGAACGTGGTTAATGGCCGTGAGCTACTAATTTTAGCAAAAAAGTTGGGCCGTACATCTATGATGGTGTGGTACGACGATAAAAGCTCGGAAACATTTTTACTTGGCGTAACCGAAGATTACAGCGTGCTTGAAAATGCCCTCAACGATATTCATCCTGACGTGCAGCTAACCATAGCGCCTGATCGCCATGCTGTTGTATTACGTGGTGAAGTACCGACTATAAATTATCGTCATGCTGCTTATGAAGCTGCAAAAAACTACCTATATGCAAGTAGCTCACAAGCATCACAACCCGTTATTACATCAAACCCCAATCAGGGAATGTTTAACTCGCTTGCACAGCGATTACAAGGCTTGGGCAACTCAAGTGGTAGTAGCTCTCAAAACTCGAGCAAAGTCGCTATTATTAATTTAATAAAAGTAACTCAAGCACCCAAGCCTAAAGAAGAACGTATTAACGAAGTAATTAAATCAATGGGCGCAGATAAAGTGACCATCAAACGCATCTCGGTTGATGAGCTATCCAATGACGATAACGATGTATTTTTACTCTCGGGCTTTGTAAAAAATCAAATTGAGCTAGTGCGCTTATTAAATACAATTAATAAATTATTCGAACCAGAGCAAGCATTACAAACTCAGGGTTCTCCTCTTGATCCTAATAACTTAATGGGCGGCGCAACGCAGGATAAAAGCTCTGGTATTGAAGTACTTGCCAACGAGTCGGGCGGGTTAATAAACGATGCTACATCAGGATTAAACTTAAGTAATGTGAGTTCTAATATTGCAAGAGCAACGCTTCTTTCAGTGGCTGGCGGTAAAGTTTTGTCGAGCATTGAAGTTGAAGATTTACCGCAAGTTCGTGTGTCGGTGCAATTATACGAAGTAAATCAACGTAGGTTAAAGCAATGGCGCCCAGATATTAGTGTGCTCTCAAATGGATACGAAAAAGAAGCAGGCTTGTTTGGCCGTGACGGTATGACTAATCGCGAATCTGGCTCTGCAACAATAGAAAATGCGCTGCAATTAATTGGTGGTCAATTAACTAATAACTTACAGCTTTCTACCTCACAGTTTGCTATTGATATGTTGTTTTCATTACTTGAACAAGAAGGTATATCGCGAACGCTTTCTCGCCCTACAATCACGGTTTTAGCCGGCGAAAGTGCCGTGTTTAAAGTCGGTGGTGAAGTACCTGTACCTACAAGTTATAGCCCATCTGGCATTACAAGCGGTCAGCAAGGTAGTAGTGGGTCGGTGTTTAGCGGTACGGAATTTAAATCATTCGGAGTTGAATTAAATGTACGCGCTATGGTTGACGACAAAGACAGAATAACACTTGATCTAAACCCAGTAATTTCACTACCCGATACCACGTTAACAGCCGAAATTGCACAAAGCACAGGCAGCAGTTTAAACAGTAGTGCATTTAATACACGCAGCATGCAAACGTCAACGCGTTTAAAAGATGGGCAGCCTCTTATTATTGGTGGCTTAATTAGCACTGATAACAATGCAAGCCACGACTTTATACCTGATGGCAACGGCAATAGTATGCTTGGAAAGTTAAGTGAAACAACCAGCAAAAGTGAAAACAACCGTGAGCTGATAATTGTTGTAACTCCAAATCTGGTGCGTGAACCAATTAACACATTACGTTCGTGGGAACACGCAAATATAGACACCCAGGTACTTAGCTACATACAGGAGCAAGGGCTATGAAAATATTTTATATTATTTTACTGCTTACTTTATCGGGTTGCGCTCATATTGATTACAAGCCAACAGTAAATCCTTACAACGCGTTGGGTGATATAGTAAAAAAATACCAATTAAATGCCCAACCATTAAAGTGCGAAGGTATTAATGCAAGTAACTGTTTGAACTTAGTCCATGAGGTGAATCAGCTCATGCTTGAACACCCTGATAACACGGCAATACTATCGATATCGGCCTATGTACTTTATAAAAGTGGCCGTGCTAATCAGTCTCAACAAGTTATAAATACTCTGCTTAATAAAGCTAACCCGCCGTTAAACGCAATAACTTTAGGGGTTACGTTAGCAATAGAGCAAGGTAATTTAGCTAAAGCAAAAAGCATTGCTCAATACGGCGTTGATGTTTTTGGTACACATGCTTCACCATACCTACAAATGGCCTCTTTACATTATGCGCAGGGCAGTTACGTTATAGCTTCAAATTACTTAGAGCTTTCGGTTAAGTTTGGTTTAAATAGCACCGCCTATTTTTACCATAAAGGGTTAATTGAAGAAGCGAATGCTAATAATTTATTGGCCTGTGGCTACTATGAGCAAGTTTTACGTGCAGAACCCACGCATCAAAAAGCACTTGCTAGGCGCGGAAAACTCTCCGTTTTAGGTAATTGCTACTCTTAAGGCCTCAGGGCCTTTTTTTATGCCTACAATTTGGCATTATTAAAGAGCCAAAACCACTTTATTATTTATTAAAAATAGGAGTAAAGCTTTCGCTCATCCTACGTTTTATACGTAATCTCACAAGTCTCATTTTAATATTGATTTGCATTTTGCAAATCAAAAATAAAAAAAGCTAAAAAACACACACATAAAAACTATAACCACCTGTATTTAATAGCCATTTTCAATTGGCATGGTCCTCGCTATATATAAAGTGAGCATAAGCTCTTTTAATTTAAAGGCTACGATTATGAAAACTATTAAACATAACTTAAATGGCAAAAAGCAAAAAGGTTTTGTACTAACGTCAGAGCTAATCATTCTTTCTACATCAATGGTAGCAGCACTTGTAATTGGTTTATCTACATTACGTGACTCTGTAACCAGCGAGCTTGAAGATGTAGCTGAAGCAATTGGCTCACTTGACCAAAGCTATGTATTTGACGGCATGATTAACGCCGAAGGCACAGCTGAAGTGTCTGGCTCTGGGTTTGTAGATTCAGTTGACGTGTACGCAGGCGATGGTAGTTCATTCACTTTTGTTGCATCAGACTTTAGTGAAAGTGCCGCACTTGTTAATGCAACACCAAGCGGCGATGCTGCAACACGTACAGCAGCAGGCGGTTCACAAGGTAACTAACGCAAGGTAACCAGGTTTGAATACCAAGCTTAAGGCTCACTGCCACAAAAGTGTGGCAGTGAAAGTTACTCCGGAGGAATATTATGAAAAGTAAAAGTAACAAAGGCGCAACCACTGCGGCTCTCACATTACTCATCACCTCTGGCATGTTAGCTTCAGCTTTGGGAATTAGACAGGTAAACGATGAAAATAACGTAACAGCCTGGGTAGTAAATAAAAATATGTCGGCCGGCCAAACTGTAACCGTTCACGATGTAGAGCAAAAAAGTATAGATCCAAGTAACTATTCAAATATTGCACTGAGCGTTCAAAATCCGCGTGCATTAATCGGTCAAAAATTAGCTACTAATAAAATGGTTGAACAACCCTTGTTTGACACCGATTTTATCAGAGCAAAAAGCCAAAACTTATCAGAAGCCATACCGGCAGGGCGTGTTTTATATACTTTAAAACTAAACACCTTGGATATTCCGCTTTCGCGCATACACAAAGGTGACCGACTCGACATAGTCGCTAAAACTAATCGCTTAGTAAGAACCGTTGCCCGTGATGTACAGCTTATTGGTGTTTCAAAAGGTCCTAACTCGCAAGCCTCTAAAAGTGGCGTAATGGATAATTTAGCTAAAGAGTCTAATTCTGCTGCGGGCGGTGTTTCATTAGTACTCGCGGTACTTCCAAAAGATGTTTATTCGTTGGCGGGTATAGATAACGCTGACAAAGTTTCAATTATTGTGCATAGCGCTTATGACATTGAACAAGGTCGTTTGCAAAACTTTTCACGCTTACAAACCAGTCGCACAATCGAAGTGGTTAAAGGCGTTAAAAATGAAGCTGTATATGTAGCTAAGTGAGTTTTTATGTTTAATTTATCAAGCAAACATGAAGAAGTTCAAACCAGTTTAAGTACCTTTGAAGAGCTTAAAAAGCTATTGCATGATGCCGTTATCGAAGAGTACGAACAAGAACCAACCGCGCTTTTATCAAGTAATGTTCTCGAAAAAATCTCTGCATTGTGCAGTGAAATCCCACAATTCAATCAATCTTCATTTAATCAGCATCAAAAAGAGCAGGTTGTTCAGGCTGTATTTGATGAAATTCAGGGTCTGGGTCCTATTGCACAGTTTATGCTGGACGATCAGGTAAGTGATATTTTAATAAACGACACGCAAGATATTTGGATTGATAAGCAAGGCAAACTACTTTGCACAGCCAGTAAGTTTGATGACGAACGCCATTTACGCCGATTTGTTGATCGCTTACTTGATGGCTGTGGTCGCCAGGTAAATGCGCTTATGCCAATTGTTGATGGCAAATTAAAAGATGGTAGCCGTGTTCATATTATTGTACCGCCTGCGTGTACCGGCGCCGCAATTGTGTCTATTCGTAAGTTTAATCATAAAAAAATAAACGATGACTTTTTAGTTAATAACCATTTTTTAGATAAAAACATCTTATTATTTTTAAAAAATGCCGTTAAAACAGGCGTTAATATTTTAGTGTGTGGCAATGCGGGGGCTGGTAAAACGTCATTATTAAACGTACTTGCCAACTCAATTAATCCAAACGAACGTGTTGTAACCATTGAAGAAAGCGCTGAGCTTAATTTGCATCACAACCATGTTGTGCAATTGGAAGCCCACGACACTAACAGCGATGGTAAAGGTGCAGTAAGCCTAAGAGATTTAGTAAAAGCAGCCCTTAGAATGCGCGCAGATAGAATACTTGTAGGTGAGGTACGCTCTGGCGAAGTAATCGATATGCTCCAAGCAATGAACTGTGGCCACCAAGGTTCGATGACGACCATACATGCTAACAGTGCAAATGATGCCGTTATTCGTTTATCTACCTTAGTGCAGTTACACAATGCACAACTGAGCGATACCCATACAAGTTCGCTAATCGCGTCGAGTATTCAGCTCATAGTTCATGTTTCTCGCTCAACTAATGGCATCCGCACTCTAAAAAGTATTGGTGAAATTAAGCGTGTTAATGGCGGGGCACAATTTAGCCCGCTTTATAGTATTAACGAAGCAGAACCAGTACAAAGTGATTTAATAGATAACTCAAGTGTTATTGAGTTTATGAAAGGCCAAGGCGCAAATGCACAAGAATTGAAAGCATTACTGCACAATAACCCGGAGGCTAACAATGACTAAACTTGATTATTTATTAGCTATTGCGGCGGTTATAACTTTTGTACTGGCTGCGAGTGTATTGGCTTCTTTGTATGTGAATAATAAAAGCAACCAAAGCACTAAAAAAGCAGATATTTTAGAAGAAAAAGATGTCCTTACTCTGTCACTACGAGTGCTTGGTTTAAATATTAGTAACGCCTGGTTTATAAGCATGGCGTGCTCGCTCTCTAGTAGCTCCTGGTTTTTAGCTAAATTATATTACCCAGAGGCATCAACCAGCGCGTTTATTATTTCAATCGTGGTTTTTGTAACCTGTTTTATAACTGTGATTGACTTGGCTCATTATAAATTAGCAAAATTTGAGCATCACTTTTTAGAATTTATTGAAACCGTACAATCGTGTTTAAGCACAGGGCTATCGCTACAGCAATCAATGCAGTTTGCTGATGAACATGCAGACCCATATATAAAAAAACAAAGCACCTTACTAATACAACGCATGAGCATGGGTAGTGATGCAGAAACATCGTTTGCTCCATTAATTGAAAGATACAACTGCGAGACCGTAAGGTTATTTGCTCATAGCATCATTACACATATACAAAGCCAGTGCGATTTAACTGACATGCTAAAAAGCGTATGTAACATGATGTCGCTAAGAACTCTCGACCGCCAACAGTTAAAAGCTAAGCTTTCGGGTACTAAATACGCTGCTGTATTTAGTGGTTTTTTACCTTACGCACTAATTCCTTTATTTAGCTATACCGATCCAACCTGGTTTGAACCATTATTAAACGATCCTAATGGGATTGCATTTATAACGGTTGCGCTTCTTTGTCAGCTATTTGGCTTTTTATGGCTACGCCTTAGCTTAAGGGTAACATTATGATTGATATACTTTTACTTATCGGGCTTTTAGTAAGTATGGGCTCATTTATCCATATTCATAGGCAATCGCTTAAAGTCGAATTAGATAAACCCGATACTAAAAACATTAACTGGTATCCGCTAATTATCATCTCTAAACGTCAACTAAGACAAGCAGGGATTCAAATTAATAAAATATTAATAAGCCTGTACTGCTTTAAAGTGGCTGCTACTTTTAGTGCATTTACGGTTATAGAGCTAACAGGGTATGAGCTGAGCCAATCGATTAAATTATTACTGTGTTTTATGTGTTTTTTTGCACCCGAATGCTGGTTTTTATTACGTAAAAATCAACGTCAAACCACTATAAATAACAGCTTAGAGTTTTTTTTACGGGTGTTACTGGTTTACATGCGCGCCGGGTTTTCGTTAGAACGTTCATTTGCACTGGCGGTTGATCATGGGCTAAGTCAAAAACACCCATTATACAAAGAGCTAAAGTTATTTTTATTCGAACTAAGCGCAGGAAAAGATCGCGAATTTGCATTTAATTCACTTTTCGAAAGAACGGGTGTCATGGGCATCAAGAAGCTCGCCAACTTAATGTTAATAGGGTCAAAACTTGGTACCCCACTTATCCAAGCAGTAGAGGCTCAACTTGAAGGCCTAGCTCTAAAAAAGAACATTTTACTCGCTAAAAAGGTAAACAAAAAAGCGATGCACACAACCTTTCCCATTATCTTAATTTGTTTTCCGATGTTTTTGGTATTGGTGTTTTTTCCCGCAGCATTACAAGTAATGAACGTACTTAAAATGCTTGTAGAAGTGTTATAGGAGCCTGATATGAAAAAGCATTATCAACGAGGGTACATACTTACTATTGAGCTTATATTAATTATAACAATTTTAATTATTGGCTCAATTGGCGGGGTTATTTTAGTAAGGGATGCCCTTATTAAGCGCCATCAAACTAAGGTAGATAATCAAATTACTGTAGTAGACGCTAATAATAGACCACTCGGTATTGCAGTAAGTTTTGATGAACACCAAGCACCACTCATTTTTTATACAGACCGTGGAGCAAACAACACGTACAGGGCATTAATAGGCATACGAGATGATAGGTTTACCTCGCGAGAAGCTGTTTATTACGATGCACCAAACTGCCAAGGTAACCCATGTTTAAAAGGCTTAAGCGACGAAGCAAGCGACAGCCAAGGTGTGAGCAAGTTAAATAATACCGGTAATGTAAGTTATATAAATGCGCTGCAGCAAGGTCCAAATTACGCAATAGGGCAGTTAGGTAATACCGTTATTGGTCAGTTATTAAGAAGTACGCCACAACAATGCCCTGCTAATAGTGAACAAATTCTATCTCGTTATGTATCGCAAAAAGTAGTAACAGGTTCACCTTGTGAAAGCTTTGAAATAGATAAACAACCGGCCGATAGCAGTTGTTTAGTTGGGGTAACAGCTTTAGGTAATCCACTTTTAGGTACAAGCGACCAAGGTTTATCGCAATCGTGTGATACATGCCAAGCAGGATACGAATCGCAAGGTGACATACTTGATTTATATTTACCCCAAGTAGAACCACTTTTAAATACAGCCCTTAATGCGCTGTCATTAGTTGGTATAGGCACAAATGTTGATATAGAGCTTGGCACAATATGCTGTCCAGAAGGTACACGCTTAGAAGAAGATGAAAACATTGTAGAAACGCTTGTTTTTACTGTTTTAAAAACAACGTTTGAGCTGGTCGGAATCGACTTAGTCAACAACCTGATTATAAGCGAAACACTAAGCTTAATAGGGATTGAGCCAGGCGTTACATACTGTAAAACATCACTGAATTTAGTTAATGCAGAACAAGTAATTAATATCACCACCGGTGAACCTGCGCTTAGTAGCTTAACGCCACCATTTAAAGTTTTACTGCCAGTACACAGCGGTCAAAACAGTACAACGTGGATACATACTCCCCCCAAAGGGGAAGGAGAACGTCAATGAACGCCTCAAATATATTTACCTCACCTGATAATTTAGTAGATGCAAATACTGATGAAATATCAACAGAAATTAAAGAAACGCTAACACTACTAAAACAGTTTTATGATGTTCCAATTGTTAAATTTATAGATTTTAGAGACATTTATTCTGAGCAGTTAATAACTTGCAACGATAAAGAAAACGTTGAAAATGAGTTACTAAGCTATCAGCAACGCTGCACACAAGAAAAACTATATTTGTTTGAAGATACCTTTTTTGACGATGTATCAAACAACACTCAAAAATTAATTCGTTTTTATGCACAATATCCAATTTATAGTGCCACTAATAAAATAATCGGCGTAATGCTGATGGCCGATTTAGCACCTAAAACATTAATAGGTTCACAAAAAGATCAGTTTATTTCATTTTCTCAATTATTACAGACTCAGTTAAATAAAAATTCAGATTCAATAAGTAATCAAAATACTAAGCCTTCAAAAAAAAATAATGGAGAAAAGTATATTCATGTATTTAGTTTAGCGCCTGTCGCTTTTTTAATTGCATTAGTATTATGCTCATTCACTGCATTACTGCTTTATACAGTAGAAAAAAAAGAGTTACAAAATAATTATAATCAACAAATCCAGCAATTACGTAAAACATTATTTAATGCATTAGAGCGATTTGATAATCAAGGATTGTATATATCGCAAAAAGATTTAGTTATTGCAGGTTTTTTACAAAGTCAAAATAACTATACAAAAGAACAGCTTAATGATTTAGTGCAGAGCCAAGTTTCACAAAGCTTAACCTACAAAGGGTATGTTGTTTTTGATTCTGAGTATAACCAGCTTGCACTATGGTCAAAAAATAATTTTGATTTAGCCGCGTATGGGTTTACAAACTGGTTAGAAAAATTTAATAAAAGAGCGAACAAACAAGCAGTAGAAGTATTTACGGTTGCAGATACAGCCTTCTTAATTTCTGAAATAAAAATAAAAATAAAACAAGGCTCTATTTATACACTTACTGCTTTTGATTTAAGTAAGTTTTTAAAAGCCGTTATCGGAAAATTAAATACTGAAAATTATAACGTTTTTATAGCAACACCACAGTTTACTTTAGGAAAACAAGGGGAAGTTAACCCGAGTATAATTAAAAATAGTATTAGCGCTTTAAGTAGTCGTTTTCCACCTACATGGCGCTTGCATGTCCAACCTATGAATAAAATAGTACGACCACAAATAACTAAATATAGCCTAATTAGATTGGGGTTAATCTCTTTTTGTGTATTTGCGTTTGTGTATTATTTTTTACGTTTGCCAAGACGTTTACACAACGAAATAAAACAAAAAAATCAGTTAATACTCAATAGAGAAGAGCTTTTTTCAAGTTCTCTTGATGCACTGCCGCATGGGTTTGCTATTTTTAATAGCCACGAATTTCCTGTGATTACCAACAATGCATTTAACCTTTTATTTTCACAAGTGAATAAACAAAACAGTCAGCTATCGTATAGCCAGCTAATAAGTATTGCGCAGCAGAATAATATTATAAATCACTACCATGAACATCATAAGCTTGATGATGATCGTAACCAATTAATAGATATAGGTTTTACCGACGGGAAGTGGATAACTGTATTACAAAGACATACAGATTTTAATGGTTTCGTTTGCTACTTTAGAGATGATACAGAGGCACATCAAAAAGAATGTTTACTCGCTGATGTTCTTGAAAAATCAAAACAGACAAATCAATTAAAAGAAAAATTTGTTACAAGGCTTAGCCGTCAGTTAAAAACGCCTTTATCATCTTTAAAGTCATTAGTTGAAATATCTAAAGATCCAATAAGCTTTAACGAATTTAAAAACAATGTGGGGAATATTTCTGATGCATGCGATCAGCTCGAAAGTGTAATTCAACAACTCGTAAATATAAATAAATCGGAAATAGATAAGTTAAAACTACAGGCCAAAAACGTTAACCTGAATCATATGATCAATAATAATATTTCGATTTTAACTAAAGAAGCTGAAAACAAAAAAATAATTCTTAAAAATAATATTACGCCTGAGTTAACCGTAGTAAGCGATGAAAAGTTAATTTCTCAATTGGTTATTCAGTTAGTGACAGAGGTTTTGGATTCATCAAATAATACAACGCTATCTATTAACGCTCAGATTAAAAATGAAAGTAATCGTAATTACTTACACCTAGACTTTTCATTAAGCAATTTAATCGACAGTAGTTACTTTATAACTGAGCTTAAAAGTATATCGGGTGATGATATAGCACGCTTTATAGATGATAAAGACGTGTCATTAGAGTTAAAGTTTTTTATCTCAATATTTAAAATGTTAGGTGGTAAAGCGATAACTGCAAGTAGTAACGCGAATAAATCAACGATAACGCTTTCTATGCTGGTAAACAAAGTAACGAAGCAAGATAAAGACAATGTGCAAAAAGTACCAAGTAGCTCATTAAATACTGATTTAGTAAAAGCGAGTTTAGTGACTAAAAATCACCAAAACACGCTACTACTTGTTGATGACGATCCACTTGTAGAAATTGTGATTAGGGCAATGCTAAAAGATCAGAATATCATAATAGATTACGCATGCAGTGCGATAGAGGCTATGTTGATGGTTTCGCAAAATAGTTACGACATTATTCTAATGGATATAGTAATGCCAGAATTGTCGGGAACTGACGCTATGTTAAAAATTAAAAAACACAGTGATAATTCTAAAACTAAAATAATTGCGCATACATCGACACCCGATACAGAATCTAAATATGTAAATCAGGGCTTTGATGACATGTTATTAAAGCCAGTGAAACAAGGTGTTTTAATAAACCAAATAACACGTATTTTAAAAAATAAGCCGCTGGGGTAATAAATGAAAAACATTAATGAAAATATGGCAGAAGTTATCGAGTTTAAAGTAACGCCAATAAATAAAACTAAACGACTACTTTTAGTGGATGATGACTTACTAATAGAAATAGTAATAAGAAAAATGCTTAATGAAGAAAATATTTTAATAGATTTCGCATCAAGTGCTATAGAGGCGCTATTGATGGTTTCTCAAAATATTTACGATATTATTTTAATGGATATAGTAATGCCGCAATTTACAGGCACTGATGCAATGCTAAAAATCAGGAAGCATGCTGACGCATCAGCAACAAAAATTATAGCTCATACATTTAGTGAAAACGAAAATAGTGATAATAAGTACGTGAAGCTTGGGTTTAATGGTCTTTTGTTAAAGCCAGTTAAGCAAAGCGTATTAATTGAAAATATTAGAACTTTCTTGGAATGATAAATAGAAACAGTAGGGCGGTTAACTATTTTTATTTATAGCTTATTAAAAAATCAAATTATAATTTTTTAAAGCACTAATATTTATTTAGTACTTTTGTGTATATGAACCTTTAATTTATTTAAATTTGTAAAAATCCTTTAATAAGAATAATTACTTCAAATTATTACAAACTACGCTTTTGTAATTGTTGCATGTATACGAGTCATCGTTTCACACTTTTTAAAGCGGTTTAATAATCTCAATTATTAAACGCTGTAATATTATAAAGTTAGTAAATTTATTTAGTCTAGAGCCCACGTATCACAAGGGTTTAACTTTTAAAACATTAATATTTTTTAATAACTAATAGGTACTCATCTTGGGATGGAATTTGCTTTATAAGGTTATATTCTAATTTTATAGTTTATTAAACATTATAATTTTTAAAGTTAACGAGGCAAAATTATGAGCAAAACACAGTACGTTACAGTAGAAGGTCATCAAATTGCTTATCAAGAAATGGGACAAGGCACACCTTTATTATTAATACATGGCATACCAACCAACAAATTTTTATGGCGAAATGTGATGCCCAAACTCGCATCAGAACATCGAGTAATAGCGCCTGATTTACTAAACTTTGGTGAATCAGATATGCCAATTAACACCGATGTATCTATAAATGCGCAATGTAGAATAATGTGTAAGTTTATGGAAGAACTCGGTATTTCTAAAGTTAATATTGCTGCACATGATATTGGTGGTGGTGTTGCTCAATTAATGGCGGTAAATCATCCTGATAAAGTAAACGGATTAGTTTTAATAGATAGTGTATGTTTTGATTCTTGGCCAATACCAGAATTTGAACCTTTGCTAGAACCTGGTGTAGAAGAAAAGACAAGTGTAGCTGAATTTGTTGATACATTAAGAGATTTCATGCCTAAAGGTGTATACGATTCTAGCGTAATGACTGAAGAGTTAATGGAAATATACTTAAAACCATGGAGCAACGAGCAAGGAAAAGCCGCTTTATTTAGTAACATGCGCAGACTCAATAAAGAATATACACAAGCTATTGCAGGCGATCTTAAAAGCTTACCTCATGAAGCACTCATATTATGGGGTGAAGAAGACAAATTTCAAAAGCCAAAATATGCGCCAATGTTAGAAGAAGCAATTCCAAATTCATCATTGGTTTGGATAGATAAAGCCGCACATTGGGTTGTTGATGAGTATCCAGATAAAGTATCTGAGCTTATTAGTGAATTTATGAATGATAAAAAATTCTAAAGTCTCAGCAAGTACATCAGTAGGATAGTTAAAAAGCCATTAAATTCAACATCTTGAATTTTACTGGATGAAATATCTACTAGGAAGTTATTGTTAATACCGCTTGGATATATTAATAACCAAGCGGTATTTTTATATGTTCAAGAAGCTAATAGCGTAAATGGGAAAAACATTAACTATTAAGATAAGTAGGTTAATGCTTATTAAATAGTCAAAATATCGCGTTTATACGTTAATTAATGAAGGTGAGTAACTTGGTTATGTATTTATTTATGCTATTTAACATAATATAAATTATAGGTAGTTAATGTATGTATAAGAAGAGCGCTTAAATGCGCCCTTGCTATGTCCAATACTAGACGGTATCGGACATTAAGTGCTTTTATTACAATAACTGGTATTACTAATACGGATACTTTATTTACCAAATTGTTTAATCAACACTTAGTAAACGATCAGCTGTATATTCGTTAGTAATTAATCCACTGATCATGTTTGACCTTACTGCGCCCAAAATGGCAAACACTTTTTCTTCACCAGCAGCTATCGCATAAATCTGTTTGTTAGCATTTGTTTTTAATGGCGTACTTGCTACGCGCTGATTAACTGTGCAATCTAAAAGCTTACCGTTTTTATCAAACACCCAACTAATCATTTCACCAACGGCACCAAGATCTTGCAACTCTTTAAGTTCTTGCGCATCAATAAAACCATCTATATGTAATGGCGACTTTTCACCTAAGCTACCAATACCCACAAATGTTACATCGGCATCTTTAGCGAGTTTTAAATTACCGGTAATATTTTGTTGTGCATGTAACTGTTCTTTTTCTTCAATACTTCTTGGTAAAACTGGTAATGGCATTGGGTAATGTTTTGCATTGGTGTGTTCGGCCATTCTTACTACAACATCATAAGGTGAAGCCGATCCATCTAAAGCCATATTACCTAGCATTGCTACAATTTTATGTTGCGGACAATCAACGGTTCTAAGCTCATCGACACATGCACGTAAAACTCGACCGGTTCCCATAGCAAGTACTTTGGGTTGTTCTGATTTTAAATGGCGTTCTATTTCTGCCGCGCCAGCTTGAGCCAAACCTAATGTAGATGATGGTTCAGACGGATCGCTCGGTACAACTTCACACGAATCTAACCCAAAACGGCTTTTTAATTTTTCGGCCAAATCCATACATTTAGCAATCGGGTGGTCAAGTCTAACTTTAATTAATCCTTGGCTAACAGATAATGCGACCATTCTTTGTGCAGATTGACGCGATATATTTAGCTTTTTAGCAATTTCATCTTGTGTGTTACCGCCAACATAATATAACCACCCTGCTCTGGCTGCATCATCTAGCTTTCTAATTTCTGTATTTGATAGCTTTACCACGTAAACCTCTTAAAATAGAAGGAAAACCAAGTCCTTATTTTCATTACATAATTTTAATTATATGTGCTGCTATATAAATTATTTTATTAATTTTGGAGCATCTATTTATCAATAACGTTTTTGTTATTTATAATTGTAAATATACCATCCCTTAATAAAAAATACCTAGGTTTCATAGGATTATGTAATTAGAATTTAGTTAATAGCACCCTTATAAAGGTGCTATTTAAGGTAATTAAAAATAGGCTTTAGCGAATTGTTAAACCGTTATTATCAAACTTTAATACTTTATCAGCCGGTGCGCTTAGGTAAATACTGTCGCCATATTTTAATGGGCAATCACCGTCTGCTTTTACTGTTACGGTACCTTTGCCTTCAATATTTATATGTAAAAAGCTCTCCGAACCTAAACGCTCAATTACACCTACGGTTCCAGCCCAAGTACCTTGCTCAGTAGAGAGTGTTATATGCTCTGGTCGTATACCAATACAGCTAACATTCGCATCTTCATTTGGTGGAGCATCTATAAAATTCATTTTTGGGGAGCCAATAAAACCGGCTACAAATTTGTTTACAGGGTTTTTATAAAGCTCTAAAGGTGTGCCTACTTGCTCAATAATACCGGCATTAAATACCGCGATTCTATCTGCCATTGTCATGGCTTCAACCTGATCGTGCGTAACATAAATCATTGTTGTAGCTAAACTTTTATGTAGCTCAGATATTTCTAGGCGCATATTTACACGCAATGATGCATCAAGATTTGACAGTGGCTCATCAAACAAAAATGCCGAAGGCTGACGTACAATTGCGCGCCCTATCGCTACTCGCTGGCGCTGACCGCCCGACAATTGTCCTGGCTTTCGATCTAAATAATCGGTCAAATTAAGAATTTTAGCAGCGTTAGCAATTTTACTCTCAATTTCAGCAGGGCTTACCTTGGCTCTTTTTAAAGGAAAAGCAATATTATTACGCACGGTCATATGCGGGTATAACGCATAGGACTGAAACACCATTGCCAAGCCTCTTTTTGCCGGCGGTGTTTTTGTGGCATCTATACCATCAATTTCTATATTCCCACTGGTGGTATCTTCAAGACCTGCGATCATACGAAGTAATGTAGATTTACCACAGCCCGATGGCCCAACAAAAACGATGAACTCACCGTCTTTAATTTCTAAGTCGAGCGGTTTAATTACGTTAACTTCATCAAAGTTTTTAGTGACTTGTTTTAGTGTGATGCTGCCCATGTGTATTCTCCTATTTTACCGCGCCGAAACTTAATCCACGCACTAATTGTTTTTGACTAAACCAACCAAGTATTAAAATTGGCACAATGGCCATGGCAGATGCTGCCGATAACTTAGCGTAAAATAACCCCTCAGGGCTTGAGTAACTGGCAATAAATGCCGTTAAAGGTGCAGCATTTGCAGCGGTTAAAATAAGTGTCCAAAACGCTTCGTTCCACGACAAAATAACATTGAGTAATAGCGTTGAGGCTATACCCGGTAAGGCTATTGGCAATAAAACATGGAATATTTCTTCACCAATTGTTGCGCCATCCATACGAGAAGCTTCAAGTATTTCGTTTGGTATTTCTCTAAAGTAGGTGTAAAGCATCCATACCATTATTGGTAAGTTAATGAGTGTCATTACAATAACCAAACCTAATTTTGTATCGAGTAATGCAAAGTCGCGAAACAGTAAATAGATAGGAATAAGTACGCCTACTGGTGGTAACATTTTGGTTGAAAGCATCCACATTAATAAGTGCTTTGTTTTTTTAGTTTGCACAAACGCCATAGACCACGCAGCAGGTACCGCAATTAATAACCCCAGTAAACTTGAACCTAGTGATATAACTACAGAGTTCCAAAAATGGTTAAAGTATGGCGAGCGCGACAGTACATCGCGGTAATTTTCGAGCGTCCAATCAAACGCATATAAGCTTGGGCTTGCTGAAATTGCTTCGGCTTCCGTTTTAAAACTGGTGATTAACGTCCATAAAATTGGAAAGAAAATCATGCCGCTTATTGTCCATGCAGCAATGGTATAAATTAGTTTGGAACGACGGCTATCTTTTATAGTCATAATTAACCCTCCAAGTTTTTGCCAATTAAGCGCATTAAAAATATAGCGACTATATTTGCAATAATAACTGCAACTATGCCCCCTGCCGAACCGCCGCCTACATCAAACTGAAGTAGCGATTGCGTATAAATTAAGTACGTTATATTGGTTGACGAATAACCAGGACCGCCACTGGTTGTAACTAATATTTCAGCAAAAATTGACAGTAAAAATATAGTTTCGATTAATATAACCGCAGTTACAGCGCGCGATAAGTGCGGTAAAACGATGTAAAAGAACTTACTAAATGGGCCAGCTCCGTCTAAATCAGCCGCTTCTAATTGTTCACGGTCGAGTGATTGTATTGCTGTTAGCAGTATTAAAGCTGCAAACGGTAACCACTGCCAAGACACAATTATGATGATTGAAAATAGCGGCATTTGAGCAAAAAAGTCGATAGGTTCAAAGCCAAGCCAAATAGCAAAGTGTGCAAATAAGCCATTAACTGGGTTCATTAGCATGTTTTTCCATACCAATGCCGACACAGTTGGCATTACAAAAAATGGGGCTAGTACCATAATGCGAACGTAATTTCGCCCCCATATTGCTTGGTCTAGTAAAATAGCTAAGCCAATACCACCACAAATAGTGATAAGTAAAACCCCAGTTACTAGGTAGAGCGTGTTAAAAAATGATTCAAAAAAAGCCGGATCAGTTAGGAAAAATTCATAGTTTAAAAAGCCTACAAACTCTTTATCCCCTGGAACGAGTAAGTTGTAATCAATAAAAGAAAAATACAGTGTCATACACAGCGGAACTATCATCCAAGCAAGTAATAAAATTACACTTGGAAGAAGCATAAACCGAGCAAGCGTGCGCGAGTTAGTTGTTGCCATAAAGGTGACCTTAAAAAAGCCAATTCTATTTACTTGTTAACTATCAAGTGAAAATCAGAAACCCTTGATAGCGTTTATAACTAACAAGTAAATAGAATTGACATAAAATATTGGGTAAGTTTGAGTACTTACCCGCCCATTACATGTTATTTAGGATAGCGAGCTTTACGCATTGTTCGCTCAACGAGGTGCTGAGACGTACTAAGCGCTTGCTTAACGGTCATTTGGCCAGTTAATGCTGCTGAGAATTGTTGCCCAACAGCTGTACCAATTCCTTGAAACTCAGGAATAGCTACAAACTGAATACCTACATAAGGCACCGGTTTAACGGTTGGATTTTTAGGATCTGCAGATTGGATAGAATCTAAGGTAATTTGCGCAAACGGTGCTGCGTCCATGTACTTTTGATTACTGTAAAGTGATTTACGTGTACCTGGCGGTACTTTTGCCCAACCTTTTTTGTCAGCTACAAGTTGAGTGTATTCTTTTGATGTCGCCCAGCTAATAAATTTCATTGCGGCATCTGGTTTTTTGCTGCTTGCCGGTACGGCTAAAGTCCAAGACCATAACCAGTTACCGCGTTTACCTAGGCCATTATCTGGCGCAAGTGCAAACCCTACTTTATCGGCAACTTCCGAGTCTTTTTTATTAGTAACAAATGCGCCTGCAACGGTTGCATCAATCCAAATACCACATTTTCCGGTTTGGAATAGTGCAAGATTTTCGTTAAACCCGTTTGCAGATGAACCAGCAGGTCCCGACTCTTTCATTACATCGACATAATACTGAAGGGTATTTTCCCACTCTGGGGTATTAAACTGTGGCTTCCAATTCTCATCAAACCAACGAGCACCAAACGAATTAGCCATTGATGTAATAAGCGCAACGTTTTCGCCCCAACCTGCTTTACCACGTAAACAAAGGCCGTAAACACCTTCTTTTTTATCTGTCATCGCTTTAGCAGCTTTGCGTATAAAGTCCCATGTTGGGGCTTTAGGCATTGTCAGCCCCGCTTTATCCATTAAATCGGTGCGGTACATAACCATTGAGCTTTCGCCATAAAATGGGGCAGCATAAAGTTTGTCGTTAATCGTCAAACCGCTTCGGATTGCTGGGATTAAATCGTCTAAATCGTAATTTTCACCTAAATTATTTAACTCTTTTAACCAATTTTGTTTGCCCCAAATTGGTACTTCATAAGTACCTATGGTCATCACATCGTATTGGCCGCCTTTTGTTGCTACATCGGTAGTGACACGTTGGCGAAGAATGTTTTCTTCTAGGGTGACCCATTTTAGATCTATATCAGGGTTTTGGCTGGTAAAGTCATTGCTTAATTCTTTCATGGTGATCATGTCACCGTTGTTAACAGTCGCTATTGTAATTGTTTCTTTTGCCGCAGCGCCCATGCTTATGAAGCCACACGCGAGCATAATTAATTTATTTTTCATCGGGTATTCCCCATACACGTTATGTTTTAACAAGTGCTATTAAATTTTAATCTATTGCCAATTCTATTTATGGCAGTTTTAAAACATAAAACTGCCCGCAAAGTCCCTTTTTAGGTTCTTTGTACAAATAGTTAGACTAGTCGGTTAACGACTTAAAATTTAACAGAGATCTCAGAAGTGAAGCCGTCAAATCCTTTACCGATTTGGCCGCCCGAATTAACACCTTCTTCTTGGTTAACATACTCAACTTTTAAAAGCGTTTTATCGTTAAACCAGTAACCTGCAGCTACTTGAATACGCTCTACTGTGTTGTCTGTTTGTTCAATTAAGTCGGAAGTGTTTTCGGCTTCTGCATAACGAGCCGCTACATATAGTTTTTTAGGGATTAAATATTGTTGTGCTTCAAACACGAAGTACTCAACCGATGAGTCACCTTCTATTACACTGTTTGAATCAAAAGTAGTGCCGCTTTCATCAGCTATGCCATTAGTACCAAAGTAGGTAATACCGGCAACTGCATTACCAGCTGCATCTGCGAACGTATAATCATCAGATGATTTACCAATCATAAAAATTAAGCTAGTTTCGTCAGATGGTTGATAAGCTAAATTTAACTGGATAATTGATTGCTCAAGGCCAGGCATGGCGCCAACATGTGTGTCACGCTCGTTTGAAGGTGACGCTGAGAAATTGTAGTTTTCACCATCGCCGAAGCGATAGTTTGTTGTGGTTACACCATCAAGGCTGGCTACACCATTTTCAAAACGTAACTGGTCGCCTTGATTCGCTTTTAATAAATTTAAGCCTGCTTTAAAACCACCTTCAAATTCTAGAGTACCTTGAAGTCGGTAATTGTAACCTCTGTCTTCTTGAAACGCTTCACCGAAACTAGAAGTCGTAATGTGACCTGTAACATTATAAGCACGTACGACACCACTATCGAAAGTTTCGCTGTAACTTAACTGTGCGCCGTTTTCTGCGGTTGCGTAATCGGTAATACCATTACCAATAAGTGCATTACTTTGGTTATCTGCGCCGTCTTGAAAACCTTTAAATTGAAAAGGTGAGCCACCAATGTTACCTAAACGCAGTGTTAAATTAGCGTTTTCTTTTGGTGTGCCATAAAGACCTAGTAAATCAAACTCAACACCTGCGAAATCGTTGTGAAATGAAAAGTCACGATCTTCGCCACCAAAGTCATTAGGCTCTTCTGCAATATCTATATCGGCAGTGATGAACTCGTTAATATGAAATTTAAGCATTAGATTAGCTCTAATACGGCCAAAACCTGATTCTTGTTCTTCATCTTCTGGACGAAATGCGCCGTCTTTAGCTTGAATTGACTGAAAGTTTTGCATTAGTAAAAAGTCTACGTCAACGCGATCTAAATATTCAGAAATATCAGCCTGTGCTGGTGCTGATGTAGCCATAGCTGCCACTATGAGAGAAATTGCAAATTTAGTCTTTTTATTATTCAACATAATAAGCTCTTTATTTAGTGTGGTGTGTGATGCCAACTTTATTAAATTACATATGCATTTAATGAAATTGGTATTAATTCAGTGTGTATAGATGAGGCTATTTGAGCAAAACATTAAACAGTTAATGAAGTTGCACTTGTGAGCATAAGCCCATCTGATGAGCATAATCACAGAATGAATTTGGAAGGTCAACGATTTTTTATTACAAAACGTTTACAAAAAATCGAATTTATATGTAAATATTTTTGAATCAATAAGTTAAGTAGCAAATTTGTTACATCAAACTTTGAGGAAATAAGGTGTTGGGTTAACGAATTTATTGTAGATGCGTCATTATTGTTCAATACAATTAATGTATATATAAGTTAGTAGAAGATATAAAAGCAGGTAATCCTTTAAAAATAGGCTGTTGGGCAAACCTATAAACAGTTTATTTATTAGTGTTTTTTAAGTAACGTTCTTGAGCTTATGATGGGGTTAGCTTAGTATTAAAGCACTTAGATGTATTCAAAATAGAAGTAACCTACATATGGAATTTGTTCGCCCGCTAGAGCCCATCCTCATTATTGATGACGTTAAGGAAATTCGTGATTATCTAAACCAAATTTTAACTGACTTAGGGTTTGAAGATATATTAGAAAGCGCTGATTTTAGCTCTGCTAAACCTATTATGGACAATAAACCGCCAGGCGTAATATTTGTAGATGTCGATTTACCTGACTCTAACGGTGAAGAGATATTGGAATACATTAATAGTGCTTACCCACACACTCATGTTGTTATGTGTTCGGGCCACAATAGTCTCGAAAACGTACAAAACACGTGGGAAATGGGTGCTAAAGGCTTTATTGCAAAACCCTTTAACACAAAAAAAGTCGACACTGTAATGAAGCGTCTTGAAATAATAGAATAATAATAAGGTTAGCATGCATAGTACTGTTACTGCGATTATAGAAGATCTTTCGACTGTTATATTTGGTAAACAACAGCAAATAAAACTGGCACTTACATGCTTATTTAGCGAAGGGCATTTACTCATTGAAGATTTGCCTGGTATGGGAAAAACCACTCTCTCTCATGCATTGTCAGCTGTATTAGGTTTATCGTATCAACGTATACAATTTACCAGTGATCTTCTTCCTGCTGATATTCTTGGGACTAATGTATTTAACTCTACCGAGCATAGCTTTACGTTTCATAAAGGCCCTATTTTTAGCCAAGTAGTTTTAGCAGATGAAATAAACCGCGCAGGCCCCAAAACACAAAGTGCGTTGCTTGAAGCAATGGAAGAGCAACAAGTAACAGTAGATGGAAAAAAATATACGCTGCCAAATCCATTTTTTGTTATCGCAACACAAAACCCGCTGTATCAATCGGGTACTTATCCGTTACCCGAGTCACAATTAGACCGTTTTTTAATGCGCATAAGCTTGGGGTTTCCTCCTAAAGATGCCGAAAAACGCTTAATTTTGAATATGCAAAAACGAGATTATAGCCAATTACCACAGCGTATTAACCAACAAGAGTTAGCGGCAATTCAAACCCAGATAAGCCAAATTACTTTAAGTAGTCCAGTAGTTGACTACGTTATTGAACTCGTTAATTACACACGCACAAGCAATGCGTTTGCAGCATCGTTATCACCTCGTGCCAGTATGGCTCTGGCTAAAGCGGCTAGGTCGTGGGCCTTTATTGATGGCCGTGACTTTGTAATGCCAGAGGATGTTCAAGCCGTATTTGCAAGTGTGTGTCAGCATCGATTAGGTTTACATAATGAGTCGGGTGAGGCGCAGGTAAATGATATTTTAAAAAACGTTTTAGTTCCGGTATAAGCTTTTATGCCAAAAAAAACAGCTAAGCGCCCTTCTTTATTTAAGTCATTTAAGCAAAGTGTATTTAATAAGTTATTAAAAAATAAGCATTTAAAAAACTCAATTACACTTGAACACAGAACAATTTATGTATTGCCATCATCCCTTGGTTGGTACTTTGTAATTGTGGCTATTTTAAACTTTGTAATGGGCATTAATTATCAAAATAATTTAATTTTAATAATGTCTTATCTTATGTTTGTGGTTATGATTATTGCTGTATTAATGGGCTACAGTAACGCTAAAGGCTTAACAGTTAAATTTAAAGATGCATTTAACAGCTACGCTCCTCAAAAACCGAGTATTGTATTTGAATTACAAAGTCCTACAGTTACCCAATCTATTAATTTAACATATCAAGGTAGTGAGCAAACTCACAAATATACCGACGAAGTTGATAATAAACCTCAGATACTCACTCTTTGCTTACCCTACAGCTCACGCGGTAAATACACAGTGCAACGTATTAAAATAGCGAGTAACTATCCATTTGGTTTAATAACTGTTTGGAGCTACATTCAATTACAGACAGGTGTATTTGTATACCCGTCGCTTGAACAAGTGCACAGTGATGCGCATGTTTCTATGCTAGATGAGCAAGCCGATAAAGGTATTTCTACACAATCGGGCAGCGAAGAGTTTGAGGCACTCATCCCACACTTACCGGAAATGGGCTTGCAAAGAGTGTCGTGGAAGCATTACGCAAAAACACAGCAATTGTTAGTTAAAGAGTTTGTAGACTTTAAAATAGCGAATGCGCTCTTCGATTTTACGTTAATGAATGGAGATACAGAGCAGCGCTTAAGTCAGTTATGCTTTTTAGTGTGTGAAGCAACCGAGAAAAACACCCCTTTTATGTTAAAGCTACCGAGTAAAACGATAAACACAAATACCGGACAGCAGCATAAGCAGCAATGTTTAGCGTTATTATGCTCATATAATGGTGGTGTTTAATGAGCATAATTAAAAACGAAAAAGTAATAAATTTTTCACTGTCTTTTATATATGCCTGTTTGATTGTATTTTTTATAGCGCATTTACCCCTTGTTTTTGTTGGTGTACTTGCACTTATTTGTGCATGGAACTTTTACATAACGCTGAGTAATAAACCAAAGCCAAATGCTTGGCTGGCAAACATACTCGCAGGTGTGTCACTAGTTTTAATGCTCTACACCATAGGCATGTCGAATACGGTTATTTTATTTGTGGCCATGCTGCTACTTGCTAGTTTATTTAAGCTGCTGCAGGCTAAAACCAAAAAACACTATCATGTAATTACAACGCTTACATTTTTTTCACTCTCATCTGTGTATTTATTCAACCAAAGCATTTTAACGACTTTAACTGTAAGTGGTTTATACATATTAAACTTTGCAGTACTTGGCCTACTCGAGTCCAAACATAATTTAAAAATAGCCTCTAAGCAAAGTGGTAAATTGCTACTTTTAGCGCTTCCTTTAGCTATATTTTTACTGCTTTTTTTACCCAAAATGCCCGCCTTTTGGCAACTTCCTGGACCTAAGCTTGCAAAAACAGGGCTTTCTGAACAAGTCGATCCATTCGATATCGCAAAGCTTTCAAACTCAGATGAACTTGTATTTAGAGCTAAATTTAACGAAGAAAAACCTGTAGCGCCTTATTATTGGCGAGCAATCGTCCATGATGAATTTAATGGCAATGCGTGGCTTACGTCTGACTTTTTAAAATATAATAATTTAAAAGCAAATACGCAGAGCAAAAATGATGAGCAACTTATTGCAAGCTACTCAGTTATTACAGAGCCTGCTACACAAAAGTGGCTGTATGGTTTAGCCTATTCCAGTAGTAACTCACAAAATGTTGAAGGTAATTCGCTAGGTTTATTGCGAAAAAAAAACCGACAAGCTAAAAACTTACAATACGATGTAAATAGCTTTAACTTTGCAACTTTACCGCTTGGCGAATTTGAAGAAAAACGCTACAAATACCTAACCCATAAAAAGAATATAAAAACATCATCACTTGCTAAAAACTTAAAGCAAAAAACACACTCTGACCGCGATTTTTACAATAGCTTATTGCAATACTTTACAGGTACGGGATTTACTTACACGCTAACTCCTACACCTATGAGTGGCGATAATACCATTGACCAATTTTTATTTGATAATAAACGAGGTTTTTGTGGTCATTATGCAAGCGCTGCTGCGTACATTTTTAGAACTGCAGGTATACCCGCTCGATTAGTAAGTGGTTATTTAGGTGGTGAATTAAATCAAGATAATAATACGCTAACAGTTCGCCAGTACGATGCGCATGCGTGGGTAGAAGTATATTTACAAAACGAAGGTTGGGTTATTTTTGATGCAACCGCTGTTGTAGCACCAGAGCGTTTAAATGGCTCACTTTCTCAAAACCAAGAGCTGAATGACGAATTTAAAAGTAACCTTGATTTTGGTTTAGTGAGTTTAAGTAATTTCCCCGCTATTAATTGGTTAAGGTTGGAACTTGAAAATCTCGATTATCAATGGTCTAGCTGGGTACTTGGTTTTGATGAAGAAAAACAAAATGATTTTTTAAAATCAATTTTTGGTAGTAATAATATTTGGCTTGTACCATTAATAGTTTTATTAACATCTGGTTTTTGTTTTGTCGGTTATTTTGTTTATTTAAATTTACCAAAACGCCCGGCTAAATTAGCGCCTATGGTTAAAGAATTTTATGAAGTAAAAGCATGGGCGAAAAAACAAAAAATAAATACACCCGATAATTTAACACCGAGTCAGCAGTTACATTTTTTTGCTGACAAATTCCCACGTTCTGCACAATCTATAAACACATTTAGCCAGTTATTTAACCAAGTACGCTATGGTAAAAAACCTTTTACGAAAGAGCGTAAAACTCAGGCTAAAGATCTGATAAAATTAATTAAAATTTCCAAATAGAGAATACTATGAATGCTGTTGTTATAGGCGTTATTTTAATGCTTGGGCTATCTCTGGCTCGCGTTAACGTCATTGTTGCCATGATCATAAGTGCTTTAGTTGCTGGTTTAACCGCAGGCTTGGGCATAAAAGAAAGTGTTGATGCATTTAATTCTGGCCTTTCTGCTGGAGCTGAAATTGCACTAAGTTATGCCATGCTTGGTGCGTTTGCCGTTGCTATTTCTAAGTCGGGTTTAACACGCATTCTGGCTGATAAGTTACTTGCTAAAGTAAATGCTAAAGGCAGCGGGAATGAAACATTTTTAAGTTACTTCATTTTATTAATTATTTTAGGTTGTGCGATTTCTTCTCAAAACTTAGTGCCTGTACACATAGCTTTTATTCCTATTTTAATTCCACCGTTACTCGTTGTTTTTAATCAGCTAAGGTTAGACAGGCGTGCTATAGCATGTATTTTAACATTTGGATTAGCAACCTCTTATATGGTGCTGCCTTATGGCTTTGGGGGTATTTACTTATATTCTATTTTGCATAAAAACCTGGTCGATAACGGCTTAGATATTGTAAATACACAAGTCCCTATGGCGATGATTATTCCTGCATTGGGTATGTTTATTGGATTACTTATTGCGGTATTTATTACCTACAAAAAACGCCGTGAATACACAGAGTTCCCATTAACAACTCAGAGTAAATCTGCTGATGTCGAAAAGCCTAAAAAAGTAATGATTGTAGGACTTTGCGCTGTGTTAGCCTCACTTGTTGCACAAAACCTAAGTGGCTCAATGATTTTAGGTGGTCTAGTAGGTGTAATGATATTTAGTGTATTTGGTGTAGTTAAGTGGGAAGAAAACGGCGACGTATTTAGTAAAGGCATTGCGATGATGGCGATGATTGGTTTTATTATGATATCGGCACAAGGCTTTGCATCGGTTATGCAAGCTACCGGCGATGTAGCGAGCTTAGTACACAGTGGAGCCGCCCTTTTTGATGGCAATAAACCCCTTGCTGCGGGTGTTATTTTGTTAGTTGGTTTATTAATTACAATGGGAATTGGTAGTTCGTTTTCAACAGTGCCTATTATTGCAACGTTGTTTGTACCTCTATGTTTAGACCTTGGCTTTTCTGTTATGGCTACCGCTGCACTTGTTGGTACTGCGGGCGCTTTAGGTGATGCCGGATCTCCTGCTTCAGACTCAACGCTTGGCCCAACCTCAGGTTTAAATGCCGATGGTCAGCACGACCATATTAGAGACTCTGTTATTCCAACGTTTATTCACTTTAACATTCCGCTGCTGATATTTGGCTGGATTGCAGCAATGGTGCTTTAATACCAACCTGCATAAATCTTTGATCAATTTAACGAATTAAATTGCACTATAACGTCGTTAAAAGTTTTTTATTTACGACTGCATGGATGCATGGATGCATGGATGCAGGAGGTAGAGCAATGCAGGGATCAATTGCCGAGAACAACTAGATATAAAAACTTTTGCCTAGCGTAATTTTCTTAACGTTAAATAGACCCCATATATAAGCAGATTGGTATAAGTAGTATTCTGTAAGTATTAAAACATTTAATTAAAAGCTAAATGTAACTAAAAAGGTATGTTTAAAGCATGCCTTTTTTGGTTCTAACAATTCTCAGCCTTATCAATTGGCCCCCTATTTTGATTACTTTATTAGTAAATATTAATTGAGCTGTTGAGATTGCATTTAATAAACATACAGTATGATGTGTTCTTTATGGGTTTTTATATAAGCACCTACTAAGGTGCTTATATAACTTTACTCTATCTTGTATTTAAAGCTTTAATTAGTCAAAACCATGAATCATTTTATCGCATACTACCGGTGTTGGTCTGTGGTTATCATCAACTGCAACAAACGTAAAGCTACCACTAATAGCTGAGTGCTTATCGTCTCTGTGCATAGTTTCTAAGAGTATATCTACATCAACTTTTAAGCTTGTGTTACCTACATGCACTACTTTAGCTATTAACTCTGCAAACGTACCTGCTGGTATCGCTTCTTTAAAATCAACTCTATCAGAGGATATGGTAACCAAAGGCTTACGACAAAAACGAGTCGCCGCTATAAATGCAACTTCATCCATCCACGCCAGTGCATCACCACCAAATAATGTATTGTGATGATTGGTGCGCCCTGGAAACACTGTTTTAGTTACCGATGTGGTTGAGTCTTCAATACGCTGAGCAATTATTGCATCGCGATTTACGTCAGTCATAATCTCTACTTTTTGTTTGCTAATGTATCTTGCATTAGTAATGCAGGATCAAGGCGTTCGCCTTTCCAGTTAAAACGCCAATCTAGGTGAGGACCCGTTACACGCCCTGTTGCACCAATTTCAGCCACTTTGTTACCTTGCTCAATTTTATCACCCACTTTTACATCAAGCTTACTTAAGTGAATGTAAGTTGAGGTAATACCATGACCATGATCAATAATTAATGTACCGCCTGAGTAATATAAATCAGGTTCAGCATATACCACCTTACCACTAATAGGAGCATAAACAGGAGAGCCTGTTTTATTAGCGATGTCTAAGCCAAAGTGTGGCCGACGAGGCTCGCCATTAAAATAACGTTGGCTGCCATACACACCCGATATACGCCCTTCTGCAGGCTTTAACACAGGGTCTAAAAAGTACAGTAAATCAGAGTCAACTTCTCTCGCTTTACGAACAGCAACAGCTTCGCGGCTTATACGTGCACTGACTTCTTTTGGCGGAGATACATACTTTTTAGCTACACCAGTAATTTTATCAATTTTGTACTCGCGCTTAGTAATAGCTATCGATTGTGAATGCGATTTACCATTGTTATCTACCCATTTTAAAGTATGAGTAGTATCAGCGTCACGACCAAAACCAAATACAAAATCACCATTTGGCGAAAGCTTTAAGCTTTTGCCATCTAAACTTACTGATTTAGCGTTTTCTAGCTTACCTGTAACTAAACCGCCTTGTGTTAAATGCCCTTTTAACTCAAGCGCCATAGCACTAAAGCTAGCAGAAGCGACAAGCGCTGTTGCTATAAGTGTTTTAAACATAACTAATCGATCCTTTTCCAACCCCTTCATAAGCGGTAACTTTTACTGCTTTTTCTGGGTATTGGGCTTTAATTTGGCTAGCTACATGTTCAGCAATACATTCTACAGTGGTGTCTACTGGTAAAATGTCGCAACGAGACTCGCTTATAGCCATTTCAAAATAGCCTTGTGCCGATGTGTAAGCAAAACATACATCATCCGCTTTGGCTGTTAGGTGTTTTAAATCAGGTGCGTTAATTTGATCTTCACTAGTGGCTAAGTAAATATCTTCCCACTTTTGAGACCATTCTTTTTGCAAGCGCGGCATAGAGATGCCATCTAGGCTAATACCAATTTGAGAACGATGCCCATGAATAATACGCTGGCAGTTACCGTCATGCTTTTTAAGGCCATGGCTGTAATGATAGTAAAAGCTTTGGCTGTGCTCAGGCTTAAGAGACAACTCAATTTTTTCTATGTTATCTGGTAGCTTTGGTAAAATAGTCGCAATTAAAAATTCAGTTACCGATTCAACAGTGACTTCGTTTGCGTTAATAATGCAATAAGCTTGATGAGGAGCACTCATAGCCAAGTGGTTGTTTTCACCAAATGTACAGTCGAGTGTTTTATGCTCGTCAAATTCAGATACAGTGCCATTAAGGCCCGTAGGAATTGCTAATCGGTGATCAATACACTCATCTATAATGCCTTTAATTTGCTTTTTAACTAAACCAAAGTCTAAAACCATAGACTCTTCGTTAAGTTTACCGTGCAAAGTTAAATCAACAATCCAGCTCTCGCCAACGGCGCCGCGTTTGTTACATAAGTAAGAAAAATCAATCACAGTTAGTGAGTTAACAAAAAGGATCATAAACTTCCTTTAGACTGGTTATAAGACAGTGCCAATTATAATGATTTCTGATTGTAATTGCGCGGTTTTATAGTGCAAAAACCAATCGCGCTGATTGATTGGTGATTTAATATGCAATATTTTGATTTTTTAACTGCTCCGAGTTGTTTAGCGTACAAGTGTACGCTAAAGTACTTGGCAATTTCTAAGCGAAGATAAGTGTTATGGAACCTAAAAATAGCTATACAAAAGAAGATTTGATCCTTTGCGGTCAAGGTGAAATGTTTGGTGAAGGCAACTGCCGTTTACCAAGTGACAACATGTTAATGATGGACCGCATTACCTCTATTACCGCTGATGGCGGAATTCATGGTAAAGGCGAGATTGTTGCTGAGCTTGATATTGACCCTAGCCTTTGGTTTTTCGATTGCCATTTTAAAGGCGACCCAGTAATGCCAGGTTGTTTAGGCTTAGATGCTATGTGGCAACTAGTTGGTTTTTACTTAGGTTGGTCTGGTGGCCCTGGTCTTGGCCGCGCGCTAGGTGTGGGTGAAGTTAAATTTACTGGCCAAATTTTACCAACTAATAAAAAAGTAACTTACCGCCTTGTAATGAAACGCGTAATTAAACGTAAATTGTTTATGGGCGTTGCTGACGGCACTGTAGAAGTAGATGGCCGAGTAATCTACGAAGCAAAAGATTTAAAAGTGGGCTTGTTCCAAGACACTAGCGCATTTTAATTTTTAAATGCACAAACAAAAAGGCCTCCAATGTGGAGGCCTTTTTGCTTAAATTCGATTATTGATTTTAGGTTTTGTACATGTTGCGGTTTTCAATCGCTTCACGCCAACCTCCTAACCACTCTGATTTTGGATCTACTTGTTGATAAGGGCATAGCTCTTTTGAGCGGCCTGCTAAACCTGCTTTAAAACCTTGAGAATGAGCTCTTTCTAAACGATCTCTTTTCTGTCTCTTCATCGGTAATATCCTCACCTTTTTATTTATATATTGTGTAGCATTAGTGAAATCTACATTTAATGAATAGTTAATAAAAATGTAAAATTCAAATCGTAAAAGCAATTAAATTGTTTGACTTTAACTAAGCTGCTGATGCAAAAATGAATTAACATTTAAAAAAGTAAGTGGTCATACAACATTTAATTTGACCGGTTTTATGCTAAATAAAATGCGACTCAATAATCGCTAAAATGTACTTAAGTACATAAATTACGACCTGAGTAATTTAACTAAGTTCCAAGCAAAAATGTAATCGTGACACTTTTATTTCAGTTATTATTACTCGCCTAATTTAAACTATTTTTAAACAATTTAAATTTACACTTGATTATTTAAAGTCGATCGGTCTAATATATACCTATGAACAAAAATACATCAATACCAATACGCCGTGGTCGCCCACCTAAAATAGCCAGAGAGAACGCCGATACAAAAGCGTTACTTATTCGCACGGGCCTAGAAACACTAACCGAATTTGGTTTTAGCGCCACAGGCCTCGATACTATTTTAAAAAAAGCCGCTGTACCTAAAGGCTCTTTTTATCATTACTTTAAAAGTAAAGAAGCCTACGGTATTGCGTTAGTTGATGCATACGACAATTATTTTATTGCCAAGCTTACCTATTACTTACAGCAAGAAGATGTTCCCCCACTGGAGCGAATCGTTAATTTTACCCAAAGCGCAATTAAGGGGATGAAAAAATACGATTACAAACGTGGCTGCTTAGTCGGTAACTTAAACCAAGAGCTTAATCATTTAAGTGAAGAGTTTAAAACCAGATTAATGCAAAGCTACACCGCTTGGCAAAACCATGTAGAAGTTTGCTTAAACCAAGCTAAGCAGCAAGGCACTATTGCAAGCCATGTAAACACAAAATTAATGAGTGAGTACTTTTGGATTGGTTGGGAAGGTGCTGTTATGCGCGCCAAGCTCACTAAATCAAATACCCCACTTACTTTGTATACAGAAATGTTTTTACGCGCATTATTAACCTAATGCGTTTTTATTTACCAATTAAAAGACGATCGGTCTAAAAGGATATCCCATGAGTAACCCAATTAAAGCCATTGTTATTAATAAAGAAGATAATAACTATAGCGCTTCATTATCTACTATCGAACATAGTGATTTACCAAACGAAAACGTATCTATCGACGTGCTATACAGCACACTTAACTATAAAGATGGCTTAGCAATCACAGGCAAAGGCCCCGTTGTACGTAGTTTTCCTATGGTGCCAGGTATTGATTTAGTAGGTACGGTTACAAATTCCACCAGCGATGAATTTAAAAGCGGTGATAACGTAATATTAAATGGCTTTGGTGTAGGCGAAAAACATTGGGGTGGGCTTGCTCAAAAAGCGGCACTTAATAGCGATTGGCTAATCCCCTTGCCTGCTGGTATTTCACCAAAACAAGCCATGCAAATTGGTACAGCCGGTTATACCGCCATGCTAAGTGTTATAGCGCTTGAAAAACAGGGTATTACGCCTGAATCTGGTGAAATACTGGTAACGGGTGCTAATGGTGGCGTAGGCAGCTTTGCTATTTATTTATTAAATCAACTTGGGTTTAACGTAACAGCAGCAACGGGCCGATTAGATCAAAGTGAGTATTTAAAAGAGTTAGGCGCTAAACACGTAATTGACAGAAATGAGCTTTCAAACCCAGGTAAGCCCCTTCAAAAAGAGCGCTTTGCTGGGGCAATAGACTCTGTAGGGAGCCATACACTTGCCAATATTTGTGCATCATTAAAATATGGTGGCGTAGTAACCGCCTGCGGACTTGCACAAGGTATGGATTTACCAGGGTCAGTTGCGCCATTCATATTACGTGGCATATCGTTAATGGGGATTGATAGCGTAATGCGCACTAAAGTCGACAGAATCGAAGCATGGGAGCGTTTAGCTAAATTAGTAAGCGCTGATTATTTAGATAAAATCTCTACTGAAATATCACTCGAACACGTAATTGATAACGCAGAGCAACTTATGGAAGGTAAAATTCGTGGTCGTGTTGTAGTTAATTGCCAAAGTTAAGATATTTACTCTGTTAAAGCCTCGTTATTAAATTTATAATGCAATTTGTATTTTAATAACGAGGCAACACCTATGAGCAACCAAGAACTTTTCAGTAATAACCCACTGCAAGGCGTAAAATTAGAACAAGTGGTTGAAGAGCTGGTTGAACAATATGGGTGGGAACTCCTACACGCTTATTTACAACTTAACTGCTTTAAAAACAATCCTGATATAAAATCCGCAGTTAAATTTTTACGTAAAACACAATGGGCACAAGAAAAAGTAGATAACTTTTACCTTTATCGTCTTAAAAACTTACCTAAGCCTGATGATGTTCAATACGAATTGCCGCCACGAGATCGTGTGATTCCAGCTGATCATAAACCTGGTGAGCCATGTGAACTTAGCTTTGTTGACGCTAAACGCATTATAGAAAAGAAAGAATCAAAGCAACGTGCTCGCGATCGCAAACAGCGTTCGAACTCGAGTAACCCTTGGGGTAACTAAAAACTTACTAATTTAAGGTCAAAGAGCTATTTATAAGTAGCTCTTCGACTATCTTCTCATTAACTTCAATTATATCCGCGCTACATACAATAAATAACAATCAATATCCCCGGTTTTTCCAAAAGTCTGTTTCAGTGC
The DNA here is from genome assembly GCF_038900255.1 of Pseudoalteromonas sp. AS84. Taxonomy (NCBI): domain Bacteria; kingdom Pseudomonadati; phylum Pseudomonadota; class Gammaproteobacteria; order Alteromonadales; family Pseudoalteromonadaceae; genus Pseudoalteromonas; species Pseudoalteromonas sp. AS84. The sequence continues at coordinate 21,009 of NZ_JBBMQY010000015.1, read as the reverse complement.
GCTCTGCCTCTAATGCCACGTTAAATGTTTTATCCGCAATAACTTTGCCATTAAGCTCAATCGTCATACGCCAATCACCCAATTTATTTTCTATTGGCAGCCAAAGCGTATCGCCTAAGTAAAAGTTCCAATCGCTATTTTTAACGTATACATCGCCTTCAAATGGGTCCATTACATCGCCGTTACTATCTGGAATATCTGGATGGTAAATACAATAATGAAGCTTTTCGCCTTTACCTTTTTTAATATTTACGATTAAACCAAACTCAATATCTACCTCAGCTATTACATTTGTTGTAAATTGCTCTATTTGTGGCAACGCCTTACTTTCGCTATCCCACGTGGAGTAAATGCCGTGGCTTTGTAGCGTAACAACAGGTTTTATTTTAGCCATTAAGATAGCCTTTTATATTACTTAATTACTGTTAGTTTAACTTTTGAAATTTTAAAATAAAACACAATCTAATAAAGTTAAATTTCAACTTAGCGCTAATAATCTGCCTATTTACATAATTGCTAATTTGTCATCATTGTTTACACACTATTTGCACAATTGCTGATTATTATTTGATTAACTTAATTGATCAGGTAGGCAGCAATGAAACAATACGAACTTAATAATAAAAATAGAAATAGGGTAAATGCTTTAAAGCTCACTTCTCTGTCTTTAATTGTTTCATCATTAATTGCATGCGGAGATGGAGAAGGCATAGCTATTGATAACTCAACAACTACAGATTCATCCCAAACCACCACAGATAATGGCACAGGTACGAGTAGCTCAACTCAGGGTGTACTTTGTGAATATAGCTACAGCGAATATAACGAATCTGAGTCCGTACAAGCCACCAGCGCAGCAGATTGGTCATGCACAGGAACTACACGCGACTTAGTAGCTAATGGCATACCCGATCATGAAGTAGGCACTTTTCCTAATGCCGACAACCCAAATACTATTTCTGAGCAATCTTTAAATGAAAGCTACACACTTGAGCCTATAGAAACAACACAAGCAACCATGCTTGGTGGTCCTCGTGGAATGATAGGCGTTGTACTTAACGGCATTAAAATAGACGCAGGCACAGGCGGGAGTTGCGATGATTCGGGCACCGATTGCGATTTGGGCGACAACAGCGGAAACTGGAACATTGAAGCTCTAAGCCAAGACACGTTTAGTTTTGGAACAGACGACAACAACGCACACGTGCAACCCGATGGTACATACCACTATCACGGTATGCCTGAAGGCTTTGTAGCACTGCGAGGTGGCAATAGCACCACTATGACTTTAATAGGCTGGGCAGCAGACGGCTTTCCTATTTATGCACGTTACGGCTATTCGGACTCAAGTGATGCAACTTCAGCTTTAACCGCAATGACCGGTAGCTACCAACACGTAACAACCGTTAGCGCAAACCGCCCTTCTACCGATATATATCCCTTAGGTACATTTGGACAAGATTGGGAGTACGTAGCAGGCTCTGGTGATCTAGATGAATGTAATGGCCGCGTTGGTGTAACACCTGAGTTTCCCGATGGGATATACCACTATTACGCAACAGACACTTACCCGTTTTTTCAACGCTGCGTTAAAGGCGAAGTTTAGTTAGGAGTAAGCTATGCCTTATATAAAATCACATCTGCTAAGCATGACTACCTTGGGTTTGTTGATTATGCCAAATTTAGCAAACGCACATTTAATGGTTGCAGAGCACGGCACGCTAAACTTTGTTGATAATAACGTGTTTATTGTACTTTCAATCCCTATGTCGGCTTTTAAAGGGGTTGATGAAAATAAAGATGGCAAAATATCAATAGTTGAGTTTAATGCTCACAAAAAACAAATAAGTAAGCGAGTTACAAAGAACGTTTATTTAGCGGATCATCAGTATAAATTTACTATTGACGGACTTTTGCTGAACCCAGAAGCGTCGCATACACATAAAAGCGACAATATAGACCAAGTAACCATTACTGGGCGCTACTCTATGCCCAGTAAATTAACCAAAGTTAACTTTAACGTTAAGCTATTTAGTAACAATGAGCACAAGCAGCATTATCAAATAACAGCGACTAATAAAACGCAAAAACTTACTCACCAATTTGAGCTATCACCAACGTCGCCCTTTAGTAAAGTGTTTTAATAATTAAATTTTATTTTTAAAGGTATTGTTTGTCCCTGAAAAAAAATGTTATATTTACATCATAGGATGCACTATCAATGATAAGGACTATCATGTTTAATACTTCTACAAATACTAATACCCCTTTAAAATTACTTGAGCGTATGCAAAATAGTAAAAATGATTTTAATATTGATTTTAAAGTCTCAGTGTACGATCAATTTGGTAATAAATACTCTGGTATTTTTGATTCATTAGATACTAATTCAAGCCTCCTAACCTTGATTGATAGCTCAGATGACATTACTTTTTTCAATATGAAATACATCTCTCATTTAATTCTGCACGATTCTAGTACCCACTCTAATTTCATTGCAGGAAACCTACCTCAAAAAAATAAAAATAAAAAAGAGCTAATTAATATAGATGAGAAAACAGATTTAATAAAAGAAATGTTAAACAAGAACTACTCTTTAGAATTTGAATTTAAATTTGATAAATGCGGTAAGCTAAATAAAACTGAAACAGAAAGCATTTCAACTTTATTAGATTTTTTAACTGAAAATATAAAAGATTTAGCTAGTGATGATTTTTTTATGTCTTCACTAAAAAAAGTAAAAGAGTTTCATTTTCATGATAAAAGAGATGTTAAATTTTCTATGAGACTTTCTGGATCAGAAATATACATTACAATGGATTTTAATCAACAACTACCGAAAAACATTAATAACTTAATAGAGAAAGGTTTCAATAAAGTATTGTAACCAATTATATATTTTAACCTGTCAAATATAAAGGAATGACAATGGGACTTAAAGAGAAAAGAGCTGCAAGAGAATTTCAAGAAAATCGTCTAGATTCTTTGAAAAAACAAATTTTTAAAGCAGCTAAATTTGAATTCGAAATCGATGTTAACTGGGATACGATTGCTATAGATGATTACGCTCATTTATTTGATCAAACTTGGCCTTTAGTATACTTTGAGCCAACTATCAAAGCTTTCAAAGAGTTATGCTCGGATGAATTGTCTCAAGAAGCTATTCAAGAAGATTTGAAAAAAATAATTATACAAAATTACGGTGATGTACATAACGCAAACAACTTTGCTACTTATAATAAAGGTGTACTGACATTAAACCACTCTCCAATTTTGAATGCGGCCAATCAAGTAGATGATCGCGCATATTCTATTCAAAATGCTATAGAAAAAGAGCTATAATTAAGTTTGTATAAGAGGTGTTACATAACACCTCTTATTTTCGGATTTTTAGGAAAGTAATGCTCTTCTTGCTGCTCACATAAACTAAACTCACGGGTGTTTTTATATGGGAGTTTCATAAAGCCCGCAACACCAACATCAGTAATATTTACCGCATATTGCATAAGTTTATTTAGTAAACGTTTAAACTCAACTTCTTTGGTCGAATCGAGTAATCGGTAGTAATGGTGAATTTTCATTCTGTCCGGCAGTGCTTCAAAAATAATACACCCGGTATGATGAATTTGGTTAAGCTCAAATACGCACTTAATAACTTTTTTAGGTAGCTGTAGTTGCTCGTCAGGGTCTTTACCGTCTTCAAAATATGAATGCGGGCGGGTTATGTCATTTGCTTTCATACTTACTACTTCGTATTCAAGCTCTGGTAGGCTATCAAACTTAAATGCCCCCGTGCCATCTCGCTCTAGTTGAATAGTTTTACGGGCATCAAACAAACAGCACTTAAATAGCCCTTTTTGATTAATCGCTTGCGCAAGCATCACCGTGTTATTAATCGCATCACTAAACGCATCACCCAATGATTCGTCATGCATAATTAAAGACGATTCAACAAATAACGACTCATCTCTCCAATGAAAACTAAGCCCGCCTACTACAGGATACTTTGCTAATCGGCTTATAGATGCTAAAAATGCTTTTTCGTTATCGCCAGTATCAAACAAAAACTCTTTATAATACCGATCAAGTTGCGCATCGTTAACATCTAGTAGTTGTTGTTTATGATCGGCTTGGCGTAAAAACTGTTTTCTTGAACTGTACACAACAGTATCGGGTTGCTCAGCCTTGCCATACCAAAACGGGATATCTGCTTTTTGTTGTTTTTTATCAAACTCAGGTAAATATACTTTAGCCATAGTTGTAATGTTTCGCATAAAGTAATCGCCAGCTCCATCACGTATAGCCTTACTCTTAGAAAGCATGCCATCAATTACTTTCGCCAGCTCCTTTGGTAGACCTAAACTGCTTGCAGGAATTGCTTGTGCGCCAAACCGACACGACTGCGCCGATGCTAACGCATACAGCGTGGCGGCTACGCCTTGTTCGTCAAAACGCGGTGATGATTGCTCTCCCGACATTTGCGCTTCGCCAATAAAATACACATCCCCCATACGGGCATTGGTAGTACTTAAATCACCCGACATTAAATCCATAAAGTTACTAGCAACTGGGTTTCCATCGCTATCTAGCTGTGCATACACAGAGCTGCCCCAATCCACTAACGAGAGCGCATCAGTGTTTGCATCCCATACTAAGTTTGAAGGCTTTATATCACCATGCACTATAGGTTGCTGGCTAATGCCATTTTTATGATGGCGTAAATCAATTAGCACGTTGCGTAACCTAACTGCTAGCGACATTATTTGTGCCGCGCTAAAGCGCCCTGTTTTAAGTGATACTTTTTCAAGGTCCTCCCCTATGGCACGTGCCATCATTAAAATCCCTTGCTTTTTAACGCGTTCAAATGCATAAAAAGTAGGTACTAGGGGGTTATTAATTTGCGAAAGCATATACGCTTCATCTTCAAGGCGGTCACGTACACTTTGGGCAAGCGTTATCCGTGAAAATTTAAACACCCAAGGTAATCCGTTATCGTCATCTCCTGCAAACACAAAACCAAAAGCACCCGAGCCAATCATTTCAACGTTTTTATAACCCAACACTGTTAACTGCTTAATACAAATGTTAAGCCACTGACGGTGTTTTTTAGCATCATGATGCGATAGCAAATAAACTGATTGCTCTTCGTTGATGTAAAAATTGCGGATTTCTTTGGCTTTCAATACGGGCTCTCTATTTTGTTAGTGTTATGTAGTCATTTAAAGCACTCGATTATTAGTTTTATGTAATAAGATTACAATAGCGTGCGGCGTAGTTTTTAAGTTACCCATCTTTACTCACCTCTAAATAATTACAAATAACCAACAAATGTTGCATCCAATAAATTATCTAAGCCGTATTTAACTTAGCTGCATTAATAACAAATACATTAGATAGGGATTTTAATCATGAAAACATTAGCAATTTTAGCGCTAGGCACTTTGTATAGTGGTTATAGCTATGCAAACATAGAAAAGTTAACCGTTTATGGTCACAGAGATGGGTTAATTGGTGAGTCAATCAGCGCATCTAGCGGTATTATTGGTCAAGGTGAAATTCAGCAGCGCCCAATGTTAAGAAGCGCCGAAATGTTAGAGTTAATTCCAGGTATGGCAGTCACTCAACATAGTGGCTCTGGTAAAGCTAATCAGTACTTTATTAGGGGGTTTAATTTAGATCACGGCACCGACTTTGCCACCAGCATAGATGGCATGCCAATTAATATGCGCAGCCATGGTCACGGTCAAGGTTACACCGACCTAAACTTTATAATCCCTGAGTCTATTTCAACAATTAACTATCAAAAAGGCTCATACAGCGCAAGCCAAGGTGACTTTTCAACCGCTGGTAGTGCTCAATTTCAACTTGCTGATAACCTAAAACACCACCAAGTAGAACTCAGCATAGGAGAAGATAATTATAAACGCGCTGTTGTACTGGGATCTACTAACCTTGCAACAGGTAAGCTCATTGCAGCGGCAGAATGGCAAGGCTATGACGGCCCATGGGATAATATTAACGAAGACGTAAATAAAAAGAATGCCCTACTGCGCTATGTTGGTAAAGCCTTTGATGGTGACTTGTCAATAAGTGCCATGGCATACGACAATACATGGAATTCAGCAGATCAAATTCCACAGCGCGCTATATCACAAAATTTAATTACTCAATTAGGCTCTCTTGACACCACACTTGGTGGCAGCTCTAGCCGTTATAGTTTATCTAGTAACTGGCAAGGTGAGCATATTAAAGCCAGCATTTATGCCATAAATTACGATTTAACTTTGTATTCAAACTTTAGTTATTTTTTAAATGATCCTATTAATGGCGATCAGTTTAATCAGCAAGATAGCCGAAATATCTATGGAACAGATATAAGCTATCAGTTTGAAACCAAAACATCAGATATAAACATACAACATACCGTAGGTATTGAGCTTCGCCACGACGACATAGATAACGTAGGGCTTTATAACACACAAGCAAGAGAGCGACTTAGTACGGTTAGGCAAGATGAACTAAAGCAAACTAGCTACTCAAGCTTTTGGGAGTCCAAACTTTTACTTACTCCAAAACTTGAAGCAACCGTTGGCGTTAGGTACGACTATTTTGATACAAACGTGACTAGTATTACCGTCGTAAATTCAGGAAAAGCAAAGGATGATTTAGTAAGTTTTAAAGGGAGTTTAAATTACCGTTTTACAAATTTAGTAGCTGCATATGCTAATTGGGGACAATCTTTTCATTCAAATGATGCGCGCGGATCTACTATTAATATTGACCCTGTTACCGGTGAGCAAGCAGAGCAAGTTGACTTATTAGTTAAAAGTGAAGGCGCTGAAATAGGCGTCCGATTTGCTGATGAGCAAAAGTTTAATCTATCAGCTGCACTTTGGTGGCTAACACTCGACTCAGAGCTTTTATTTGTTGGCGATGCGGGTAACACAGAACCAAGTGATGCATCTAAGCGTTACGGATTAGAAATAAGCGCTTATTATTGGATTAACGACAGCTTTAGTATCGACGCAGAAACCTCGTTCACGCATTCACGTTTAGATATTAATGACAATAATGATTATATAGAAGGTGCTGTTCCGGTTGTTGCAAGTACAGGTTTAAATTGGCACTTAAGTGAGCAATGGCAGTCATCAGTTAGAGTTCGCCATATTGGCAAACGTACATTAACTAGCGATGGTGACGAGCGTTCGGAGCCTTTAACAGTAGTAAATAGCGCAATTAGCTATGAGCAGACTCACTGGAAAGTAAACTTTGAATTACTTAACTTATTTAATAGCACCGACCACGATATAGATTACTATTATGCATCGCGTTTACCTGGCGAATCAGCACAAGGCGTTGAAGATAACCACTTTCATCCAATAGAGCCAAGAACAGCGCGACTAAGTGTAAGTTTATTATTTTAGTATTCATTGAGATTTACAGAGGCACTGTATATAAAAACAGTGCCACTGTAAAACATACCCTTAGCCAATAAGTATCTTAGTAATTAATCCGATGCCTCAACAAGCTGGCTGATGTTACTCAACAATGCGAAGTTGATTTATTGAGTTAACAGCAACATGTGTTTGATAGTAATATTTATTGGTTTTTCTGCCTTTACTTAAAAAATCGATAGTTACCCGCTTCGCTTCACCTGTTACTTCAATTGTTTTACCAATAAAAAATGTGTCTGCTGATTGTCCGTATTTTTCTGTGAGTTTAGCAGCTACTTTTGAATCAATTGAAATTGTAATAGCACGTCGATCACGATAGTCAGCTTCGGTATTTAAAAATACGTCACCGTACTGAGAGCCTGCAGTTTTAATATAAAACTTAAATGTACCGCTAACACCTTGTGGCGCGCTCTGCTCCGAAAGAGCTATTAAATTCATATTAGCAATAGTGCCTTCGCCAAGCGCCGGTAAGTGTTGTACAGAGCTGCAAGCACTAAGTGTTAATACACTTAAAAGAGTAAGGTATTTCAAGATATAACATCCTTTTTTATAAGTAGATGTTAATAGTAACATTTATATATTTTAAGTTTCTATAAAAGAAACAAATTTAGCCCAATTAAGGGCTAAATTAGTTATATTTTAAAAGTATTCGTTATGGGGCATTTCGCTGCGATGGATTTGATTTAAAGCTTTTTAGCATCTGCTCAGGATCTTCAACGCCACTCTGATTTTTAGCCGCTTGCGCCCACCAAACCAATTGCCCAAAAGTACGGTGAAAATAATTAAACCACGATGACTGCTCTTCACCAGCTTGCACAGAGCCATTATCATTAAATACTTCTTGCGCTTTTGGAACATGGATCATTGCAGATACAGGCAAACAGCCAAGCTCTGATAAAAACGAGCGCATACTAATTGCCGCTCTGAGTCCACCCCACTGCCCAGCAGAGTAAGTAACAATAGCACTGGGCTTATATGAAAATAGTGAGCTACCAAAGTGATTAAGTAAGTCAGCGAGAGCTGGGCTCATACTGTGATTATATTCAGGGCTAACCATTACATATCCATCAGCCGCTTTAATTTTATCAGCTAAAGTATTTAGCATTGAAGGCGCCTTACCTTGAGCATAGGCAAAATGTGGTTTAAAAACTTGCTCACTTGGGTAATCAAGTGCATCTATAAGCTCAAACTCATGTTCGGAGAATTGCTCGTTTAAGCACTCCATGCAGGCTTTAGACACTCTCTCACCTAAGCGAGCAGGTTTTGGTGGCGTGCTGTTACGCACTGTCCCTAAAAACACTAAAAACTTCATATGTAATCCTCATATGTATTTGAATAACATCTAAACACTAACACTTTTAGCTAATGTGTATTACACATATCCGTTTTTATTAATTTTGAACACTAATAATTAAATTTAAAACTGCGCTTTAGCAACCACACACTGTTAAAGGTTTTTTATCATGTGCTTATTTTGTCGTTCTCCATACTTTTTGCACATTTAGCCAGTAATATGCCACAGTATAAGTACACCAAAACCTATACTGAAAAGGATACAAGTAATGGGCTCATATAATTACAGCGCGTTTGCAATCATTATTACCGCAATAGTTTTAACTCTAAGTGGCTGCGACGACTCACCAACGAATAAAAATACTAAGCAAGTCAGTAGCTCCCTTAGTGAAGTACAAAAAACGAATCAAACAATAAATTTATCTATGTTTAAAAAAGGGGCCTTTTTATCTGAGCCTAACATTGTTGATTGCGAAACGGCGCAAGGAACTAAAACTAAGTGTTATGAGTTAATTACATCAGGCGCACCCGCAGGTAGAGAGCCAGGTCCATTTTGCCCGCGCACATCGACCGATGGCGCTGATGTAACTGGCAGTTGGTTTAGTAAAGAAGGTACTGGTGATTTAGTTGATTTAACAGGCCAATTTGTCCTAAAGCTTGATGAATACTACGGCGATGAAAAGTGGGTACTTTACGACACTAAAACAAATGAAATTAGATATACAGCTACAAAAGAGTCTTGCGCTGGTGCAGCTCGCCCTGATGTTGAAGAGCAATATAAACAAAATTGTATTGAGTGTGAACTGTCGTATTTAGAAGATAATTTTTCATTAACGTATTTAATTCCTGTTACACCTATTCCAGCATCTGATACTGGCCGATTAAGAACAGTAGGTATAGCACTAGACGGTACTGAGCTATCAGGGCCTGCTCCAATTAATGCAATTTTAGAGAGCTATACCATTGCGGCATTTGATGATTGTGGTGGCCATATAAATTTACACCAAGGTTATCACTATCACTCTACCACTGGTTGTACTGACTCAGCTGCTACAGAAGGTGGACATGCACCTCTTATAGGTTATGTAATAGACGGTTATGGTATTTATGCAATGCGTGATACAAGCGGTAAAGAAGAGTCACTTGATGAATGCCGAGGTAATACAGATGAAGTAAGGGGTTATCACTACCACGCAGCCAGTCCTAGTGAAAATATGTTTATAGGGTGCCTACATGGAGAATCAGTTAGGCCTGCAGGTGGGCCACCGGGTGATCATAATGGTCCACCGCCAGGCCATGATCCTGAAAAACATTAAAAAGGAGTTGTTATGTTTATAAAAAGTAGATGTTTAAGCTTGTTTGGTATGGCTTTACTTGCAGCACCCACATTTTTAAATGCTCATTCAGGGCCGTTAAATGGTGTTGCAGTTACAGCCTGCGCAGATAAAGTAAAATCTCAATCATGTAAATACGAAGGCGGCCATAACGATTTATATATTGGCAGCTGCCAGTATATGGCTGATGATTTAATGTGTGTACGAAGCCAGCCGATTCAAAAAATTGATAATGGAATTTCCGCCCCTATAAAAAGCCACACTCACGAAAAAGAAAAGAGTGATTTAAAAATCAACGTTAATAAAGCTATGTAAATTTAGGGCTAATTTTTATTGATAAACTCTTTATAAGCAGCACAACCATTTTATTGTGCTGCTAACTTTTAACGATATAGATAGCTCAGACCAATACCACTCCAAAACACGTTTTTTAAGGTTTGATCACCCACAAAACGCTCAGCGTTTTTATTAATTGCCATGGTGTAGCTAGTATATGCGTATACTTCAAGTTGCTTAATAACTTGATACGACACGTTAGCTGTAAGCTTAAGGTTGTTAATACCATTATGGCCATCACTTACATAACCTGCATTAAACCCTAGCCCCGTTTGAAAATCGATATTAACAGCTTCATTTATCTCGTAGCCTTTGTTTATCGCAAGCTCTATAAATGTGCCTTGAGAATCAAACGAATAATATGCGCTGCTAGTGAGCTGAAATTTATCATCGTAAAAATACGAAAAATCTAAGCTAACCTCATTGTCGTGAGCATTAGAGGTATTTTCACGCGATCTTAAATGGTTGTAACCAATAAACATATCAACGGTATTAAATAACTGAGTTGCGTAAATAGCATTTAAGTTAAACTCGGTATAATCGCTATCAACACCCGTTGCAACCCACGGAATAATAGCTATTTCATTATAATTAAATTCAGTTGCGATTGAGGCAATACCTTTACCCGCTAAGTTGTCACGGCCCTCACTTACATATCGGCTTTCCCAAAGTGGATGCACATGAAAATCAAAACCGTCATCAACATAAGCTGTACTTGCCTCATCTAGCTTAATATTTCCGCCAACACCTAATTCAGGCTCAAGTGCATGAACGTCTTGGGCCTGCACTTTAACTAAAAGAGATGTACAAATAAGAGCTGCAAGCAAAGTACTCAATAACGTTTTATTCATTTATAGATACCTAAAGCCAAAATATATGCGCGTAAAAAATAGTCGCACATAGTATTTCGCAATATAAAAATAAGCTATCAGTATTTAATAATTTGAATTTAAAAGATCAGGAAATCTAGCATTCATACATTTTTTATTCGCCACAATTTAAGGGTACCAAATAAGTAAAATGACCCATAAATGCAGCAAATTATCGAGCTTATAATCCAAAGTTGAATAGAATTCTGGTGAACGATTTGGCTTGAAGTTAAAAAAGGAATGATTAAACCGGCAATACCTCGTATTAAATACACTGCGGTTATTAATACGAGCGCAGTTTTTAAAAGTGGCAGTTTTAAAATGACGCCCGCACCAGAGAGCGCATAAAAGCCCCAAATAGCAATAATAACTGAAATAGCTAAAGTTACATAAGTAGGATACATACTGCCCTGCTCTGCCATGTGAGCCATTTGCTCACCAGCACCCAAAAGGCGATACCAGTCAGGCCCTCCAAAAACACAGGCTACATGTAAAAGTGATGCTATAAAGCTTAAAATGCCTGCTGTAAATAACGTATTGTTATTCATGTAATTATAATTTAATGACTCATGTAGGCAACAAAGCCAATTAATAGCACGTAAAAGCTAAACCCGAGCACACAAATTAAATAAACATTTTTAGCTTTATTCGCCTTAAACGATACGTAATCGGTAATATCACATTTAAACTTACCAAAGGTAACTATTTTTAAAATAGTACAACCTGTTGAGTAAATTAAAAAACCTAAAATAGTCTCTACCATTAACCAAATAAACAGATCAAATGCAAAACTCATAACGTTCATCCAATAAACACTGTAAAAATAGCCTATCAAATATTTATTCGATTACAAACCTATTACCATCATTAAGGTGTAACAGTAAATTTCGTTAAACCTATTAACTGACCTGATTCGGTGACTACTTTTACTTGCCACTTACCAAGAGAGTCTTTAGGAAAGTTTACTTTGTGTGTCCACGCTCTATAACCTAGTTCTCTCCCACCGTTTATATTTAACGTGATCCGATCAACTTCTTTTTTATTATGAAGCCACACATGAAATATTTTTTCGTTTAAGCCTCTTGGTGCTTTAACAGCAGTCCAACTATATAAACCTTGATGGTGCAGCGTATAAGAATCTAAGTGTTTAATACTCCCAACTGGCTTTCTATGTTGTAAATCAACTTCATGAGCTAACGTAATATCGGTTAATCGCAGCGCTGCAGGAGGAACATAGCTTCTTAATTGCCACACTGCTGTGCTTAAAGCACATAAAATCAATACAAGAATAGGAAAACGCCACCAGCGAGCATTAGGCATTAAATTGTTTAAACTCGGAAGAGTAATCACTACAGCAGTTACAAGTGCGGCAGCTAAACTTTGGCTCGTTGTAAGGTTTAACAAAATAGGTAACGTAACAAGCAAAACAACAAATAAAGCAAAGTTATGAAACACGCTAAATAGCGTGCGGTTTCTAGCAAGTTTTTTATAATAAAAGGGATCGATAACCGATATAACTGCACACAAAGCAATAAGGGAAGTAAAAATTGCTTGAGGATGATCCCACTGCGTAACCGCTAAAAAAAATGGCAACGCAAAAAATAGGCTTTCTTGTTGCACCATTTGTAGCGCAAAACGCATTACATTAGGAGATACTGCCACACCAAACTTTTCTTCTACTTTATCACGAAGCCAATTATCAATAATTAGCCACAACCAACTAATAAGTAAAAATAACGCAATAAATTGCGAAAAAGACTCTTTTCTATCTACAAGTGCAAAGCTAGCAACGCCCGACAAAAACGCCAGCACAGCCAATAATCCAGGCCGCTTTTGCATCGAGCTTATAAACTTAGCGATTATATTTTTACAGTAATCCATGTATGAGTGTTTCCGTACGGGTACGTACTTTATTATTTTTATTCAGAGAATGATTAGTTTAACCAAGTTTAAATGAACAACAGATAGATGGATGGATTTAAACGCGCCATTTAACAGTACATCAAACTAACCATTTTTAATTAAATAAAAGCTCTGCATAGCGCGTCATTGGTACGTTTATTAATTTTTGTAACGCGTGAGCTTTTACCAGTAATTCATCCTCACTAAGTGCAGGCATTTTATTGTTAAAAGCGAACACAATTTTATTACCGCCTTCAATAATAAAACTAAGAATCTTTCCTGCAAATTCTTTCTCAAGTAGTTGATCAAACACTTCCCTCTGCCCAATTTTGGTATGGCAAATATTAAGTACTAAAACACCATCAAAAGTGAGCGCATTTTTACAATCACGTAAGTAGGATGATTGCACCTGATCTGACTCCATCCCTTCTGAGCTATATAAATCAGAAAAAATAACGTCCGTTTTTATCTGCGTTTTTTTCATGTAGTTTGCCGCATCATCAATATGAATAAACAAACGTTCTGACACGGGAACTTCAAAATATTTTATAGCCATATCAGCAACAGCTTTACGGTATTCAACGGTATGTATAGTCAGCGCGGGAAACGCATGATAAAGACTTTTTGCTATAGAGCCCGCCCCAAGTCCCATTATCATCGCGGTTTTTAAGTGCGGTATAAAAAAAAGCGCAGCCATCATAGCTTGCGTATAAGCTAAGCTTAACCCGTTAATATTATTTAATTTAATACAGCTTTGATAAATTTTTCCGTCAAAGCTGAGAATAAGATTCTTTTTTGTTTGATATACATAAACAGGGCCATGCTCATCAATAGTTGATGCAATACAAGTGCCTTTGATATCCACGAATACTCAATAGGTGAGGTGATGAAAAACGAGTATAACTTAGTTAACCTACTACCATTGCTACTAATATGGCTAATAACGCTTTTATTAATTTACAAGCATTTATATCCGTACTCAAAAAGGTCGGTTTATCATTTAGGTTAGATGAGCTGAAGTATCTGCTTTTATAGCTAATTAACACTTTCCAGTGATGACTCTTAGTACAAGCAACGACTTAACATACTAAAAATTTGGCTAATGTACTGTTATAGCTATAAAAAAATCTTTGAATATTCCTCATGTTCAACATGAATAAAGTACACACCACCAACAAAGAAGTCTAAACGGCTAAACATCCATCCTTTATTTTTACGGATTTTTGCCTTTTTCTCGTCAATTACTACGTAATCGAATTTAACAATAATGATTAATGAATATGACTCATGTTTTATGTGAAATTAAACCGTTTTTCTTCATATACCAATCAACGTATAAATTACTCATCCCTTAGCGCTAAACACTATTTAACAACTTAAAGCCGCTGAATACCTAAGCCAGCTAAGTAAGTTGCAAGGCTAATAGAGCGCAGAGCATCAATCAGGTTTAAATTATAAAATTGGATATAAACACGATGAAAAAAGATTTTACATTTAATATTAAGAGCGTTTCACTCGACGAAAATTATCATCCATCAACTAATACGCGTATCACAACCAACTTTGCTAATTTAGCCAGAGGTGAATACCGCAAAGCAAACTTGCGTAACGCCTTAAACATGATTAACAACCGTTTTAATGCCCTAGCCCACTGGGATAACACCAAAGGTGAGCGTTATGCTGTTGAGCTTGAAATTGTCTCTGTTGAGATAGGTATTGAAGACGGCGGCGAAAGCTTCCCATCAATCGAAATATTAAAAACAAATATTGTTGATCATAAAACTAATAAGCGCATTGAAGGCATTGTAGGAAACAACTTTTCATCGTATGTGCGTGACTACGACTTTAGCGTACTCCTACAAGAGCACAATAAAGGCAAGCCTCAATTTAGTATTCCTGATGACTTTGGGGTTTTACATGGCAAGCTATTTCAGTCATTCGTAAATTCGGATACATACAAACAAAACTTTAAAAAACCACCGGTTATATGCCTAAGTGTGTCAGATAACAAAACCTACAACCGCACTGAAAACCAACACCCGGTACTTGGCGTTGAATACGAACCAAATGAATCATCTTTAACTGAGCAATACTTCAAAAAAATGGGCTTACAGGTACGTTATTTTATGCCACCAAATAGTGCCGCGCCTTTAGCATTGTTTTTCTTTGGTGATTTACTTAATGATTACAGCAATCTTGAGCTTATAAGCACCATTAGTACGATGGAAACATTTCAAAAAATCTACAGACCAGAGATTTATAATGCCAACGCAACAGCGGGTAAATCATATAAACCAAACTTAAAAAACTTGGATCACTCACTAACGCAAATTGTGTATGACCGAGAAGAGCGCGGCAAGTTAGCGAATGAGCAAGGCAAGTTTGCACAAGAGCATTTTATCAAGCCGTACCAAACGGTTCTTGAGCAATTCTCTACTAGCTATCTGTCATAACAACTAATAGTAACAACTAATAGTAACAACCAGTAATAACGCGCATAACGCTACGTTTAATAATTAACTAAAATATACGGCATTATTTATTATGAAAAAATTACTACCTACATCTACCGCTGGCAGTTTACCTAAGCCTTTATGGCTTGCAGAGCCAGAAACACTTTGGTCACCTTGGAAATTACAAGGTGATGAATTAACCCAGGGCAAACACGACGCCCTACGCTTGTCATTATTCGACCAACAACAAGCAGGTATTGATATTGTTAGCGATGGCGAGCAAACAAGGCAACATTTTGTAACTACATTTATAGAGCATCTAAATGGCGTTGACTTTGAAAAACGTAAAACAGTAAAAATTCGTGACCGATACGACGCAAGCGTGCCCACCGTTGTGGGCCCTGTCAGCCGCCAAAAGTCTGTGTTTGTTGAAGACGCCAAGTTTTTACGCAAGCAAACCAAACAACCTATTAAATGGGCATTACCAGGCCCAATGACAATGATCGACACGCTTTACGATGACCATTATAAAAGCCGCGAAAAACTAGCGTGGGAATTTGCCATAATTCTAAATCAAGAAGCAAAAGAGTTAGAAGCCGCAGGCGTTGATATTATTCAATTTGACGAGCCCGCGTTTAATGTATTTTTTGATGAAGTAAACGACTGGGGAATTGCCTGTTTAGAGCGCGCAATTGAAGGCCTTAAATGCGAAACAGCCGTGCATATTTGCTATGGCTACGGCATTAAAGCCAATACAGATTGGAAAAAAACACTAGGAAGCGAATGGCGCCAGTACGAAGAAGCATTCCCTAAGCTTCAGCAATCTAATATCGATATTATCTCATTAGAGTGCCATAACTCACATGTACCAATGGATTTACTAGAACTCATTCGCGGTAAAAAAGTAATGGTAGGCGCTATTGATGTAGCAAATCATACTATCGAAACGCCAGAAGAAGTAGCTAATACGCTACGTAAAGCACTCCAATTTGTAGATGCCGACAAACTCTACCCATGTACAAACTGCGGCATGGCTCCACTACCTCACCATATAGCTAACGGCAAATTAAATGCTTTGAGCGCAGGGGCAGAAATTATAAGAAAAGAATTACTAAAAGAGAATTAGAAAAGTAGCTATAAAATACAGATTGTAAACAATAACAGCTGTCGCACCATGCCATAGTAAAATCCATAAACATGGTGCGTTAGTTAAAATCTACTAACAAAATTTAGGTTAGATATTTAATTTTTTTTATTAAAAAGCTCTAACCTATTTTTTGAAAAATCGATAACTGCTTGGTATTGAGTAAAAAAGGGAGAGCCTAACAAACCATGTACTCCCTTTTCACCACCCGCTACCTGAACATGGTCAAGATTAAGTGACACAAAGTCAGGACTTTCAAACAAGGCATTTCCAAACTCTATTGAATGAACTTCTATATCACCCATAGCGTGATCCGAAGTGCCCAAGCCTGCTGCATTCTCAACATTGAGTGTTTCTTCAATGCTAAGCTCACTTAGGCATGCCCGGTCTAAAACAGATGTTCCAGCGCCAGTATCTAAAATAAAACGTAACAATTTACCGTTAATTTTAGCTTCAACAATTTGGTGGCCTGTTTCTGATATTTCAAACTCAATTACGGTTTTGTCTTCAAATATATTCATATACGTTCCTTGTTAGATTTTATTTAGGTGTTGGAAAACGAATACACCCTACGATGAATCGACTTATTTAGCGGCTTTAAAGCTCCACTATTAAAAGTTGCAATTAATAGACAAATTTTACTAATTGCCCACCTCAGGACATTTTGTTGTATGTACATTAATTCAAGTCTATTTCAGGGTGTTCTTTAATCCCGTACATTTTTTCCATTATTTTTAAGTAAAAATCTAAAGAGGGCATATTCATTTCTTCACGCCGTATATCTACATTAGTTTCATCTTCTATAGGGCTAAACACAACTTTACCTTCACTCACGTCAGCTTGAGTACCATAGATTTGTTTCTTTCCTTGTGCAATAAGAACTCTATCAGTTAAAAGAGCAACTTGTTGTCCGCTAACACCTTCGCCATTCAAATATGATTGCTTTAAATAAGGAAGCATTTTTACTTTAAATGCAACATCAGGTGAATGCTGGATGACTAAAAATGCTGCTCCAACTCCTTTAACTCCGACTAAATCTCTTGTTAACCAATGATGCTTTTTAATGATAGCTTTAAGTTTTCCTGTATTACTTTCATCTATTTTCATCATTTGTTCTAGGAGTGCTTTAGGCGGGTTTTGCCACCCAGCTTCTCCTATTTTGTTTCGAATATGCTGATCTTCAATTTCCATTTCAATTAGTTCTTTTTGCAGAGGAAGGTTAATTTCGGCAAAAGAATGAAGAGGTATTATCAACAGTAAAAATAGGTAACGCATCAACTAAACCCTCCTTGTACATATAACGAGTCTTTAGATTAACTCGCTTTTTTATTTATTTTTATTGATAAACAAACCATAGCTGAGTTCCTGTTTTGGTTCAATTTATTACTGTATTTTTACGCAGAATATAAAAAGAGTTTGGTGTTGTTTTAATTGACCAAACCAAACAGCCACTTTAATTGAACAAACAAAACTGTGCCACAAAATTAGCCCTTCAGATTCAAAATTTATCTTTTATTACTGGGTCACTTTCATTTCATCTATTAAATAAGTCACTACATTCTTAAACCCAAATTACACGCATGAAAATAACTCCGTAATGGCAGTTTTAACTTTTACTGAATGGTTTTTAATTTATGCTAATAGCTTTTCGCAGTTACTGATATTCGCTCGCCGCTTTCGCTTTAAGTTTTCACAGTAACTTGCTTGTGAGGTCGGCCTGCCTACTGCGCCGTGAAATACGCGCGTAAATTGCGTAGTGAGTTTTAGCCAGTTATCTGGGGATATATTAAGCCTTTCTAGTAAAGGAAGGTTCATATTATCAATATGCCCGCGCTTATCCTCTCGTATTATTCGCCCTGTTAGCTCAACGAGTTCAAGGTACGATTTAAGCTCAAACGGCAGCCCTTCAGGCATAATTTGACGTGGCATGCCTGCAAAACGTAGTAACTGCTTAGGTTGTTTACCTTCTGCCGCGCATGTTAAGCGATTTTGTACACTGGTATGGTCTGACTCTTCTGGTGTGTTAGCCATTTTAGCTCTAATGGGATTTAAATCAACATAGGCCATACAGGCTGCAAGTGCTGCTTCATCTAGTAATGCTTGCGATTTGAATCTACCCTCCCACAAAGTTGTATGGAACAACTTTGAACGCCTTAGGCGGCCCGAAGGGTGAGCGCCATGAATGGCTGCGAATAAAATCGTCTTGTGCAGTTATCTTCTTTATTTGCTCTGCGGGCAATGTCTTCATTTAACCCCGCATAAACCAGCTAATACTTGCTAGGCGTTCGCGGTATTGATTAACCGTTTGGTTGAAAAAGATGAGTTCAACTTTACTTAGCTTTTCACCTTGTACATATTTTTGCGTTAACAATGTGCCTTTACACAGTTTATGCCAGCGAATAACAATCGCTTTATCATTCAGCCTGTTTGCTTTCTTATCATCTACATATAGTACCAAATGGGTGTGATTACTCATTACGGCATAAGCACATACATCAATACAAAATATTTTTGCGAGCATAAGTAACTTATCTTCAACCCAACCTCTACGATGCTCGTAAGATTGACCTGTAAAACGGTCTTCGCCACATAAAAATGCACGACGCACGCAACGTGAAATACAATGGTAGTATTTTGTATCAACCAAACTTACTTGACGTTTTCTCGCGATTGCCATAAAACACCCTGCTTGTTTTTTAGACTAGATAAAACGTAGTCCTTAATTTTGAAAAGAGCAAAATTTAGGATGGGTGTCACTGTTATTCTTGCATTCGTTTTGGGCTAAAGCGTATTATGAGCAACAAAAAGCCAAGGGTAAGCCGCATAACAGCATAATTAGATCACTGGCATTTAAATGGATAAGGATTGTATTTAGGTGTTGGAAAACGAATACACCCTACGATGAATCGACGTATTTAGCGGCCTTAAAACGCAGAGGCTCACCACTTTTAAAATTTGCAGTTAATAGCTAAATTTTACTAGTCGTCCACCTCAGGGCGTGTTGTTATATGCCTGATAAACTCTGCTTCTTGGGTATACCCATTATTAAGAAGCTTCCCCATACTACATATAAAGCAAACCACATCGAATGATTAAAGTAACCTGGTTCAGAGGATAAAAGAATAGCCATAAGCATATGCATTAGCGCGGTTATAATAAAACCAACTGAGCCTAACCAATAAAAAGGCTTATTCCTCCAAGAACCTTTATCCAAGTTGATTGATAATGTGTTTTCAGCCTTCATTTCACTAATAGTCAACTCATCCACAGTTACTTCAAACGCGGCAGCTAAAGATTGAACTGATTCATGGGAAACTAAGCCTAACTTTTCAATTCGCTGAATTGTTCGCAAACTAAGACTACAAATATCAGCCAGTTGACTTTGAGTCCAGCCTCTTTTATTTCTTTCTACTTTTATTAAATTTATATCTACGTTCATATCCATAATTATCTCCTTGAAGTTGTTTTGATAACAATCTCAAAAAAATATAACTCCGTATACGTTAAACATATGACATTTGAAATGTGACACATGTGACAAAGGCATATAACGCCCTAATAATGGGCAAAAAATTGTTGGCTATAATGTTGAGGAACGAAAACAGCCAACTGTTTTTTGTCCTTATTAATTAGCTTGTTATAACTCACTTGCTACTTCAGGCTTCTTTTTTGACCAGAACCAACAATATAACCAACTGGCAGGAAAGAAAAGAAAACTTAGAAGGAAGGTATAAAACCCTACAAGTGGTAAGTTATCAGACTTCCCTTTGGCAAATTTCAAAGTAAAATACAGCATAACTAAGAAATTGATAAATATGATTTGACCTGCAACTGTTGCGTTTATGTTCATTTGTGCATCCTTACACTCTACAGTGTGGTGAGTTATAACGCCTTGCTAAACGGCGCGCGTTGCGCGTCCAGTGGAGGCCGCGTTTTTTGCGGCCGTAACGGTGTTTGAGCAACTTATAGTTACTCCGTTCCATTAATTAATGTATTTACCTATCTCATTAATACATGGAATATGCTTCTGTTGGTCACGAATATTTGAGCGGAAACAATCTATGTTTGTAACAAGACTTTCGGACCAACAGGAGTTATTTGTTTCAATACGCATACTCAGGGATTGTCGTAATGCCGACTATCTATACGGAGTTTTTCAAGTTAGTTGTCGCATCAAATTAAATTTTATGCCGCCCGCATTGCTTCTTTTTTCTCTGGATTTAA
>NZ_JBBMQY010000014.1:0-113984 GCF_038900255.1 Pseudoalteromonas sp. AS84 | reverse complement strand
AGTTTTGATCTTTTTATGAACTTAATCCAAAAAGTGGCGTCTACTATTATGCTTGTTGATTAATTGCAGTTAATACAGGTTTTATGTTGATTTCCCCTTATTTGATTACTAATTTTAGTAATGATTAAGCCAGTTCATTTTGAACTGGCTTTTTTTATGCCCATAATTTGATTTGTTTAAATCAATCTGAATAAAAATAAATAATCTTTTGTAAATTATTTTGAATTAATTATTTTGTTTTCCGGTCTACTCTAATGCCTGTTGTTATATAGCCTCACCCAGTAATATTAGTTATTTTGGTGATTATGTATTTAAGTTGCAGCTTGCTCAGGCACATGTTGATTTTCCCTTTGATTACTTAATTTAGTAATATTTGACCAGCTTATTTTGAGCTGGTTTTTTTATGTCTGTAATTTCTTTGCTCCCCTACTTCTATTGCCTGTTATTGGTTATGATGGCATGTCTCTAAATTTTATAAGTTTATTTTATGCTCACTCAAGTACTCACTAATATTGATTGGCTAAGCGCCGGTGCAGGTGTTGCGTTAGGCGCCCTATTTTACGGCGTTGTATCAACACAGCTTCGCAAAAAGTTACATCTACAAATAAGCGAACAGCAGCAACAGCTTTCCCTATTACAAAATCAATTTGATAATAAAGAGCTGCAATATAGCGCCTTGCAAGAAGATCACGAACTGCTAGAGCATACTCACCAAGAACAGCGCGACGAAGCCCAGCATTTTAAAACGCGTTTTAGCGAACAAGAAAAACAAAGCGTTCAATACAATCATTTTTGGCGCAAAGCCGAAGGCGAGCTTGCAGCGCTTCGTGAGCAATATAATCAACGCGATGTTGAATATAATAATATGCGCACCACCCTTGAGCAAAAACAACAAAACTTTACCGAGCAACTCGCGCAAATTGAGCAAAGTAAAAATATGCTCAAAAAAGAATTTGAAAACCTAGCCAATAAGATTTTAGAAGAAAAATCACAAAGCTTTAAAACCTTAAATCAAGAAAGCATTGAACAATTATTAAAACCAGTTCAGGGCGAGCTAAAAGGCTTTAGAGAAAAAATGGAGTCAATACACGTTGAAGATATAAAACAACGTACTGCGCTCAAAACCGAATTACTGCATTTACAGGCTAAAAGCCAAGCTATAACAGATCAAGCCGACAAGCTCAGCAACGCGCTACAAGGGCAAAAGAAGACCCAAGGTAATTGGGGCGAACTCATGCTCGAAAACGTGTTAGATAGCGCTGGCTTACGTGCCGGTGTTGATTATAAGCGTGAAGTGTCGTTTAACACTGAAGATGGTCGTTTGCGCCCTGATGTAGTTGTTTACTTACCACAAGGTCGCCACTTAGTTATTGATGCTAAAACATCGCTAAATGCTTATACCCGTTACGTTAACGCCGAAAATGAGCTAGATGCTAATCAAGCAATTAAAGAGCATGTGAACGCTGTTACAGCGCGTATTAATGAGCTTGCGAGTAAATCGTACGACCGTTTACCAGGTATTAACTCGCCAGAAGTTGTGGTTATGTTTGTACCAATAGAATCAGCTTTTGTAGAAGCACTTAAATACCAAAGTGATATTTACCAACAAGCAATCGAAAAAAATATACTGGTAGCTACACCCACTACCCTGCTTACTAGTTTAAATATTGTGAAACAGCTTTGGCGTTTTGAAGAGCAAACCAAATACTCAAAAGAGTTGGCAAATCGGGCTGAGCGCTTTTATAACAAGCTCAATGGCTTTTTATTGAGTATGGAAGGTGTTGGTAAGCAGCTTGATAAAGCCAAAGAAAGCTACGATAAAGCATTCTCGCAGTTATACCGTGGTAAAGGTAATTTAATTAAACAAGCATCTGAATTTAAAGAGCTTGGTGTATCGGTACAAAAAGAGTTACCTAATGAAAGTGTTGAACGCGCGCAGCTAGAGCTTGATTAAATTTGTTAAGTGTTTTCATTTAAGTATGCTAAATAATGTACGTTAGAAATCAGAGGTGTTTATGAATAATAAGATTATAGGTATTGTTTTAATCGTTATAGGTATCGCTTTAATTATGTGGGGATATGACGTATATGATGCGGCAGCTTCGCAGTTAAGCCGTGCATTTAGTGGTGATACACCAATAGAAGCATGGGCGGGTTTTATTGGCGGTGCTGTTTGTGTATTAATTGGTATTAAAAAGCTTAAGTAACATAAATAAAATACAGCTTACTAAATAAGCTGTATTAGTTTATTCGTAATCCATCATTTTTAGTAATTCATTTAATTTACTTTCTGGCAGGCATTCGCCTTTATCCCAATAAGAGTTTAGTAACGCAGTTAAACTGCCAATACGCTGTGATTTTTTCTGCATTTGCTCAATCAAAATGTCAGCTTCTTTTTGTTTTTTTTCTAAACGTTCGATTATTACTGTGTGGTTTAGCTCGCCGTTTTCGTTACGTAATAAAGGTATTTCGTTGAGTGAAAACCCCAAGCTTTGTGAAAATTTAATTAATTGCAGTTTTTCTAAGTTTTGTTGGGTGTACAGCCTATAACCATTAGCACTGCGAGTGGTTGGTGCTAATAACCCTTTGCTTTCGTAAAAACGAATAGTGCTGGCAGGTATGTTGGTAAGTTTTGCAAGTTCGCCTATTTTCATAACTAATAATAACTCCACTTTACATGAACTTAGTAGGTTGACCTTCAAGCTAACTTTAAGGTTATAGTTGTTTTAATGTCAATTTAATTAGCCAATAATTATGCGCAACCCTGTGTTTACCTCCTTTACCTTGCCAAGTGGTTTAGTATTAAAAAATCGTATTGCCAAAGCCGCTATGGAAGAAAACCTAGCACAAGAGGACCAAACGCCCTCCCAAGCACTTAAAAACGTTTATAGCGCATGGGCTAAAGGCGGTACAGGGCTAATTATTACTGGCAATGTAATGGTTGATCATTTAGCGATGACAGGCCCTGGTGGCCTTGTGCTTGAGCAAAGCACCGATATTACAGCCTTTGCAGAGCTTGCTCGTTTATCAAAGCAAAATAATTGCAAAGTAGTGATGCAAATTAATCACCCTGGTAGGCAAGTATTTAAAAAAATGGGCGGAAAAGTTCTATCAGCGTCAAGTGTTGCACTTAATATGGGTAAGCACTCGCACTTATTTGGCGTACCTAAGGCAATGACGCAAACCGACATTGACGACGTTATTACCCGCTTTACACAAACAGCACTACAAGCTGAAAAAGCCGGTTTTAATGGCGTACAAATACATGCAGCGCATGGCTATTTACTTGCTCAGTTTTTATCGCCACTTACTAATAAACGCGACGATAAATGGGGTGGCAACCTACAAAATAGAGCCCGCTTACTTCTCGAAATAACTCGCAGTATTAAAGCAACTTGTTCCCCTACCTTTTCGGTTTCGGTAAAGTTAAACTCTGCTGATTTTCAGCGAGGTGGGTTTGAACCCAATGACGCGCAAGTTGTAGTGGATTTATTGAATGAACTCAATGTTGATTTTGTGGAGTTATCGGGTGGCAGTTACGAAGCACCGGCAATGCAAGGCAAAACAGGTGACGAACGCACGCTTGCCCGCGAAGCATACTTTTTAGAGTTTGCAAAAGCGATTAGCCAACGCTCATCAATCCCAATAATGACCACTGGCGGCATTAGTCGCTTATCTATAGCCAACAACGTGATTGAAAGTGGAGTGGCCCTCGTGGGTATTGCCACTGCGCTTGCATACCAACCAAATTTAGTAAACAAATGGCAAAACGAGCCACTGCAACTAGCCGTATTACCCAGTGTTACTTGGCAAGATAAATCCCTCGCAGGGCTTGCCACTATGGCACTGGTAAAAAGGCAAATACGACGTATAGGCGAAGGTAAGCCTGTAAAAACAAATGCTTCACCAATATTTACTTTAATTAGCGACCAACTACGTTCGGTTAAATTAACTAAGCGTTACCGAAAACGCTTTGCTAGTGAGATTAACTAAGCTTTAGTATTCATATTTTTTATTTATTAGGTTTTGTTTACTAATTTGTACACATGAATAAATGTAACCATTTTTATGTTGTATAAATGAGTATTAAGGCGTGCACCAATTTGGAAATTTACTTTTTTATCAAGCTATTAAAGTGCACTATTTTGTGCACTTTAAAGTACTGTACGAGTAAAGAAAATAATCATTCCTAAATGTTAATTAAAGTACGTGTTCAGCGCTCGTTAATTTAACCATCTTATTGATAATATTGATGTTTATTGCTTTTCGTTCGCTTGAATTTGGTTGGTATTTATACTAGGTTATAGCGTAGATATTTAACCTTACTCAAGGAGAATAGTTACATGGTATCTCGCAGGAATTTTATTAAAGCAGGCGCTGCTTTAAGTTTAGGCTCTATTTTTAGTGCTTCAGCCTTGGCTGAACAACTAAAGGTAAAAATGTCTAACGGCAGTGTTATGCAAACTAAAGGATCAATAGATAAAAGCGCTGCTCTACCCACAAACGATCTTACTAACGCTAAGCATTATCGCCCAGAAGCAAGAATGGGCTTAGGTGGCCTTGCCGCTGGTAATGGCTTTAACACTATATCAAGCGATACAGAAATTTTAACAATGCTAAACGCCGCATGGGATTCTGGTATTCGTCATTTTGATACATCACCTTTTTACGGCTTGAGCTTAAGCGAAAGGCGCTTCGGTGATTTACTTCGAAACAAAAAGCGTGAAGATTATGTTTTATCCTCAAAAGTTGGCCGCTTGCTTACTCCTTCCGCAGAGCCTTTAGAAAATAGCTGGCACTGGGCTGATCACTCACCTTTTCATTATAAATATGATTATTCAGCATCGGGTACACGTCGCTCTATAGAAGATACGCTACAGCGTATTGGTGTAGCCTCACTTGATATTGTTTATATTCACGATTTATCTCCACAAAATAGCGATATGGGAGATGATTGGCTTAAGTATTTTGATCAGGCAGCCAAAGGAGCTATTCCTGAGTTAACTAAAATGCGTGATGAAGGAATAATTAAAGGCTGGGGTTTTGGAGTAAATACACCTCATGCTATTTATAAAGCGCTTGATATGTCAGACCCCGATATTTGCTTACTAGCGCTGCAATATTCAATTTTAGATCATAAGCAAGCACTTGATAAAACCTTTCCTATGCTTGATAAACGAGGTGTTTCTGCGGTTATTGGTGCTCCGCTTAATGGTGGTTTTTTAGCTGGGCGTAATCGCTTTAATTACTCACCTAAAATTCCTGGGCCTATGCAGCAAAAGTTTAACGCAATTAGCGAAGTTGCATCAAAACATGGGATTGATATAAAAACGGCTGCGCTACAATTTGCAGAGGCGCCGTCAACGGTATCCTCAATTATTCCTGGCGCACGCACGGCAGAGCAAATTAAAGCTAATGTAGCCTCAATGAAAGTTACCATACCAAGCGAATTTTGGAGTGAGTTGAAATCTAAACAGCTTATTGCAGAAAACGCGCCCATACCTGCATAAAAAATAGGTGTGCCATTTACTTGGCACACCTAGTTATAGCTAATGTATTGTTAATTTTTTTAAGCAACGCTTGCTAAAAGTGTATTGATTGCTGGGCATGTGGATAAGTCCAATTAACACACTCTTGCGCTAAGTCACGATGGTATTTACCGCCAAAACTTAACGTTGCGGTTAAAATTTACTGTAGACGCGCTGCTTGCAGGCGTTTAAAAGCAACGCTTTTTACAAAATTCTTAAACCACACATTCATTAACTCCTGCATTCGAATAAATGAGAAGCTGCGCATCTAGCGTGAGCAAGCTCTATGTCTTGTATCTCCCGATAAATAGTAGACACAAGGCGCAGATCTAATAGATAGAAGAACCTACCGATTACACTACCTCAAGCGGTAAAATGTTTTATATAACAGCTCGTAACCTTATAAACAAAACGAACACCGCAGTGAATATGTTAAAAGAGGATTGTTTAATTGTGGTTGACTAAAAGCATCATTGCGTGCCTATTAGATATTATGCGGTTTGGTATTAGGCAGCGCTTTATCCTGCTGGCGAGAGCGTATGGAACTAATTAAAAGAGCTACATATATAAAGCAAAAAGTTACTGTAAACCCCCATTACAGTTAGGCTGTAAATAGTAAGTTAGCACTACTTAGTCAATTGAGCATTGCTAACTGATTTAATTAAAAAGCACATTTACCATTATTTTTATACCATTGTGCTTTTGCTAAAATGATTGCAATACTCTACAACTTTGCTTTTATAAACTTTAAAATATCAAGCACATTGCGATTTATTAACCCACTTTTTGTATGGTTGATGCTTATCGTACAGTACATTAAAGATATACGTGTAAATGAGTATAAATACTAAAAAGCCTGCTTCTAATGCTGCGGCAGCCAGCCATGTAATATTTAAATACCAAGCGAGCATTGGCAGCGTTATTACAACCATACCCAGCTCAAAGCCACATGCATGGGTAACACGGGTTAGTAAGCTGCGATCTTTTCGGTTATGCCCTGCTATTTTATCAAACACTATGTTGTAAATGTAGTTCCATAACATGGCAAAAATTGATAAACCAATGCCTACTATTGCCATTTTTCCTGTTGCAAACCCACCAAAATAAACAGATGCAGGAACAATAATAAATAATGCAATCATCTCAAATATTAGGGCCTGAAAAATACGTTCTAATGTGTTCATATATAAATAAGTTCTTTAGTGAATGACGAGACGGTTATTTCATTCATTATTAAGATACATGTTAGTTAGCTAGTATCGGTAAAATCGATATGTTTAGTATTGAACAACTTCAGGCATTTGTAGCTACCGTTGAGGCTGGATCGTTTTCGGCCGCAGCGCGTAGTTTAAGTAAAGCGCAGTCGGTAGTAAGTCAGCATATTATTAATTTAGAAATAGACTGTAATGCAACATTATTTGAGCGTACAGGGCGTTATCCACAATTAACGGATGCCGGTAAACAGTTACTACCTCAGGCTAAGGCTGTGCTTAATCAACACCAGCGATTAACAAGCTCTGCATTAGCACTAAACGAAAAAACACCAACCGAAATCACTATCGCACTTGACGAAGGGATCCCATTTAAAACTATCGCAAGTATTATTAGCAAGCTGCAAACTAAGTATCCTTATGTATCGCTTGAGTTTTTAAGTGCATCGAGCCATGACATAATTGACATGCTAAATAGCGAAAAGCCTATAACGGGTATTATTTTTAGTGAATTAAATATACCGAGTTACTTAGACTATGAATGTATTGGATCGGTAAAATTTGATTTATATGTTGCTAAATCGCACCCTTTAGCGGGGATCAGATGTGAAAATATGGATGGCCTTCGGCTACATCGACAACTTCTTCTTCGTTCGCGCAATACACAAACAAGCAGCTTTCAGCTAAAAATTAGCCCAGAGATTTGGTATGCCGATAATTACTTTGTATTACTCGAGCTAGCAATACAAGGTAACGGGTGGTGCTTATTACCAAACCATGTAGCTCTAGATGCAGTACAAAGTGGTGAGCTGGTTAAACTTCCTCTTGAGTTTGAAGAAATGGGTTGGTTGGCTAATGTTGATGTATTACAGCATCAGCGGCATAGTAATCAAAAAGTGTTTAAAGCGCTTCGAAGTGTATTACGAGGGCTGTTATAAAATTTCTATTGTGGAATATTACTTCCATAATGATTGGGTTTTTTACCTCTTTTTTAACTGCGCTGATAAAGCCAAAATAGCGTCATCAACACAGCGTATTAAACGACTAGAGGCAAAACACATGAAAGCAATTGGATATCAACAAAACTTACCTATTTCAAACGAGCTATCACTTCAAGACATCGAGCTTGAAATACCTACAGCACACGGCTACGATATTTTAGTGGAAGTAAAAGCAGTATCTGTTAATCCGGCTGATTTTAAAATTCGTGAATCAATGCCTGCGCCAGAAGGCGAATACAGAGTACTTGGTTTTGATGCTACAGGCATTGTTAAATCTGTTGGCGAAAATGTGTCTTTATTTAAACCTGGCGACAAAGTTTGGTATGCCGGCGATGTAACGCGTTCAGGCAGTAATGCACAGTTTCAATTAGTTGATGAGCGTATTGTAGGTAAAATGCCAACGACGTTATCTAACTTTGAAGCCGCAGCGCTTCCTCTTACTAGCCTTACCGCATGGGAGTTGTTGTTTGATAGATTAAACGTAGCGGAAAAAGATGGTTCTAAAAGTATTTTAGTGATCGGGGCTGCCGGCGGTGTAGGCTCAATTATGGTGCAATTGTTAAAGCAGCGCACTAAGCTTAAAATTATTGCTACAGCGTCTCGCGCCGAAACCACATCGTGGTTAGAGGATTTAGGCGCCGATACTATTATTAATCACCGTAATTTATTAAGCGAAGAGTTTGCAGCTAAAAACTTAGGTGAAGTAGATTATGTTGTTAGCTTAAATAACACTGCTCAACACTTGCCTGAAATAGTTAAAGTTATTAAGCCACAAGGTAAGTTTGCACTGATTGACGACCCTGAAACGCTTGATATTGTGCCATTCAAAACCAAATGTGTGTCGGTACACTGGGAACTTATGTTTACTCGTTCATTATTTAAAACGGACGATATGCAAGAGCAACACGTTATTTTAAATAACGTAGCGACGATGATTGACGAAGGCCTTATAAAAACAACGTTTGGTGAGCATTTAGGCACTATTAACGCCGTTAATTTACGTAAAGCGCATCAGCATCTTGAAACGCAAACGGCTAAAGGTAAGGTTGTTTTAGAGGGTTTTTAAATAACCACTCTATAAGTACATTTTGAGTACACAAAGCAAAGCCCCTAACGGGGCTTTTTTATATCTGTTATTTGTATAACTCTTTGTAATTAGGCATATGTTCAACCCAAAATGGCGGTGTACCAATATACTCTTGCACGGTTTTAATAAACTCACTTACCAATGGGGTTTGTTTACGATGAGGGTAAAGCGCGTAAATACCTGTGCCCATAGTTGATAGTTTATAATTAGTTAAAAGCGGCACAAGGCCCATTTTATCAATAGGTTCTTCTAAATTAAATAAATCGAGCATTACATACCCAAGCCCTGCTTTTACTGCATCGACCATAGCGCGTACGTCACTCACTTTGTAATTTCCTTTCATTTTATATATTTTTTGCTCATCACCATGAGGCTCAGTACTTATTTTTACCTGGTCGAGACTTACATCGCCATTGCCATAGATAATAGCGGGTAAAGCTAATAAATCGTCTGGTGTGGTAGGCATTCCATGTTTTTTTATAAAATCATGTGATGCAACAAGCGCAAAGTGCATATTAGCAATTTTTTTAGCCATTAAATTAGAGTCGTTTAGTTTGCCTATTCTAAAGGCTAAATCGTAATGGTCGCTAATAATATCGTTACGCTTATCGTCAAGCATCAGGGTTATTTTTACCTCAGGATACTTTTGCATAAATATATTAATAGCGGGCTGAATATACTGCTGACCAAAAAACATACCTGAGGTAATACGCAAAATCCCTTTCGGCTTTGCCTGATATGAGTCGGCTATGCTATGGATATCAGAAAGTGTATCAATAAGAATATGCGCTTGCGCTAAAATTTCCTCTCCTGCTGAGGTAAGCGAAAACGAGCGCGTTG
Source organism: Pseudoalteromonas sp. AS84 (assembly GCF_038900255.1). Taxonomy (NCBI): domain Bacteria; kingdom Pseudomonadati; phylum Pseudomonadota; class Gammaproteobacteria; order Alteromonadales; family Pseudoalteromonadaceae; genus Pseudoalteromonas; species Pseudoalteromonas sp. AS84. Next base: position 104,317 of record NZ_JBBMQY010000014.1, on the reverse strand, counting down.
AGCGATTCAGCAATTGCACACCTAAACTGGTTTCGAGCTTTTTAATTTGTTTAGACAGCGACGAATTATCCATATCATGCAGTGCTGCGGCTTTGGCAAATGAGCCTTGTTGCACTACATCTACAAATAACGTTAATTGATTAGTTATCGACATATCACTCTCCTAAATCCCAATAAGGAACATCGCCATAATAGTCACTGGTAAAGTCAACAAAAGCACGCACTTTACTGGGTAAAAATTGCCTGTTTGCATACACCATGTAAAGCCCCATTGGCTCGGGTTCATAGTCTTTTAAAATGCGTACCACCCTACCTTGAGCCAGTGCCTCCCCTGCTATAAACGTAGGCTGCATGGTAATACCGCCTCCTGCAATGGCTGTGTTTAGTAACAAGTCACCATTATTAGCTACTAAGTTACTTTCAAGTTTTAATTCATTTTTTAGCTCGTCATAGCCTTTGAGTCTTTTTGTGGGCTCGGCGTGTGCATAACGTAAATAGTTATGCTCTTGCAGCGCTTCTAATGTGGTTGGCGTGCCGTTTTGCTTTAAATAGGCAGGTGATGCAAATATTGCTAAGCGAATAGGTGCTACTTTCTTCGCTATTAATGTTGAGCTTTTTAACGTACCAATACGCAGTGCTATATCAATACCTTGTTCAACTATATCTACAAATTGATCGGTTAATCGTAAATCTATTTTTAAATTTGGATGCTGGTTTTGAAAATCAACTAATAAACCTGCCAAATGCTTAACCCCAAACGACATTGGCGCACTAATACTAAGCATACCCGATACATTTTCGCTTAAGTTATTGAGTGAGTTTTCCATATCTTCAATATCAATAACGACCTGTTGGCAACGCTGATAATATTGGTTTCCGGCCTCTGTAACACTTACTTTTCGCGTTGTACGGTGCAATAAACGCGTGTGTAAATTGTCTTCCAATGCAGAAATATACTTGCTGACTAATTGCGGCGAAATATCGAGTTTGTCGGCAGCTTTTGAAAACGATCCTTCTTGCACAACGGCTAAAAAGGCCTTCATAGTGGTTAGCTTATCCATTTTTAACAATATCTTGTTTGTAATTTATAAATAAATAGCACATTTATCACCAAATTAAAAAGCAATAAAGTCGCTATATCAAAATCAACTAATTAGGTAATAGCATGACTCAGCCCGCTTTATTTATATCTCACGGCTCGCCAATGATGGCTGTACAGCAATCGGTTACCTCTGATTTTTTAACATCGCTTGGTCAAACTCTTAAAACACCAAGCGCTATTGTTATTTTTTCGGCGCACTTTGATATTGCTAACGATAAAACAACACACGACATAGTGATCACTGCCGGTAATGCACCGCAGACTATTCATGATTTTTATAATTTTCCTGCGTACATGTATCAAATTCAGTACCCTGCACCAGGTGAGCCCGCACTTGCCAATACCATTGCACAGCTTTTTAGCACTAAAGGTATTAAAGCTGTGCTTGATGTAAAGCAAGGGTGGGATCATGGCGTGTGGATACCACTACGGTTAATGTATCCAGCGGCTAATATACCTATTGTTCAGGTGTCTATTAATACACGTTTAGGCGCAAAAGCCATGTACGAATTCGGGCAGTTACTTGCACCGCTTCGCGATCAAAACATATTAATTATTGGCTCAGGTGGCATTAGCCATAATCTACCCGAAATATTTAAAAAACCACCTACGCCTAACCGCGTTCAAATGGTTAGTGAGTTTACTCAATGGGTTGAACAAACGCTTTTAGCGCACAATACATTCGCGTTGTTAGATTATTTAAACCAAGCGCCTCACGTATTATTTAATCATTCTACCCAAGAGCACTTTTTACCACTTTTTGCGGCTATGGGAGCAGGTACAAATGAAGTTGAAAAAATATTTAGTGATATCGAAATGGGTGTTTTAACGCTTGATGCTTATAAATTTACTTAAAGGTTTGTATATATAGGAGGATTGTTAGTTGTGAGATTGGTTTTGCTCAAAGCTGAACGCGAGTTTTTTAACTTATTATAATAGAGCCAAGGGTTGTATAAATGCCCCAAGTCCAGGTGTTCTAGGCTTAAACTTAAACTTAAACTTAAACTTAAACTTAGGGTGTTTAAATTAAAAGTTAATAGTTTAAAGTACCGCGAATTGGGTAATCATTTTTAGGATCGCGGATCCATGTAAGTCCACCTACCAACGTTTTTAAATTTGGGCGACTAACAGGGTTATTTGCAATATCAATCACATGCAATTTACCGTGCTCGTTTACTACAAATAGGCCCGGTTCGCTAAAGTTATGATCGGTTTCTTTTGCAAAACGCGGCTTAGAAATATATAAACCCAGATCCTGCATCGACTCTTCGGTTAAGCCATATGCAATAGGATACGAAATATTTAAGCTTGCCATGTGTTCTTCTAGTTGCGCTTTAGAGTCGCCCGACACCGCAATTACACCTATGCCTGCATCGGCCAGTGCCGATTTAACTTCTTCTAGCTCATTCAAAAAAGATGTACAAATAGGGCAGTGTTTACCACGATAAACAAAAATAGCTTGCCACGGTAATCCATTTTCCGACTTTCCTAAATTAATTTCGCTGTCATCAATAAGCGTCACTTTTACTTGAGGAAATGTATCGCCAGGATGTAATTTTTGCGTGCTCATAAATAGCCTTAATTAATAATAGGATAAGATTTCAGCGGCAAATATAAATGAATTTGAGCGAGTGTTCAATAATTAATTGAGCAATCGTTCAGTTTTGTTTATAGTGAGTTCAGCTACACCGATTTATGATGTTTGACTAAAGCATATTTATGACTTACACCAATGCAAAAATTGGTAAATTTAAGTGTTTTGTTTGCACTCTCTAAAAGTTAGGATTTTATTATGATTAAAGTTTCAGTTCTTTATCCAAATGCAGATGATGCCCAATTTGATTTTGATTACTATTGTAATGTGCATATTCCTTTAATAGCAGAGCTATTAGGGGATGCATTAATTAGTAGCTCTGCAGATGCTGGGCTTGCTGGCGGTGCGCCAAACGAAGCGCCAGCATATATAGCGATGGGTCATCTTGTGTTTGAATCGGTAGAATCATTTCAAAATTCATTTGCACCACATACCGATAAAATTTTGGCCGACTTAGTTAACTTTACAAACACGCAGCCACAAATCCAAATTAGCGAAATTAAGCTATAAATTTATATTTAAAATTAAGAGGCAAATATGGCAACTACACTAGCATTTGACGTATACGGCACGCTAATTAACACCCATGGTGTGCTTTCACCACTCGACGACATGATTGGCGACAACGCCCAGGCATTTTCAAATACATGGCGCGAAAAGCAATTAGAGTATTCGTTTAGACGCGGCTTAATGCAAAATTATATTCCTTTTTCGCTATGTACAAAGCATGCACTTGATTACGCCTGCTTAGCGCACAAAACCGAGCTAAGTGAAGATCAAAAAGGGCAACTGCTAGATCTTTATAAAAAACTTCCTGCGTTTGACGATGTAAAAGCAGGCCTTGAGCAATTAAAAGCAAAAGACTACCGTTTGTTTGCATTTTCAAACGGCGCTGCCGACGCGGTTCATACTTTATTAGAAACCGCCGGCATTAGTGAGCTTTTTGAAGGAGTAGTAAGTGCCGACGACGTTAAAACTTTTAAACCAAACCCTGGGGTTTATAGCCACTTTTTACGCGAAACAAATTCAACGGGCGCAAACACATGGCTTGTATCAAGTAACCCGTTTGATGTAACCGGTGCCATATCGCATGGTATGCGTGCAGCGTGGATACAACGATCTGAAGAGTCTATTTTCGATCCTTGGGAAATACAGCCAAATACTATTGCAACCGACTTACTCGATTTAAAAGCAAAATTAGAAAGCGTTAACTAATTTTCTATTCCCTCTTTTGCTCAGGTATTAAGTGCCATGAGTGTAAAGGGGGTTTACGTTTTAACTATTTACTCCCGCCTTTATTAGCTCAATTACTGTATTCATACGTTTTGCCAACGGCCTATTTCGGTGATGGCACACATAAATAGATTCACTAACCGGATATTCTAAATGATGTGTGTTTATAAGTTGTGGCTTATTGAATGCGCCAACAGCATGAGCAGGTAATACCGTAAAACCTAGCCCTAAGCTTACAGGTTCTAGTATTAAACTAATTTGGTTAGAAAATCCCGTACGTCTTATTTGGTCAATATGCTCAAACTCACTGTAGTTTTCGCTTAGTAGTAGCTGCGCATGATGGCTTGCATCGGGGTGAGCAATAAACCCTAGTTCACACAGGGTTTGCCAATTAGGCATGTTTATACCTGCAGGCGTTACAAGTAGTAGTGGTTCTTGGCTTATTTTATGGCTGGTTAGTTCGCTAAATGTTGGAGCTTGAGTTAAAAACCCGATGTCGGCACTGTGATTTGCTACAGCTTGTTCAACACTTACATTGGGCGCAAAGCGGTAATCAATAATCAGTTCTTTATGCTCAGATTGCAGTGCTAATAATTGATTATAAAACTTTAGACCACAGCTGCCCGGAGATTGAATCTTTACCGCTCCGCTGTACGGCGAATCATCTTTTAATTGTTGTTCTAAAAATTGCCAATCTTTAAGAAGTAGGCTGCCCTGCTGATATAAGTTTTGGCCCTGAGGGGTAAGCGAAAACTGCTTACCATGGCGCTCAAGTAAAGCGCAGTTAACTTGTTGCTCTAGCTTTTTAATGTGCTGACTTACACCAGATTGAGTCATATAAAGGCGCTCAGCTGTTAGGGTAAAATGATTTACCTCAACCAAAGTGCAAAACGTGTTTAACCATGTAGGGTTTATCATTACAAAACGTACTCAAAATGATGATTAATGATAATTTTACTTAATATTGGTCAATTCGTAAACTAACTCCATCAACTAGTCACAAGATAAGTCACACGTTAAAGAGGAAGCATTATGAGTCATACATATCCACGTAGTTTTTCGCACATTGGTATTTCGGTTCCCGACGTTGAAAAAGCAGTCGAGTTTTACACTAAGGTTATGGGTTGGTACACAATAATGGAACCGACTTTAATTACTGAAGACAAAAGCCCAATTGGCGAAATGTGCACAGAAGTATTTGGCGAAAAGTGGGAAAAATTTAAAATTGCGCATCTATCTACAGGGGATCGTATTGGTGTCGAAATTTTCGAATTTAAAAACCAAGAAAACCCAAAAGACAATTTTGAATACTGGAAAACAGGCATTTTTCATTTTTGTGTTCAAGACCCCGATGTAGAAGGCTTAGCTGAGCGTATTGTAGAAGCTGGCGGTAAAAAACGTATGGAAGCCCCTCGTTATTACTACCCGGGTGAAAAGCCGTACCGCATGATCTACATGGAAGACCCGTTTGGTAACATCCTTGAGATTTACAGCCACAGCTACGAGCTTATTTACAGCGCAGGCGCTTATTAAACTTAGCTAGTTTAAAAAAGTTTAGCTAAAAACAAAGGCCGCAGTACTTATTACTGCGGCCCTTTAGTTTTTTACATGGTTAAATTTTTAAAAATGCTAACTTTTAGCGCCAAGCGAGCTATGCAGAGCATTTTTATAAGCCTCATACGCGGGGATGGCTGAGGTAATAGTTGCGGCAACAGTAATAACGGCTATCACTTTTAGTGTTTCTACATTAAACATGTTTGCATTTAAAAATAAGCCGTACGTCGCGCCTAGCCAATTTCCTAAAAGCCATATAGTTAAACTTAGCAAAGCCGTTGCGGCAGCGCTTGCCAGTATGACTAAAATTAACGCTTCTACCAGTACTAAGCTAAAAATAACGCTTGGCCCTGCGCCCAATACACGTAGCACGGCAATTTCGTTTTTACGCTGCGCCATAGAGGCAAGTAACATGGTTGATAAACCAAATAACGACGATACCAATACCAAAATACCAATAACGCGTAATAGGTTTTCAACTGTTGCCATCATTTGCCAAAGTTCACTCATAGCAACACCGGGTAACACGGCCATTAATCTATCGGCTTTATAGTTGTTTATATCGCGCTGTAATTTAAAGGTTGAAAACTTAGACTTTAAACCTAGCATTACTGCGGTAATGCTCTCGGGTGTGGTGTTTACCGAGTCTACATTGTTAAGTAATTTAGCTTGTTTTACCGGTGATAAATGTATGGCTTCAATGGCGTTTAAGCTTACATGTATGGTTTTATCAACAGGCGTACCTGTGGGGCTAAGTATGCCTTTTATAATAAAGGGAGTGTTGTCGTGATGGGTAAAGCTCGTGTTACCAATACCATGAGCAATCACTACGCTTTGGCCAATTTTATAATTAAGTTTTTTGGCTACATCGGCCCCTATTACAGCTTCAAATAACGTGTTAAATGGCTGGCCGCTACTAAAAGTAAGTGGTTGCTTAGTGCCGTATTTAAAGTGTTCAAAGTAGCTATTACTAGTGCCCATTACTCTAAAACCACGGTGCGAGTCGCCAAGCGAAATAGGAATTGCCCATTTTACTAATGAGCTGCTCTTTAGGGTTTCATAGCTTTTATAATTAATATTACTGGTGGGGCTACCCATTCTAAATATCGAGTAAAGCAGCAGATTTAACTGCCCACTAGGTGCGCCTACTATCATATCTACATCTGAAATGGTTCTGTTAAAGCTCTCTTTGGCTTGCTGGCGAATATGCTCAACACTTAACAGCACGCTTATACTTATAAGTAATGATAAAAACGTAAGTATGACCGATTTACGCCTACTGGCTAAGCTGCTCCACGCTAACGATACTAGCATTTGTTACACTCCTCTTTTAAAAGCGAAGTTACATCAACACTTAGCTTAAAAAATTGTTGTAAGTGCATATCGTGACTTACAAATACAAGCGTTATGCTGTGCTGCTTACATAAATCAATTAGTAAGGCCATAAATGCATCGCGCGATGCGGCGTCTAATGCCGAGGTGGGTTCGTCAACTAATAACAGTTTAGGTTTATTTATTAAAGCGCGGGCAATAGCCACACGCTGCTGCTGGCCAACACTTAATGTATTTGCTGCTTTTTGCAAAATAGTCGTAGGTAATTTGAGCGCTAAAAGCAGAGCGTTCGCCTCTTGCTCTATTTTCGTATTGCCTGTTTTTGCAAAGTAGCTAGCTAGTTGAATGTTTTTTAACACACTTAAGTACGGTATTAAATTAAATTGCTGAAACACCACACCAATGTTCTGTGCTCTAAATTTATCGCGCTTTTTTGATGAAAGCGTTGAAAATGCTTGCTCAAGCAAGTTTATATCGCCACTTTGCGATGTGAGCACGCCTGCTAATAAATTAAGTAATGTAGTTTTACCTGAGCCAGATTCGCCGTGTAAAAATACCTGCTCCCCCTGTTTTACTTGCCAGTTAGGAATATAAAACGAGGTTTTGTCGGCTTTGTGGTACTTATAGCTAAGTTGGTTAATATGTATAGCTAAGGGAGTAGAGGCCGAAGAAATTGTATTAGGCAAAGATAAGACTCCTATGGTTTGATAAGTGTTGATATGTTATAACGTTTTTAGTTGGGCAATAAGCTAATTGAGATGAAAATATGTCAAAAAATGTAACTAACATGGTTGCTTGGTGTGTTATTGCCTTGACCAGTTTAGTATTTACTTGTGAGTCAGCGGCTCAAAGTAAAAGCTACGAAGAAATAGAGTGGATTCAGTTAATGCCTAAAGATGATTTAGACGCATTACTTAATCCACCGGAGTATTTAACCGAAATTGAAGATGGCTCAGAGCAAGACACACTAGATAGCCTAGACGCCAAGCCGTTCGAAAACGAGCAAGGCAAACGCTATCAGCAAGCATTAAGCTCCGCACGAGTGATTGAAAGCTATAACAATAAGCATATTCGTGTGCCTGGCTTTATAGTGCCGCTTGAATCAGAAGAAGGTAAGCGCATTAGTGAGTTTTTTGTAGTGCCTTATTTTGGGGCGTGTTTGCATATGCCGCCACCACCGCCAAACCAAATAATTTACGTTAAATTTGAACAAGGCGTTGAGCTTGAAAGCCTATACGACGCATTTTGGTTTGAAGGAAAAATAACAATAAATACCGTAGAAAACGAATTAGGTAGATCGGCTTACGAGCTCAAGTTAGACCGAGTTTTACCGTACGAGGAATAATATGAATAAAAAATATCTGCTCTGCTCATTAATATTAGCAAGTGCATCTGTTGGCGTTAATGCGTGCGAGTTTCACTCTGGGGTTGGCTTAAATCAGTTTCATCCGTTTGCTCGTCAAAACTTTCAGACTCCTATATTTGAGCGTTTTTCTGTAAAGCACGCTAAACAAGTGCAAGTAAATGTTGGTGATACAAGCACAGCTAATTTTAGCTACTTGGTGCCAAAACGTTACAGCGCGGTAAGTGTTAAATTTGTAGCGCCACAAGGTATTAAACTTACCGGCGAGCCTTCAATATTATTAGAGCGTACACGCGGAATACACAGCTTAAAATACGTTGCTAATAAATCCGGTAAATCAGAAATTCTGGTTCAAATAAGCGGCTTTTTAAATACAAAACCTTTCACGCTAGAGCAAAAAATAGAAGTGACAGCGAGTTAAATACGCTGAGCTTAGAAATTTATAGGGCTAACATTGCGTAGCCCTACTTTTTAGTTCTAAATTAAAAATGATAAGTGCACTTTATTCGTTTTTACCACAACACTTTTTATATTTACGCCCGTTGCCGCATACACACGGATCGTTTCGACCTAGTTTAGGCGTGCCACGGGTTATTGGGCTTTGCGGTGGCGGGCAACAGCTTGTGTTAGTGCAGCCTGAGCCTGTTGGGGCTGGTGATTTATCGGTCATATTACTCTTCCTTTTTAATAGTATTTACCACGAACCATACATAGGGTTTGGTAGTAAAAATAATGATTTACCAAGCTTGGGTTGCAGCGTTTTTATATTGGTGCTTTCTTGTGTTACGCCGCTAAAGTCTTCTATGTTATCCCCCACCTGAAACTTAATAACCTGCGGTTGTTTCCAGTTATTTTGCATACCTTTTGGTGCAAAACAATCGGCGCTGCCTTGCGTTATTTGTTGGCGGCGAAGATCTTTATCGTTAATAAAGTGTTTGCCATCTACAGCGGTTTTATCGGCCTCTGAGCGGCCCATTAAACAGGTGTTTTCAACTGTTATAGGTAAGCCAACTGCTTTAAGGTTATTCCATGTGTGTACATCGTTTGCTTTATCGCGGTTAGTAACCAGTGCTACTTTGCCGCCTTGCTTGTAAAGCGCTTCTATAAACGATTTAGCACCAGGTACTAGCGTTGCGTTTTCGCTTTTTACCCAGGCTTGCCACGTATTTGGGGTATAACCTTCACCGCTCAGTTCGGTTTGTTTTTGATAGGCAGAGTTATCAAGCACGGTTTCATCTACATCCATTACTGCAACCCAGTTAGTTACAGATCGTGGTAGTTGCGCAACTGCTGTTTGAGCTTGTTGGTACATGTAAGTTGTTAATGCTTGATACTCTTTACTGGTTGTTTGCCATAAAACCGATGCTGATAGCGCATTTGTGTTATCTGTAATAGAAACCGATACCGCACAATGGTCGCTTAGCATGGCTTTATCATCCATATTTTTATAATTATGGACTTGGGCTGATTTTGCGATACTTTTAGCATCCATTTTACCCACAATTATATGATCGATAGGCGCAGGGTAGCGTGCTTGGCACCCTAATAACTGGCTGGTCGTAATACGAGTTGAGCGTTCATTACTTAATAAAGTACGGGTTAGTCGATTGTAAGGCGCTGATATACGGTGGTTAAAATCACCTAATATTACGTAAGGCGTGCCTGCAGTTTCGTGTTTTTCAACCCAGCTATTAAGCACTGGTGCTTGTTGTGCATAGGTTTTACACGCAGGTGAGTCGCTTTTAAGGTAGTCATCTACAAAGCAGCCGCTTTTCATGTGTACGTTAAGTATATCGGTTGGGCCGTTTGGAGTATTAACCGTTATTTGTAAGCCGTAGCGTAGCCCTGCTCTTTTTAAGGCTAATTGATCTATGGCAGCAGTATTGAGTACAGGCATTGCTTTTTTTACTGCAAAAGCTACTTTTTGTTGGGTTGATAAAGCCCCCGTTTGTCTGCACGTATAGGCTTTGCTGTCTGCTCGGGTAGACATAATAAGTTGCCAGTCGTCTTCAGAAAATATTTGCTGTAAGGCCGCTTTAGATCCCACTTCTTGTAGCGCAATAATATCGGCGCCTAAGTTTTTTGCATACGCTTTCATTGCTGCTATTTCGCTTGGTGTTCGTGTTCTACAGCCTGTATCGATTGGATAAGCAAGGTGCTCTACGTTCCATGTTGCCACCTTTAATGGCTGCGATACACTTTGCAAGGAAGTAACAACCTCACTATTTGGTGAACTCTCCACTACTTTTGTAGGAATAGTTGATGTACAGCCAATACTTAGCGTTGCTACACAGGTAATAGTTAATAAACTAAACGCATTCATTTTTTATGTCCTTTGGATTATTTTTGTTGCTGCTATTACTTGCGACTCATGAAGACTCTTCGTCAAGTATACAGTGCCTTATTTGTTAAATGTTCGCTGTTAATTAACGTCCTATTGTGGGAATTTTTGGTCGTACACCACGGCGTTGTGTGCGTGTAGGCTTTCTTGGTGTTCAACTTTAAAGTTGTAGTCGTAAATATTCGTTTTTTGTTCAAGGGCGTGCTTTAGCCTGCGCGCTGCATCTTCACAAAAAAGTAGGTTTTCGGCGTTTAATTTGGCAAAGGCTTGCTCGTCTTCTCGTTTTACCGCGGTTTGTACTGGCGTCCCTATAGCGTCTTCCATTTGTGTAATGAGAGAGGGTAAATCGGGGAGTTGTTTACCTTTTATACTCATATTTATATACGCATACGAGCGTTGGCTATGCGGTGTAGCTACACTGCCTTGCTGCGATGTGAGCCACTCTAATAGGGCGTTTTTATCAAGCTGCTGCTCTGTAAATTGCTCTGCTACGGCATCACTTAACGCTTGCCTTGAAAGCGCAGCCGAGCACGGGCAAGTGCTCGAATAAGGAATTGTTAGGCTAAGTGCTGTATTAATGACTCCATCAGTAATAGTTTTGCTAATAGCCACCGGATACGCCTGAAACCCAAATTGATTTGATAAAAGCGCCGGCTTATTTATTATAAGTTCAAAGGCTAAATCTATTTTTGCACTTAAGCTTAAGCCTTGCTGAGAGCTAAGTATGTTTTCAAGTAGTGTTGTTAAAACTTGGCCATTTAGTGGCTTATTAGCCAGTTGTTCATTAAGCAATAAATACAAACGCGACATATGTATGCCTTTTGCATTTGCTTTATCAAGGCTAACAAATATGCCTGCTTTGGCGTGAGTATGTAGTTGTTCACCTTTGTTATTTAAAATATGTAACGGCAGCGAAACCTCCTCCATACCGACCCATTGCAATGGGCGTGCATTAAGAGAGTTAGGCTGCGAAGTAATATCGGGCAAATGGCTTTTAGCATTCATAAATTTAAATATTCCGATTAACGATTAAAAACAAGAGGCATAGCAGGTTTACTTGGTTTAGTGACCGTTTTGCCATCGTAAAGGCGCTCGCCATTAACCCAGGTGCTTACTATTTTTGACGAAAATTCAACACCATCAAAAGGCGTCCAGCCGCAAAGGGAGCGGCAAGAGTCGTGGCTAACTTTTGTGGTTTGTTGTGTACTTACCAGCACTAGGTCGGCGTAGTAACCCTCTTTTATAAAGCCGCGTTTATCTACTTTAAAGCGCAGCGCGGGGTTATGTGCGGTTTTTTCTACCACCTGCTCTATGCTTAAGCGGTTGTGCTTAACGTGTTCTAGTAAGCTTAAAAGTGCGTGCTCTACTAAGGGCAAGCCTGCTGGCGCGTTAACATAATTGGTTTGCTTTTCTTGCCATGTATGCGGGGCGTGATCGGTGGCAATAATATCTATTTGGTTATTTTTAACCGCGTTTATAAGCGCATCGCGATCGGTTTTAGCTTTTATGGCAGGGTTACATTTTATTAAGTTGCCTAAGGCTTTGTAATCTTGCTCGCTAAAATATAAATGGTGTACACAAGCCTCTGCGGTAATGCTTTTATTGGCTATATCGCCTTTTGTAAATAAACTCAGCTCTTTTTCGGTGGTTATGTGTAATACATGCAATTGCGCATTGTACTTTTTAGCAAGCGACACCGCATACGACGATGAGGCATAGCAAGCCTGCGCATCACGAATTTTTGGATGGTCGGTAATACTAGGCACAATGCCTTGTTGCTCATAGCGCTGATTGTTTTTGCTAATGGTTTTACCATCTTCGCAGTGGGTAACTATAAGTACAGGGCATTCACGAAATATTCCCTCAAGAGCTTCTGGGTTTTCTACTAATAAATTACCGGTAGATGCGCCCATAAACACTTTTACGCCACACACTTTTTTAGGATCGAGCGCTTTAATGTCATCTAAATTGTGCTCGGTTGCGCCAAGGTAAAAAGAGTAATTGGTATAAGAATGCTGCTCGGCTATGGCGTATTTTTCTTCAAGCGCAGCTTTGTTTGTGGTTGAAGGGTTAACATTAGGCATTTCCATATAACTTGTAATACCGCCGGCCACTGCTGCACGTGATTCAGTTAATATAGAGCCTTTATGGGTAAGGCCTGGCTCTCTAAAATGCACTTGGCCATCTATCATGCCCGGCAGTAAGTACGCACCTTGCGCGTCAATTACATCGTCGTTTTCGCTCGCGGTTATGTTGGGGGCTATGCGTTCAATAAATTGGTTGGTAATGCGTACATCAGCAAGTTGCGTTTTACCTTCGTTAATCATTTTGGCATTTTTTATTAGTTGGCTTTTCATGCTTACGGCTCTTATTTAGTCAGCAATTTATGTTTAATGGGTGCGAGTTGGCGGCTAAATATTAGCTTTGCCAGCTTATTACAGGATTACTGCGCGTTACTTCTGTTGAGCCCTGCCCCGTATTACTAATCCATTGCACGTTAAGCGCATTCAGCGAAGGCATTAAGTTAAACAACGTGACCGAAAAGCCCATAACCGGTGTTTTGCAGTTAAAATTGTAGGTGGCTTCAACATTATGATGATCGTGCTCATCGTGCTCATCGTGCTCATCGTGTTCTATGTGGCTGTGAGCAAGTGAGTTTTCGGTACTTTGTAAAATACACTGCCCTTTAATATCAATAGCGTGGCTACTGTTTTTTAATTGCTGAGCAAGTACGTTAATGGCATTTTTATCAGATGAGTTAGCAGCTTGGTGTTCAAACCCCAGTGCATCGGCAGCCGGAATAATAAACTGCATTTGCAGCAAGCTACCCTCTTGAGCAATAAGTAACTCACCTTCTCCATGCACATGCTTTTGCGCATGAGCACTAAAGCCCAGCCCTAATAGCAGGGCAACGCTCAGCCCTTTTTTAAACGTTTTCATAAGCTAACCCTTATTAAAAATAGAGCTAAATACATCAATTGTTATAATATAACATACTGGTCATGTCCTAAAAAGATAATAATTAAGGGCGTTTAACTAGTTATTAAAAGGGGTTACAGAATCAACGCGCTCTAATGTTTAAAAAGCTTTGTTAAACGTGGTTGTTAAAGGGTCGTAATTACGGGGATAAGTTTAGTTGTCGAAATTGATTAATAGGATTCAATTAAATCTGACAGCCGAATATGTGCCAGTGTAGGTCGATAAGCGAAGCGCCATCCGACACAGTAAAATACCTTTCCAATTATTATCAACATTTTAAGTGTCGAGTGGCTGGAGAGTGTCATAAGCGGACATTGAAGGTTTCTAATGTCTGAAGTCAAGATTTGATAATCATATAGAAAGCTCCTCGAGTTTTTCGATACAGTTGTGTTGACCAAAACATAAACTGTATCTCGAGGAGCTTGGTATGAAACTATATGGTGGAATTGACTTGCATTCAAATAACTGTGTTATTGCTATCATTAATGAGCAAGGTGAAACGCTTAGCTGTAAACGTTTAAATAATGACATGTATGTCATTTTATCTTTTCTAACCCCTTATAAAGACAAGTTAACAGGGCTTGTTGTCGAATCAACATTTAATTGGTATTGGTTAGTTGATGCATTAATGGATGCAGAATTTAAACTCCACTTAGGGAACCCTGCTGCAATCCAACAATATTCAGGCTTAAAACATGCTGATGACCATAGTGATGCACGTTGGTTAGCTGAAATACTACGTCTAGATATACTGCCTGAAGGCTATATTTATCCACGTGAACTCAGGGCTGTTCGCGACTTAATGCGCAAACGAATGGACATTGTTCAACAGTCCACTAAAAACTTATTATCGGTGCAAAGTTGTTACATGCGTCATCTTGGTTATAAGCTCGGTAGCAACAAAATAAAGCAAATGGCTGCTATCAGAAAAGGCGTTGATACTGAGCAGGTACACGCAGACTTTAGCTCAATGAATACAGCATTGTCGGTCATTTCCAACCTCTCATTAATACGCTGTGCTCAACAGCAAATTAATGCGATAGAGGGAGCTATTTTAAAACAAACATCACTCTCCCCTGAGTTTATAAACCTAACAAGTATTGATGGAATTGGGAATACGTTAGCACTGACTATTATGTTAGAAACCGGCACGATTAAACGTTTTGATAGCCCAGGAAATTTCTCATCGTATTGTCGCTGTGTTAAAGGGGCAAGGTACAGCAATGGAAAGAAAAAGGCGCGACTAATCAGAAGAATGGTAATCGTTATTTAGCGTGGGCCTTTACTGAGGCCGCTAATTTTGCAATTCGTTATAACCCAACAGTTAAAAAATATTATCAACGAAAACTGGCTAAAACAAACAAAGTAGTTGCGATTAAAACGGTTGCACATAAGCTCGCAAGAGCGTGTTATCACGTGCTTAAAGACAATGTACCATTCGATGAACACAAGGCGTTTGCTTAGCGCCTATTAAATAAATTAGGTTAACGTGTTGAGCTAGCAATGGGGTTCGTAAAACCATTAGATTTGATTAGGCCTGCATGTTAACCGCTCATATTTAAATACTGGATATGCCCAATGTTTGAGCCACAAAGGGTTGGTTATGTGTAAGCATAAACCACAGACTTGTTACAGCGCAGTGTGTAAACGCAGTCAGAAACTGGACTGACATTGGTACTAAACGATGACTGAGGCGCAAGCCAAGGGCCTTAATTAATCATCAATAATGCTTAATTAAACTGCCTAAATTCATATGGGTGACTGGTGCATATTCACACCAATTGACGTCATTACTAGGTGCGTAGTCATATTTAAATTGAGTTTAAATAATAAGAACACTTGGTTTTTGAATAAAAAGATCAAGAAAACACAGCTGTCTGCTTGACCGGAACTTTCTAATGGGTGACCCCATTCGCTTTAGCTTGTGCAACATGTTTTTCCCTGGGTAAAAAATACTATCAACCTTAAGAAAGCACTACTAATAGAACTTTGCCCTAGTGAATTTATGAACGACATAATGTATTTGTCAGGAACTTTTGCTCTTATCCACAAACAGGCTACATGTCAGTACCGCTGAGATTAAAAAACAAAACATTACGCTTAATGTAAATAATATAAAGTTTTCATTTTTTGATATAGCTGCTCCTTTAAGGAGTATTTCACCGCTATTAAGTGCATCTACTCCTACATAGATCATCAACGGAATTACAAAAAATGCATTGCTGAGCTTAATAAGTAAGTCCTTTGATGAAAGACTTACTAATTGAGAAGCTTCATGGTCTTCTTCGTCTCTATTTAATAGTTCGGCTTTTAATAGCTCAAAGCGTTCAGGGTACAAAGCCCTATCAATAGATGTAATAGCTTCTTGCAATTCGGTAACAGAATATTCTGAATAATTTGGTTCCATCTATTAAACCTTCTCCAGTACCTAGCGCCTGTGTAAGCGTTAGTCTTTGATACTTATTAGAAAAATGATTTTAAAGTGTAGCCACATTGAACTAACTCTTTTGCTACTTGGTTTTTCCATGCACCAGGATCATCAATAGTGACATACAAAACACCACTTATATCATTTGGAGTTTCAAGAGCCCCTTTAACTAAAGGGCAGACATTTTCTCGACCAAGCTTCGCAATAAGGTAACCATGTTCAAACACTACATTTTGTCGTGCTCTATTTTTTGGAGGGTTTGGCTCTGTTATAGCTCTCCCTAAATCACATGGAGTATATAAAACAAGAGCAAAATCAGCATCATTTGAATAATGTTCAATTTTTTCAATAATTGTCATTCCTGCGTTAGCTTGCTCATGCAGGATAATAGCTTCTAAACCAAGTTGCTCGACAAAGCGACTTACTTCTTGTTTTACTTCGTTGTTATGTCCATGAACAATAAACACTTTCCGTTTGTTACGAGGAACTTCTTTAGCTGGAGGCACTGGTGTATTTGTAGTAGTTGGCATTATTCCCTGAGTTGGTTGCCCGAACTCCAATTGATCTAATATTGGTGTGAACTCACCAGATAAATACGTACGTCTTTCGGCGTAACTACTAAATTTTGGCTGAATAAACCCCCAAAATGAATCTAAATTACGGTGCTGTCGTAACCACTGAGGAAGCATTGGTGCAAGATTAGAATTACTCAGCAATTCAGAGCGTAATGCTTCAAATTCACCTGAGTCAGATGCAAGTCCAGTTGCTCTTGCAGTGAGCAAATTCAAAAGGTAGCTAACCTTATCGAAATCCGTTTCTAAAAATTCAATACTCAATTAGATCTCCTATAATTCAATCTAGAACGTAAAAGCACAACAATTTTGCGTATATTCCTGCGGTTGTCACGCTCATTTTCTACTTTACACAGTTTTAACAAATTACCTAAGATATTGCTATCAAAAGCTATTTAATATTTACAAGCAAAGTTAAGGCATATCAATGCGCGTTTCGCTCATTTCCTTGATTATGTAAGTAAGCAGCAGTTTGGCTGGCTTAATAGGTATTATAAGTATATGATATTGATAATTATTTGCATTAAAGAGTGTTGAAGGTGTGTATGAATAAGTCTATGTTAACTCTGGCGTTAGTTACGGGGTTGAGTGGTTGTAGCACAACAGCCACGGTGCCTGATAAAAGCTCATCGCTTTACTACTCAGCACTTTATAATGCACAAGCAAAGCCTGTTAGCTCTGTATTATTAGAGCCCAAGCTATTAAATGCCGATGTGGTTTTAGTGGGTGAATTGCATACACATCCGGGTGTGCATTTATTTCAGGCTGAGTTATTTGAGCAATTAAGCAAAAGTAGTAAACGCTCAGCCCTGTCGCTTGAGCAATTTAGCCGCGCGGATCAGCATACTTTAAACCAGTACGTTAAGAGTGAAATTGGTGAGCAATACTTAATTGATAACACCCAAGCGTGGCCTAACTACAAAAGTGATTACCGTGCGCTGGTAGAGCTGGCAAAAACGAACAATAGCGATGTAATAGCTGCAAATGCCCCTAAAAATATAGTCACCTGTATTGGCAGGCAAGGCATAAGTTACCTAAGTAAACTTGATGAAACACAGCAGAGCTATATTGCAGCCGCTATTGATACATCCCCCAGTGATTATAAACAACGTTTTATGACCTCAATGCACCATGGCACGCCAAGTCAAAACGAAAATTATTATGCTGCGCAAGTTACCTGGGATGAAACAATGGGGGAGTCTATCGTTAACTATTTAAATAATCATAAAGATGCGCAGGTAATGCATATAGCGGGCGATTTTCATGTGAAAAATGGCGAAGGTATAGCGCGAGTTATTAAGCGTTTAGCGCCAGAGCTTAGGGTTGTGTGGATATCGCCGGTTACAAGTGTGCAAGCTAACCAAACAGGGTATCAGTTGCAAGTTAACCCTTTGCCACCCCGTTATGTACAAACACAGCATCAACAAGCGGCTTTTAAAGCGTTAGCCAAACGCGGCGAGCAAACAGTTTGCTTATAAAATGACGACATAGTTAGTGAATTTCTTAACCAGAGCTCAGGTTAACTATGTCGTCATGTATTTAGTTTAGTTATTTCGGGCTTGATTGGTTAGCGCAACCAGCGCTTTACGAACCTCTAACGGGCTGTTGCACTGGGTATTAAAGTTAATAAAGTAATTACGCTTTTGGCTTTGTATATAAAAACCAGTGGGTAATAAGCCGCTCATTATTGGGGTGTTATCAGCTACGCTGTAGTGCTGCATTAATATGAGCGACATAGCATCTTGATGGTCATCGTTCATGTGACTTATCATGCTTTGCTGCTGGTTTTCATCCCAGTTTTTTGCCTCATCCTGCCATTCGTTTTGTTCAAGCCAAAATATTTTGCCAAACCCGCCAATGTAACGTACTCGTACTACGTCTAATTGCCATAACTGAAAGTCGTGCGCGTTGCGGTAGCTAGCGGCTTCGGGGTATAGGGCAATATAGTTATTAAGTAAAGTGTGTGCTTGCTCACTTGGTACAATAGAGCCATCACCTACAAGCGTTACGCGGCCGTGCTCGTTTTGATCGCCACTGTCGGTGGCGTCAAATACGGTAAGGCTCATACGTGAGTCGTGCTTTAAGTTTTTAGTGTGCTGGGCTATATCGCTAATAAAAAAGTAAACACGGCCTTGTTCGTCGCACATATAGGGGGTTACTGAGCCGAACGGGTAGCCGCGAAAATTATTAGAAATGGTCGACATGACACCTGCATTGGTTTTGTAAACCAAGGTGCGTGCATCGTTTAATGCTTGCTCTCTCATAAAAACTCCTGACGTTGAGAAAAAACCATGGGTGCATCGTTATAAGGATGAGGGTTTACGTGCAGTTTCATGGCGTACATTTGTTGTAAGTTTTGTTCAGTTAATACGGTGTTTATAGGCCCACTTTGCAACACTTTTTTGTTGTGCAGTAAAATAGCATCGGTTGCATAAAGGCTGGCTAAATTTAGATCGTGTATTGCAATAATGGCGCTGTTACCCTGCTCTACAAAGGTTTTAACGCAGCTGAGCAAAGCATGTTGGTGGCGCATATCAAGTGCTGATGTAGGCTCGTCGAGCAGCATTAGTTTTGGCTCGGCCGATTGTGTAAAGGCATCGAGTTGCGCTAAAGTACGCGCCATATGAACACGCTGTTGCTCTCCGCCCGAAAGCGCACTTACGCGGCGAGTTAAATACTGGTTTAAATCCATAATAGCGGCATATTTATGTACTTTTTCGCTTTGCATTTTTAATGACTCTACATACGGATAGCGACCCATTGCAATAAGCTCAGATACATTAAAATCAAACCCTACGTGGTTAGCTTGCATCATGACTGCGCGCTGTGTTGCAAGGCGTTTTTTAGCGTGAGAGGCCAGCGG
Organism: Pseudoalteromonas sp. AS84; assembly: GCF_038900255.1. Classification (NCBI taxonomy): domain Bacteria; kingdom Pseudomonadati; phylum Pseudomonadota; class Gammaproteobacteria; order Alteromonadales; family Pseudoalteromonadaceae; genus Pseudoalteromonas; species Pseudoalteromonas sp. AS84. The sequence goes on along the minus strand of NZ_JBBMQY010000014.1, from coordinate 84,956 downwards.
CTTAGCATTAAAAAGTACACTGCCTGTAAAGGCGTGCATACCTGCTAAGGTATGCAGCAAGGTAGATTTACCTGCGCCATTTTCACCAAGTAGTGCGACAAGTTGCCCTTGTTTAGCGCTGCCATTAATAGCGTTTAAAACGCTGTGATTATCAAAGCCAACGCTTAGGTTGTTAAACGTGATCATGACCAACCTCGCTTATTTTTCACTATTAAATAAATAAACAATGGCGCACCCAATAACGCAGTAATAATGCCAATGGGTAGCTCTGATGGCATGATCACAATGCGTGCTAGCCAGTCAGAAAGTAGCAATACCACTACGCCAATTAGCATACAAAGCGGCAGCATATTACGTAAATGCGGCCCCACCATTAAGCGGGCAATATGCGGGACTACCAAGCCAACAAACCCTATTAAACCGGTAAGCGCTACAACCGCACCTACCCCTAATGCAACGAGTATAATGACATACAATTTAAGCTTATTGGTGTCTACTCCTAGGTACTGAGCTTGTGACTCGCCAATAAGGAGTAAGTTCATGGGATTTTTTAACCGCCACAGGCCAATTAGGCTGATAAACAGTAACGGTGCAGCTTGAATAATCGTGCTCCAGCTTGCTCCGCCTAATGAGCCCATGGTCCAATAATTTATTAATCGTAGCGCGCTATCGTCGGCAAAAAAACTCAGTAGCCCAATAACAGCGAATGCTAACGCGTTAATAGCAACCCCCACCAATATAAGTGTGGTGATATTAATTTGCCCTTGCTGCTTGGCAATAAAATATACCAGCGAGGTAACACCAAGCGCCCCTAAAAACGACGCATAAGGTAAATACAACTGAGCGTTAAAATTAAACTGCGCGCTAAGTGCTATAAACGCCACTGCAACCATTGCCGCACCTGCACTAATGCCAATAATAGATGGATCTGCCAGCGGGTTACGGCACAACGCTTGGGTTGCCGCCCCTGTTTGGGAAAGTACCAACCCTACTAATACAGCAAGCACAAAACGCGGCAAACGTATTTGCATTACTACATTAATTTGCAGCGCATCAAACTGATTAAAGTACTCGGGCGCAAGCCAGGCAATAGCTAAACGCCAATCCCATCCTGCAGGGCCGTACCCAATGCTTAGTAGCGCCAAAGCAAAAATACAAACAGAGGCTAATAGCATCCATTTATGAGTTTGGCTAAGTGTTATAGGCACAAAGCGGCTCAATGTTAGGGTGTTCATAAGCGGGTTTTATACTCGTTAAGCTCATTAATTGCTGTGGCAATACGTGGCGACATGCCAAGCGAAAGCAGGCTATCCATTACAAGTAAGTTACAGCTTTGCGCTGCTTTTAATAAGCGTAGGTTCGGTTGCTTACAAAAAGCCTGCTTGCCGCCAATGCTTTGTACAACATGCTTTGGCGCAACTAAAAAGTCAGGCTGATTTACAGCAAGTACTTCGGTATTAATTACTTTAAAGCCTGAATGTGTAGCGCCTATATTAGTAATGCCCGCATAGCTAAATAATAAATTAGGGACGGTTTCTTGCCCTGCAGCAACAAGCCCGCGCTCATTAGCTGAGAGTAAAAATAGCGCGCTGTGTGTCTGCGCTTTTGCTTTTTCAGGTAATGAGTCTGTAATGTGCGTAATAAGTGATTGCGCTTTTTGCTTGGCGTTTAAGTCGGTACCAAGGCGTTTAATTAGCTCAAGTAGCTCATTTACTGAGGTGGGCTTTTTATAATGAATTAGTTTAACCCCAGTTGCCTCAATTTGTTTAAGTGCTTGGCTTCGCCCTGCGCCTTCAAGCGCTAATAAGGTGGTTGGGCGCATAGAAAGCACGCCTTCTGCCGCTAATTCACGGTAATAACCCACCTGTGGTAATTGCGTAGCTTGCTGTGGGTACATACTAGATTGATCAACCGCTACAAGGGTACTTTGTTTGCCCAGCGCATAAATTATTTCTGTAAGGGTGCCGCCAGCACTAATAACGCGCTCCTGTGCAAGTGCAGGTTGAGCGACTAAAGCAAACAATATAAATAGGTATTTCATTACAAACTCCGGCTTTTATTTTTCGGCTATTATAACTGGTTAAATCTAAATGAAAATGATTATCATAATTAATTGATCTTAATTTGACTTAGTTGTAACATCCTCGCCATAAATAATAACTATTATCATTTGGAGTTAAAGTGAATCCCTCTACATTTAAATTTACTGCTATAGCAACCTTATTACTCGGATCGGGCACTGCATTTGCCGAAAACATAATTGACGATCATATTGTTGTGAGTGGCTCGCGCTTTGAACAAAAGCTTAAAGATGTAACAGGCTCAGTAACGGTTATTACCGAGCAAGATATAGAGCGCCAGCTAGCTGTAGATTTACAAACCATGTTTAAATACGATTCAAGCATTGCAACCACAGGCAGTGGCGCAGGCGCGCAAACACTTACTGTACGTGGTGTTGGTGGTAACCGTGTTGTATTTATAAAAGATGGCCGACGCACCAACGATGGTTATGCAGGCGGAGGGGGATATTTAGTTGGCCGCAATTACTTTGATGTAGCAGGCGTAAAACAAGTAGAAGTAGCCAAAGGTGCTGCATCGTCTTTATATGGCTCTGACGCACTCGGTGGCATTGTGGTTATAACCACTAAAGATCCAAGCGATTATTTAAAAGATAACAGCAGCTATGTAAAAATGGCACTGGCGTATCAAGGTCAAAGTAACCAAATTGCTGCTGATATTACCGGTGCAAAAGACTTAGGCGACTTTGCAGTAAGCGCAGTTTATAGCCATCGCGACAGCGAAGAAGTTCAGAATTACGACGAAAACTTACCCGGTTATGATGCAAAGTCGGACGCTTTATTAGTTAAATTTGAGCAACAGCTTGATGAAAAACGCACACTTAAATACACCCTTGATTATTTTAATCAAACGACTGAGCAAGTAATTACTCCTGCCGTTCAAGAAACCGAGGAAGACGACACTAGTTGGTCACTGGCGCTGGATTATCATTCAGAAGTAGCTACAGCTGCGTTTGATAAATGGTACGGGCAAGTGTCTTACAGTAGTTACGAGCAACAAAGCGATGCAATTAGTGGCGCAAGCACCTACACCGATTATAACGACTATCGTTTTGAGCAAAATATTTTAGGTTTAAAAGCAGTATTTAATAAAGGCCTTAAAGGAGAAACCACCGATCACGAAGTGGTATACGGAGTTGATATCGACTTATACGACACCACTCGCCCACGTTTAAAAACACGTGTTTTAGCTGATGGCACGGTTGATTTTACAGACCAAAAACAAAAAGCATTCCCGGGGGCTGACACCTCTTTAATTGGCGCTTATGTACAAGACAGTATTTCGTTTAAAAACAGTGCCTGGTCGGTTATTGCAGGCGTGCGATATGATTACTACACCCTAGAAGCTAAAAGTGATGAGCTTTACGCTGATGCGCAGCTTGATGATATTACCGAATCTGCTTTCTCGCCTAAGCTAGGTGTTATATACCAAGTGGATGATAACTTATCGTGGTACGGGCAATACGTACGAGGCTTTAAAATACCACCGCACGACCAAGCCTATCAAAGCCACGGCGTTGAGCCGTTTTATCAAATATTACCAAACGCCGATTTAGACCCAGAAAGCAGTGACTCATTTGAGCTTGGGCTTAGGTACGCCAGCAGCGATATTAGCGTAAACTTAAGTGCTTTTTATGCAGCATTCGATGATTTTATTGAAACCGCCGTAGTGGGTGTTGAGCCAACGTACATTCCTAATGTAAACAAAGCTTTGTATCAATATCAAAATATTAGCGAAACACAAATAAGCGGTGTAGAAGCAGGAATTGCCATGTATGTTGCTGAAAATATACTACTTGAGGCAAACGTAGCCTATGTTGATGGTGAAAACAAAGAAACCGATCAGCCACTTACCAGCATTAGCCCGTTAAATGGCTCAATATTGTTAAGTACAGAGCTGGGTAATATTAACTGGACCGCTGCGTTGCGTTTAGCTAAATCGCAATCGGATGTAGTACTTGATGCAAACGATGATAAAACTACGCAAGGGCATGGTTACGGGGTTGTTGATTTATACGCAAACTACGAATGGCAAGCGTGGCAGCTAAATGTAGGTGTACTTAACTTGCTCGATAAAGAATATGTACCTTTTGAGTTGATTGCAGGTCAATCGCAAAGTGTTGATTTTAGCCAATACACCCAACCTGGGCGTAACTTTTCAGCAAGGGTAAGCTATCAGTTTTAATTAGGGCTAAACAAATGGCAGTAAACGCTGCATGGGTATGCAGCGTTTGCCTGCCACATATTTACTCAAGTCAAATTACTTAATGGTGAGTATATTCAGGTACACCTCTACATACTTAATGCCCATTAACACTTTATATAAACAGCACTTTTAAAGCTAAAATCGCCGTTATTTATAAATTAATTAATCGCAAAATCTTTTGTTTCTAAATAGCTGGGGGCGTTTTTAAAGCACGCACTTAGCTTACTTGCAAGCGTTGTATTTATTGCGCTGTCGCACTCTAATTCCCCGTTATACTTCCCCTTAATAAGCGACACTAAGCTTAACGAGTCATAGCTTGGTTTACTTTGTATTTTATGAATTACCACCCCCTGTCCTGCTGATACCTTTATTAAATCAAACTCTGCTTTTACGGGTTGTGTAATAGCGAGTTTTTTTACATATAACGGGTTTTTAAAAGTCAGCTTTGTCGAAAACAGGGCCGTACCTCCGCGTTCAAAATGACCATTAAACACAGTGGTATTTAAAATGGGTGTCTTCTTATTTATTAATAAGTTTAGGTTAAACTTACTTGGTAAAATAGTGATCTGGCTTTGCTCGTTTGCTGCTTTTCTTAAAGCATCTTTGATTATTTTTAAGTGGGTATCACTTGTAGTTACTTCATACACTATTTGGTAGTCGTGGGGAGTAGTGTATAAAGGCATGTGACTGGCAAGCACTTTATCGTTTGCTAATATAAGCGCCATGCCATGAAACCCTACATAGCTGTGGCTCTTATGCGTATTTTGTGAATTGTGTAGGGGAGTGTTTGCTAAAACTGTTGTTGAAAACAAAATAAAAAATAGCAGTAGGTGTTTCATGTTTATGCTCTAAAATTAATATAGCGCTACTATAAGCTGATTTTTATGTATAAATAATCGATAATAAGTTGTTAGTTGTTTCCTCTTAATCAATACGGTTTGGTACAATGCATTTAGATGACATTGAAAAAGTAATTCACGTGGCGGGTTCGCAAAACCTGCACACAACCGCTAAGCATTTTAATGTTACCGCTGGTGCGCTTTCTAAAACCCTAAAAAAAGTTGAGGCAAGCTTAGCCACTAAACTATTCAATCGTGTGGGTAAAACCTTAGTACTTAATGATAAAGGCAAAGAGTTTGTTAAGCACAGTAGCGATTTAGTTCATAACTACCAACAGCTCACTAGCCGCTTTAAAAGCGATAATCATAAATTTAATGCAGTAATTGCAGGCCCTGCTATTTTACTTAAAAGTGGTTTAAAGAGGCTGCTTATACCACTTAGCCACCTGCCCTGCTCGGTACGAATAAATAATGTGTTTGAGGGCGAAGCCATAAGCCAAGTGGCGTCGGGAGCTGCGCATATTGCGCTGGTTACTCGCGAGGCATTATACAACAGCCAGCATACTAACTTAGTGGCAGTTGACGTATTTAATACAGGGTTTAGTGTAGCAGCGGCACGCACTCATAATTTAGTACAAAAAAAGTTATTAGCTCTAAGTAAAAGCGAGTTTGCGCAATCAGCTTTTGCTTGTCCGCTGTTTTCACCCTTGTGCGGTTTAGAGCAAGGTATTGGTTCTGATGGTTGGCAAGATGAAATGGCTGAACGTAATATTGTCTTCAGGTGTAGCGACTACAGTGCTCTCATTGAGGTAGTACAAAGTGGTTTAGCACTTGCGTATTTACCAGACTTTGTGATTGATGATTTAGCACTTACAAAAATAACTGTAAAGGGGGTTAACAGTCACTACAGCGAAGGCATAGTAATGATTTACAAACCATCAACAGCAGATGGCTGGCTTAATAAACTGATGCACTCTCTGTAAAGTATTTATCACTTTGAGTTCAATGTAAAGTTAAGCTGCGCTTAGCTAATATCAGCCACTACACATTGGTTACGACCATGCTCTTTAGCATGGTAAAGCGCTTTATCGGCACATTTATATACTTGGGCAATATCAGTACTATGCACAGGCCAGGTCGCAATGCCTATAGAAATAGTGATGTTACCTATAGTGTCCATCTCCGTCGACTCTACTGTTTTACGTAAGCGCTCAGCAATTTTAAAGGCGCTTTGGCTATTTTCATTAGGTAGTACAAGGACAAACTCTTCACCGCCGATTCTCGATACTATATCGTCTCTTCTTGATAGTTTTTTAATTATATTTGTTAGCGAAACTAAAGTTTCGTCACCTTTGTCATGTCCAAAAGTATCGTTAACGCGTTTAAAAAAATCGATATCAATTTCTAATATAGCGAATGGGGTTTGCTTTAGTGTTAGTTGGTTAAGTAGGCCGTTTAAGCTTCTTCTGTTATGCGTATCTGTTAAAGGGTCTGTTTGTGAGTCATGGCGCAGCACACCTATTTGGGCTTGTAATAATGCAACTTCTCTTAACATAGCTAACTTCAGTTTCTGACTTTCAAAATACCACGACTTCACATTTTTAAGTTTTTCTAAGCTTGAAGGATCATCGAGTGTATTTGCGTTATCGGCTAAGCGTTTTAGTGGCCTCGCTATAAAATGTGCAAATAAGCCAATAAAAATAAACGTGACTAATGCCATCGGTATTGTTTGCTTAACCACTTCAATGGTTAATGTATCAAGGGAGGAGAGTGTTGATTTTAAAGGTCTCTGTGCCACTATTCCCCAATTAGATAAAGTAATAGGTGCATAGCCTGCGAGCATTGGCTTGCTTAAGCTATTAATAACTGTTGAAGTGCCCATTTCGCCACTTACAACAGCGTCAATCACAGAGTTGTTAGCAATAACGTTGCCGATTCTGGCAGGTTCTGGGTGATATAAAATGCGCTTATTTGAGCTAACAACATAAAGATATGAGCCACCTTTGTAATAATGCTGCTCTAGAAGCTCATTTAAAATGTTTTTTTCTTTTAAATAAAGAGAGCCACCAATATAGCCTAAATACTTACCTTCAAAATCAAACAAAGGGTGCGATATAAAAACAATTAAATTATCAGCTGCTGACAAATAAGGCTCACTAATTAATGGACGTTTTTCTTTTAGGGCTTCTATTGCACCAGGGGATTGTATTTGTTGACCTATTATACTTTCTAAACGAGGTGATGTAGCTGCAATAACGCCGTGTACATTTATCACAACAGAGTTAAAACTATCAGTTTGCTGATTTAAACGAATAGCTTCATCGTTTAGTAGTTGAGAATTATTTGGAGATTGTTCAATAATTTTAGCTGAGTATTCAAGCTGCTGAAGCGCAGACTTTAAAAAGTTATCAGTAGCAGAGGCTAGTTTTTGAGCATAGGCTAAATTACTTTTTAGCGTGTATGATGTTAACTGCTCTTTTTGAACCTGGTAAGTAGAATAAAAACTCCCTACCAATGTGCTCAGTGCTGCAGAGAGTGCGAGTAGCAATATAAGAAATCTTAAATTTAAAGCAGGTAATAATTTATATAGCAAAGCTTGCATCCCAAAGCACAATATTCAGCGCGTATTATACGAAGTTAAGTATTATACCCATTTAAGTGTTTATTAGTTAAGTCAGCTGACTTAAATAAATGCTTTTATGTTGTAGCCTTTATAACAATCGCTTTTGCGGTTGTTTACAAAAGTAGTTAAGCTAAACAAATATTTGCATAACATAAGTACGACTAAACCTTTGCTTTGGAGAGCGTTTTGCTAAATAAGTATGCTGTATCGTCTATCGTTTTTTTATCTGGGTGTTTAATGCCATTACAATCTTCTTTCGCTAAATCAACACTTTCTCTTGAACAACAGCTTGGTCAAAAGTTAATACTCGACTTTCGCTACTACTGTGAGCAAGGTGCGAGTAAACAATGCCGAACGCCAATGACTAGTTTGCCAAGTGAGTTAGCAAATATAGTGACAAAGTATAATATTGGTGGGGTTATTTTATTTTCAGAAAACACTCAATCAATAGAGCAAACCATTACGCTTAATAGCCAATTGCAAACAGCGGCGAGTAAGTCCAGTAGTAAGCTGCCCCTATTTATATCAATAGATCAAGAAGGTGGACGTGTGGCGCGTTTACCACGCGACGTTGCTACATCATTTACCGGTAATATGTCGATTGGTGCAACGTACAAAAAACACGGTACAAGCTTTGCGAAAAAAACAGCAACAGTAATAGCTAAAGAGCTAAACTCGCTGGGTATCAATGTAAATTATGCGCCTACCGTTGATGTAAATATGAATCCCGATAACCCTGTTATTAACGTACGCTCATTTGGTGAAAACCCCGTACTCGTTAGTAAATTAGGCGCAGCTCAAGTTGCAGGGTTTGAAAACAACGGCGTTATTACCTCGTTAAAGCACTTTCCTGGGCATGGCGATACAAATGTAGATAGCCATACAGGTTTGCCTAAAGTAAACCATGCAAAAGAAGTTATTTACGAGCAAGACCTAGCACCGTTTAAACACATTATCGCCAAGCAAAACCCAGGCATGATAATGACGGCGCATATTCAATACCCAGCGCTCGATAGCACAACGTTTATAAGTGTTAATGGCAAAACGATGATAAAACCGGCAACAATGTCGCGCGCAATCATTACTGATATTTTACGTGGTGAGCTTAATTACCAAGGAGTTGTAGTAACCGATGCGCTTGATATGGCTGGTATTAGTAACTTTTTTACACCAACTCAAGCGATAATAAATACGTTTGCGGCTGGGGCTGACATTGCCCTAATGCCCGTTGAAATTAGAACACCGGATGATTTAAACAAGCTCGATAACCTTATTAAAGAGCTTGTTGCAGCGGTTAAATCAAACCAACTTGATGAGCAAGAAATAGCACAATCTGCGATGCGTATAATTACGCTTAAAAATAAATTTAGATTAAGCACTAATTTTGACCCTATTACCGCGCTCATAAATGCAAAGCAAACAATCGGCAGTGCAGCACATCGCGAAATAGAAGCGCAGCTTGCTGTAGAGGCAATAACGCAGGTTAAAAATAATAACAGTACTTTGCCACTTAATTTAAAAGCAGGAAGTAATGTTCATATTATTATGCCCGATACGCGTAAATGTATGGCAATGCAGCAAGCGATTGAAGCTATCAGCCAGCAAAAATTCACCTATAGCTGTAGTAGCTTACAAGGGTTCGACCCTGCACTCGCAAAAGCGCAAATACACGCTGCTGATGTAGTTATAGCGGGCAATGCAACACCTAATCAAAGTGCGGTAGAAATTGGCGGTATGGATGATTTAAAAGACGATCCTAATTTTGCACTTAATAATGCAGAGCAACCAAAGGCACTTGAGTTATTATTAAATATGGCAAAGGAGAAAAATAAAAGCACTGTTTTTATAAGCCTAAGAGCCCCTTACGACATTGCTAAATTTGGCAATTATGTAAATGCTGTACTTGCATCTTACGCATATAATATTGATGTAGATAAAAACGATATTGTGTCTGGTCCCGCTTTTACCGCACTTGCAAAAGTGTTACTAGGAGAAGCACCGGCTAACGGCGTATTACCTGTCACAATAAAACCGCAAAAGGCGCACTAAGATGAAACTCAATTGTGATTTAGGCGAAAGCTTTGGCGCGTGGAAAATGGGGCTAGACGATGACGTTATGCCACATATTGATATGGCTAATATTGCGTGTGGGTTCCATGCAGGTGATGCCGACGTAATGACAAACACTCTTGTACTTGCCAAGCAACATAACGTACAAATTGGTGCTCACCCAAGCTACCCAGATAAGCAAGGCTTTGGTAGGCGCTCAATGGTACTTAGTGAAAAAGAGCTTACAAATTGCCTGCATTATCAAATAGCCGCTATTGAGGGCATGGCAAAAGTACAAGGTTTAACACTTAGCTATGTTAAACCGCATGGCGCACTTTATAACGACATGATGGCTGATGAGCAAATATTACAAACCGTTATAAATGCAATTGCCAGCTACCCAATAGATTTGAAACTAATGGTCTTAGCGACTAAAAATGCCAATAAGCACATTCAAATAGCTAAAAGCTCAGGAGTTGAGTTAATACTCGAAGCATTTGCCGACAGGCAGTACACCGACGATGGGCATTTAGTGTCCCGAACACTTGAGGGCAGTGTTCACAACAAAGCTGCATTACTAGAGCAAGTAACTCAGCTTTTATCCGATAGCAGCGTGACAACACGAACTGGAAAAAAACTAACGCTCAACGCCCATAGCTTATGCGTACATGGCGACAACACTGATGGCATAGCGCTTATAAAAGATATAAAAGCCCTGTGTAACTCAGCTAACTAAACTTTTACACAACCTCAAATAGAAGCTGTAAACCCCCTTTACAGCTTTAACTCATAGAGTTAAATAAGAGCTTCATCGCATCCTACTGTTAATTTAATAATCCCTAACATATAACTACTTAGAAAATTAAAAAAGTAACAACAGGGATTAAAATGAAAAAGCTTTTAACACTTAGCCTCGTTTTAGGCTGTAGCAATTTAGCCTACGCTGAAACAAATACACTACAACTGCAAGATGTATTTAATTTAGAATATGCCAATCAAATAGATATAACCGAAGACGGTAAAACTGTTTATTTTGTGCGTAACCGCATGGATATAAAAACAGATCGTAAAGTGGGGAATATTTGGTCTGTTGATTACAAAACCAAACAAATGCAGCCATTAACCTCTGGCGTGCACATGGATTATTCGCCAGTACTCTCTCCTGATGGCCAAAGCCTTGCGTTTATATCAACCCGCGATGGCAGCAGCCAAATATATATTAAATGGCTTAAAACAGGTGCTATGGCAAAAATAAGTAACTTAACAAGTAGTCCTCGTGCGATTACATGGAGCCCTGATTCCAACCAATTAATATTTAGCATGTTTGTTCCAAGCGCTAATTCAGCACCAGTGAGCTTACCTGGTAAACCAAAAGGTGCAACGTGGGCAGAGCCTGCTAAATTTATTGATGATGTTTACTACCGTTCAGATGGTGGCGGTTACACACAAAAGGGCTTTAGCCAATTATTTTCCATAGATGCTAACGGTGGTAATGCCAAACAACTCACTCATGATGAGTTTGATAACGCGGGCGATGTAAGTTTTAGCAACGATGGTAAGTCGCTTTATTTTTCTGCAAACAGGCACACAAACAACCAACTAAAACCCACAAACAGTGAAATTTATAAACTCGATTTAGCTTCGCAAAATATAACAGAAATTACCGATAGAAATGGTCCTGACGAGCAGCCTAAAATCTCTCCCGATGGTCGTTACTTAGCGTACACAGGTTACGATGATAAACGCACTAACTACGAAAATACTCAGCTTTATATTCGTGATTTTAAAACAGGTAACACAACAAGTTTAACGCCAGATTTTGACCGTAGTGTAGGTCAAATAAAATGGAGTGCAAACTCCAAAGGCGTGTACTTTAGCTACGCAGATAAAGGGCAAACCGCCCTTGCGTATCAACCACGCAGTGGTAAACGTAAAATAATAACAACCCAAATTGGCAGCGTTGCATTTGGTCGCCCTTATTCTGGTGGCGACTTTGATGTAAGCGAAGATGGCGAAGTAGCCTTTACCCTTGCCGATACTCAGCGCCCTGCTGATATAGCAACAATTAAACGCGGTAAAGCGCAGCGTTTAACTACCCTTAATGCTGATGCTCTAGGTGATAAAGCTTTGGCTAAAGTGGAAGAAGTTTGGATTAAATCAAGCTACGATGAACTCCCTGTTCAAGGATGGATTGCCTATCCGCCAGGATTTGACAGCAGCAAAAAGTATCCGCTAATACTAGAAATACACGGCGGCCCTGTCGCTAATTATGGGCCGCATTTTAGCGCCGAAATTCAACTGTTTGCAGCAAAGGGAAATATCGTTCTATACATGAATCCACGCGGAAGTGATTCATACGGTAAAGAGTTTGCTCAAACCATTCATCATAATTACCCAAGTAACGACTTTGACGACTTAATGACGGGCGTTGATGCACTAATAGCGAAGGGGTTTATTGATGAGTCTAAATTGTTCGTAACCGGTGGCTCTGGCGGCGGCGTACTAACAGCATGGATTGTAGGTCACACCGATCGCTTTGCTGCCGCTGTAGTTGCTAAACCGGTTATTAATTGGATCAGCTTTGTACTAACTGCAGATTTTTATCCGTTTTTTGCTGATTACTGGTTTCCGGGTAAACCGTGGGATCATATTGAACATTATATGAAACGCTCGCCTATTAGCTATGTTGGAAACGTCAAAACTCCTACTATGTTGCTCACTGGGGAATCTGACTACCGTACACCAATTTCAGAAACTGAGCAGTTTTATCAGGCATTAAAGTTACAAGGTGTTGATACCGCAATGGTGCGAATTCCTAATGCATCGCATGGCATTACAGCTCGCCCATCAAACTTAATGACTAAAGTAGCTTATATTCAATGGTGGTTTGATAAACACTCTAAATAAACTCTGGGTAATAAATTTATAGCTCAAATAAAAGCCACTCTAGTTAAGTGGCTTTTGTATTTACCGCCGTAGTATTCAAACTGTAAACCCCCTTTACACTTCTATGACAGTTAAATATCGGACTTAGCTAAAACTTCAGTTAGTAAAATTTCGGTTTATAGCATTTTTTGTAACTTGAGTTGGTAAAAAATCGGTTTGAGTCACTGTTTATAACCTCTCAGTTAGTAAAATTTTGTTTTATAGCAACGAGAAGTTAGTAAAAAATCGGTTTATAAATTATCTGCGTTTGCCTATTAAAGCAAAAATCAGTCACTTATCCGCTTTTTTTAGTTGCCGTAAACGCTAATTACAGCAAAATCACCTAAAAAAGGTTGTTTTATGAAACGTTAGTTAAACTCTGATCTGTAGATTCACTCAGGTAGTTAAATAGTGATCCAAAATTATTTGGTTAGTTAAAGTCTGATCTGTAATTATGCTTCAATGTTCTAACTTTAATTAAAGCAATAAAAAAGGGCCTATTGGCCCTTGAGTAACACTATCTAGTTAGGAATTAAAACTGGTTCATGGTGTTATCTTCACCACCGGCTTTTAGCGCGTTATCACCAGAGAAGTATTCTTTGTGCGTATCGCCCATGTTAGACCCTGCTAGGTCTTGATGCTTAACAGATGCTTGCTCACGACGAATTTCTTGGCGTTGTACATCACGTACATAAGCCAGCATACCCATATCGCCAAAGTAACCTTCTGATAAAATATCAGTGCTCAGCGCAGCTGTATGGTAAGTAGGCAGAGTAATTAAGTGATGGAAAATACCGGCTTCACGTGCGCCATCGCGCTGGAAGTTTTGCACTAGTAAATCGGCTGCTTGCGCAAGTTCTGTTGCATCCATTTCTGGTGCCATAAGGCCTTTATTATCACCAATACTTGGGTAAGCACTAAGGTCACGACCTGCTTCTTCCCACTCTTGATACACTTGCTCACGAAACTTAAGCGTCCAGTTAAATGAAGGCGAGTTGTTGTATACCAATTTTGCATTTGGCACGTGTTCTTTCACACGATTTACCAGTTCTGCAATTTGCTTAACATGAGGTTTTTCTGTTTCAATCCACAGTAAATCTGCGCCCGACTGCAAGCTCGTAATACAATCTAGTACTACACGGTCTTTTTCAGTGCCTTCACGGAATTGGAATAAACCGTTATCTAGGCGAGTTGGTTTACATAACTGGCCATTAATTTTCATCGCCGTGTCGCCTTCATTTAAGTCATCAACACCATTAATTGGTGTAGTTTCTAAAAATGCATTGTATTGGCTTGCTAAGTCACCTGGTTTTTGCGACACAGGTACTTTTTGAGTAAGGCTGGCACCTAATGAATCTGTACGTGCCACAATAATACCGTTATCGATACCGAGTTCTAAAAAGGCGTAACGTACAGCGTTAATTTTTGCTAAAAAGTCTTCGTGTGGAACGGTCACTTTACCGGCTTGGTGGCCACATTGTTTAGCATCAGATACTTGGTTTTCTATTTGAATGGCACACGCACCGGCTTCAATCATTTTTTTAGCTAGTAAGTAAGTTGCTTCTTCGTTACCAAAACCTGCGTCAATATCAGCAATAATTGGCACAACATGGGTTTCAAAGTTGTCTATTTTATCAATAACAGCTTGAACGTCACCGCCATTCGCTTTTGCTGCATCTAAGTCGTTAAACAAGTGGTCTAGTTCACGTGCATCAGCTTGCTTTAAAAACGTATAAATTTCTTCAATTAGCGCAGGTACCGATGTTTTTTCGTGCATGCTTTGATCTGGTAGCGGACCAAATGCAGAGCGAAGTGCTGCAACCATCCAGCCACTTAAGTATACATAGCTGCGTTTAGTTGTTTTTTGATGGCGCTTAATAGCCATCATCATTTGTTGCGCAGTAAAACCATGCCAACACCCTAAAGATTGTGTGTACTGGCTTGTGTCGGCGTCATATGCAGCCATATCTTCACGCATTACGTCTGCTGTGTATTGCGCAATTTCAATCCCTGTACGAAAACGGTTTTGTAAACGCATACGGCTTGCGTATTCAGGGTTAATAGCACCCCACGCGCTGCCTTGTGATTGGCAAAGAGTAGAGAGTGTGTCTGTTTCGCGTTGATATGTTGTCATAATAAAATCCTTCGAACGAGTGTGTAAATTATTTTAATGTTGTGAGAGTGGCTAGGAGTGTGTGCTCCGTTTCGCTTGATTCAACATTAGGCTCCTTTTCTAGATTTAGTTAATTTATAGTTGTTATTGTGGCTATATATTTTGTGAATGGCTAAAAAGCACTCAACATTGCTTTTTTGAGTTATTGTTGCCTTAACGCACAAGCACACAACAACATCGCGACCGTTTAAGGAAGGCAAATATGTCCCACACTCTCACACATTCAGGACTCAGCGTAGATACACAACTCGCTGATTTTGTTAAAAATCAATTACTACCAGGCACTCACTTAAGTGAGCATCAATTTTGGCAAAGCTTTGCACATATTGTTCAAACACTTACCCCTACAAATAAGGCACTGCTTGAAAAGCGAGAATTGCTTCAACAGCAAATAGATGACTACCATCTTGCTAATAAAACGTGGGATAGCGTTAAGTACCATGCCTTTTTACAAGATATAGGGTACTTGGTTAAAGAGCCTGCCCACTTTGAAATTGAAACCCTAAATGTAGAACCCGAAGTAGCCCTTACAGCAGGCCCTCAGCTAGTTGTGCCTGTAAGTAACGCACGCTTTGCACTTAATGCCGCTAACGCGCGTTGGGGTTCGTTATACGACGCTTTATACGGTACTGATGTGTTAAGCGAAGACGATGGAGCCGAAAAAGGCAATACCTACAATCCTGTTCGTGGATTTAAGGTAATGGCCTACGCTCGTCAGTTTTTAGATAAAGCATTGCCGCTGACTAACGGCTCGCATATAGAAAGCACTAATTATTCAGTAGTAGATGGCGCACTTTTAATTACGTTGCGTGATAGCTCTCAAACCACATTAGCTAACCCATCTCAGCTTATTGGCTATCAAGGTGAAGCACAAAATCCAACTGTAGTGTTATTAAAAAATAATGATTTACACATAGAGCTACATATCGATCACCACCACATGATTGGCCAAGCTGATAAAGCTGGCTTAAAAGATGTAGTGCTTGAGGCCGCTCTTACCACTATTATGGATTGTGAAGATTCAGTGGCTGCAGTAGATGCAGAAGATAAAGTACAAGTTTATAAAAATTGGCTTGGGTTGATGCAAGGTAACTTAGTTGAATCGTTTAAAAAAGGCGATAAAACAGTAGAGCGTACTCTGCAAAGTGATAAAACATACACCGCACTTGATGGTGGCACAGTTACTTTAAAAGGCCGCAGCATGATGTTTGTTAGAAACGTAGGTCATTTAATGACGAATCCTGCTATTACCGATGTGTACAAGCAACCGGTATTTGAAGGCATTATGGATACAATGTTTACAGCCACAGCTGCTCTGCATGACCTAAATAAAAAAACAGGTTTTAAAAATACCAGCGCGCAAAGTATTAATATAGTAAAACCAAAGATGCATGGCCCTGAAGAGGTGGCGTTTACTAATACTTTGTTTAGTTTAGTAGAGGAAGCGTTAAGCTTACCTAAAAACACGCTTAAAATGGGTGTTATGGATGAAGAACGCCGTACATCTGTAAACCTAAAAGCCTGTATTTATGCAGCTAAAGAGCGTGTTGTATTCATAAATACTGGATTTTTAGACCGCACAGGCGATGAAATCCATACCTCTATGCAAGCGGGTATTGTGCTTCCAAAAGCAAAAATTAAGCAGCAACCATGGATACAAGCTTATGAGGATCGCAACGTCGATATTGGCCTTGCTTGTGGCTTAAGTCATAAAGCACAAATAGGTAAAGGCATGTGGCCAATGCCAGATAAAATGGCATTAATGATGGAGCAAAAACAAGCTCATCCTAAATCAGGCGCTAATACAGCATGGGTGCCCTCCCCTACAGCCGCTACCCTGCATGCAATGCATTATCACGAAATAAACGTATTTACTGAGCAGCAAAGTATTGCTAAACGTACTATTGCTAGCCTTAATGACCTGCTTACACCGCCGCTAATGGCAGACCCTAAAACGCTTTCAAAAGAAGATATTCAAAGCGAACTTGAAAACAACGCACAAGGCATTTTAGGTTACGTTGTACGTTGGATTGATCAAGGCGTAGGCTGTTCAAAAGTACCCGACATTAACCATATTGGGCTAATGGAAGACAGAGCCACACTGCGTATTTCAAGCCAGCATATGGCTAATTGGTTACTAAATGGCGTGTGTTCACAGGCGCAAATAAAATCAACAATGGCAAAAATGGCTAAAGTAGTTGATGGTCAAAACGAGCACGACACTGCGTATACACCCATGGCAACAAATGAAGAAACATTGGTTAACAGCATTGCCTATCAAGCTGCACTTGCATTGATTTTAGAGGGCGTAACCCAACCGAGTGGTTACACTGAACCACTATTACATAGCTACCGTATAAAATATAAAGCACAAAAAACGAATACGCTTTAACCGCTTAACTAACGTTCAAATTAAGTACTAAACCAGCTTTAAGCTGGTTTTTTATCGCCTAAAATTAGAATAACAGCACTTTTAAGGCATTTTAAAATATATATTCAAATAAGCATAATACACATGAATATCTAACATTTATTTAAACGCAAAAAAGCGTGTTTTGCATACACAAAACACGCTTTTTAAAGCTATTAACCGTTTTCGTTTAATTTTTTACAATGGCATTGTGATAAATATTTTGTACATCGTCACAATCTTCAAGCATATTTATAAACTTATCAAAGTTAGCAATAACTTCTTCGTCTTCAATTTCAATATTAACTTGAGGAATAAACGTAATTTCGTCTACTTCAAAGTTAATGCCTTCAAATGCGTCTTCAAGGGCTGTTTTAGCTTTAAAGTATTCTGTTGGTGGTGCAAATACCGATATTTTACCGTCCTCGGCTTCAACATCGCTAACATCAACATCAGCCATCATTAATGCTTCTAATACAACTTCGTCGTCATCACCTGCAAAGCCAAGTACCGCATAATGATCAAACATATGCGCTACACAGCCAGGAGTACCAATTTTTGAGTCTGTTTTAGTAAACGGTAAGCGTACATCTTTAATAGTGCGGTTCGGATTGTCAGTTAAACAGTCAACAATAACCATGCAGTTACCAGGGCCATAGCCTTCGTAACGGGCAACTGAATAGTCTTCCCCTGCGCCACCGGCTGCTTTTTCAATTGCTTTATCGATAACGTGTGCGGGTACTTGGTCTTTTTTAGCTTTTTCGATTAGACGGCGAAGTGTTTGATTTACTTCGGGATCGGGATCGCCACTTTTTGCTGCAACGTAAATCTCTTTACCATATTTTGAGTTTACTTTTGTTTTTGCATTGGCTGTTTTGATCATAGAACTTTGACGAACTACAAATGCTCTGCCCATTTTGTGCCCCTAATGAATACGTTACGTTTTGCGGTATTTTACCAATTCAAAACGTATTGGGCTAGGAACAAACGTTATTTTGTAATTTAAATAACGTAGCAGTTATTCTTAAATAAATTAAATAGCATGCTATTTAACATAATTCTATTTTTTTAGAGTAACTGTCTACTAAAGTCACTAATTCTATAAAATCATGTAAAACGTAATCTGCCTGATCGGCATAGGCTGGCGTTGACTCTGGAGCATATAAACACGCGCGCATATTTGCATTGTGCGCTGCTTGAATATCGTAAAGGTAATCGCCTACATAAAGTAAATTTCTGGCGTTAATGTTCCAAAGTGTAGCAATGGCATTTAAAGCGCTAGGATCTGGTTTTGCTGGTGCATCGCTTCGCGTTAAAACCGTGCTGATAGGGAGTGGATTATTTTGTAATTTAATTGCCGCTGCTTTATCAAAATTACGAGTAACAATTGCCATCGGAATATTTTTAGACTTTAAAGCATGAATAGCTTCACTCACACCGGGTAAAATACTGGCGTGCTGTGCGTCTATTAATTCGTGTTGGTGAACTATATTCATTGCCTCTTCACGCATATACGGTGAGGGCAACTGAGCAATGTAATCGAGTAAGTCTTGCTCGCAAGGGCAACCTATTTGGGCCTTTATTAATGCAAAATCTAACTCTGATGAAACTAATGTTCCATCTAAATCAAAAATCACTCCAAAAATAGCCTCAACCTGAGTAGTCATATCATTCCCTGAATTTAGTTATTACTAAATGAAATTTAAACATAAAATTCTCTACTGCTTATGCCCTAGGCCGTTAAATACAAAGGGATAAATGAAACTAACTATATTTAAATATTAATACGCACCATTATCAATCTATTGATAACACAGTAATTTAAGTGCTTGATATATCATGCGCAAAAAAAGGTAAATATACAAATTGAACTAACAAATTTTACGTAAATTTACAAATAACAGATCAAACATGAACGCAGTTTAAACGTATGAAGAAAACGCGCACATTAACTGCAGTGCGCGTCGGTTGGGAAGTTTTAAATATTAATTTTGCTCAAAGCGGGCTTCGAGCCAAGTATCATCTTGAGCAAAGTTTAAAGTTTTGATCTTACCTTTGCCCTCAACGTTTACCATATTTACCTGAGATGGCCATAAATCACGAAGCGCGCCATTGCTCATTTTAATTCCTTCAATGTCTTCAGGAATTGGTGCTTCTTGGTAAACCCAAAAAAACTTACCATCAACTTGTGCTCCCACAAAGCTAAGTGGTAAAGGTTCACCACTTAACGTTTGTAGAGCAACATGCGATTCAACATACTTAGCAAAACGTTGTTGGTCGGCTTTATTACTAATAATATCAATTTTGCCTTTAAACAATGTTCCTACGGCGTGTTCGGTATCATGTAAATAAAAGCGATGCATTAATTCAACATTATGCGTTCGTTTATTAAAAAGCACGGTTGTAACTGACGACTTTAGTTGATGCGCCATACTTGGCGCAGCAACTAAAAGGCAAACAATAATAAGCAAAAAGCGCATTATTGCTGCTCCTCACCGTCATCCTTTTCGTCTTTTTTCTCATCAGTTTTAAGCTCAGTTTTAATATCTTGCATGATATCGCGACTTACTTTAGCTTTACTCTTTTCCTTTTTAAACACTTCAATACGTGAAGGAATAATACGACGAGGGTAGTTATTGTTTTCAACATCAACGTCAGCTGTTTCCCAGCCTGGATCGACAGTAACTGATACAAGCGGTTTGTTTTTATCGGTAACAATCAGCTTTTGTACGTTTTTATAGTTACGACGCCAAATTTCAGCAGGAATATAGCGCTCTTCTTTAGTGCCATCTTCATAAGTTAGCTCTAATAAAATAGGCATTACCAAACCACCAAGGTTTGAAAATTCCATAACGTAATAGTTTTTATCTTCTTCTAAAGCACGCTCAAGCGTTTTACGCTCCCACGGCTCTAAGCCTTTTAAAAACTTGTTGTACGAGTTACGTTCTTTATTGGTAACAGTAAAGCGGTCGTTTTCGTCATAAAAGTCGGTAACATCAGTATTTTGCTCAACCCATGTTTTTTTACCTTCAGCACGGTTACGCTCAACAAATAATGAAGTAGGTTTGTCTGCTTCAATATCACGTAAACGGCTGTAATCAATATCAGGGTTTTTAGTATCTAAACGTAGTTGATATACTTTATCTACAGAGATATCTACATGATCGGTTGTGTAAAACCAGCCACGCCAAAACCAATCTAAATCAACACCAGAGGCTTCTTCCATTGTACGGAAAAAATCAGCTGGAGTAGGGCGCTTGTATTTCCAGCGCTGAGCATACTCTTTAAAAGCAAAGTCGAATAAGTCACGACCTAAAATAACTTCACGTAAAATATTAAGTGCCGCTGCAGGCTTAGTATAAGCATTAGGCCCTAAACGTAGTACGCTGTCTGACTGAGTCATAATTGGCACTTGGTTTTGTGACTTCATGTAGCTCACTATATCGCGAGGCTCAACACCCCAAGGAATCGTAGGATCCCATTCACGACCAGCAACGCCATCTAAAAAGCTGTTTAAGCCTTCATCCATCCACGTCCATTGGCGCTCATCTGAGTTAACAATCATTGGAAAGTAAATATGACCCACTTCATGAATAACTACGCCAAGTAAAAAGCGCTTTTCAGCTTGAGAATAAGTACGTGTACCATCATCTTGTAACTTAGTACGCGGGCCGTTAAAGGTAATCATTGGGTATTCCATACCGCCAACAGGGCCATTTACCGATTGCGCAGTTGGGTATGGGTAGTCAAAAGAATACTTAGAGTACACTTCCATTGTGTGTACTACAGCTTCAGTTGAGTACTTCTCCCATAGGTCGCCACCTTCTTTAGGAAAGAACGACATTGCCATAACTAAAGGCTGAACGTCACCACCTTGCTGATAACCTTTTGCATCCCACATAAACTTACGAGACGACGCCCAAGCAAAGTCACGTACGTTTTGCGCTTTAAAGTGCCACGTTTTAGTTTTGTCGGTGCCTTCTTTTTCGTTTTCTAGCGCTTCTTCTGCGTTAACAATAAACACAGGACGCTTAGATGTTTCGGCTTGCTTTAAACGTTTGCGCTGCGTACTTGTAAGTACTTTGCTCGCGTTATCAAGTTTACCTGTTGCTGATACAATGTGATCTGCCGGAACAGTAATCTCTACATCGTAATCACCAAACTCAAGCGTAAATTCACCAGAACCTAAAAATGGTTTGTTTGTCCATGCTTCATAATCAGTATAAGCCGCTAAACGAGGAAACCACTGAGCAATTAAGAATATGTCGTTGCCGTCTTCTTCAAAGTGCTCGTAACCTGAACGTGCACCCACAGCATCTTCTTCAACAATGTTGAAGGCAAAGTTCATGCTAAATTCTACTTCTTTACCTGGTTTTAATGGCTCGTTTAAATCAATGCGCATTAAGGTATCAACTACAGTTACGCGTAGTTCTTTACCATCGTCATCTTTTACGCCACTAATTGTATAACCCAGTTCGTTGTCGCTCATAAATTGCTGGCGACGTAATTCGCCTAAACTTAATTTAGCGGGCTTTTGAGCTGGTAAGCTTTCTAAAGTGCTTTTAAACGTTTTAGTTGTTTCGGCAATAGAGTTACTTTTAAAAATATTTTGATCTAACTGTAACCATAAATATTTAAGCGTATGCGGTGAGTTATTTTTATATTCAATGCTTTGGCTACCGGTAATGCGGTGCTTTTTTTCATCTAGCTTCACATCGATATCGTAATTTACACGTTGCTGCCAGTATTTTTCACCTGGTTCGCCAGCGGCACTACGATAAACATTGGGTGTAGGAAGTGCTTCTTCTAATTGACGAAACTTGTCAACGTAAGAACCTTTTGTTTGCTCAACTGAAGACGCAATAGCTGCACTCGATATTGCCAACGGCAATACAAAAGCACTTAGCGTAAGACCTATTTTTTTCATTGTTAGTCCTAATATAATTTTGTGAGCGTACTTTGACAAATATACCAGCAAGCTTCAATAAATTAGCGACCAAATACCGTATTTTTAGGGTGATGTTCACTTAGTTTTTTAGATTAAAAAATATAAATATTTTGTAACAAAATACGAATGGATAAAACTGTAAAGGGGGTTTACAAAATTGAGTTTTAATAATGGTTTTGTTCGGATAAATACAAAGTCCCAGAACTTAAAAAGTATCATTCATTTTATATATATTGCTGAAAAAGTATTGCTTTGGTATTACCAGGTAAACCATTAATCTTATCTATAAGTATTACTAATTCATAACAAGTAAAATGGCCTAAAAGCCCTTTCTACTGAACAAAAACACAGTGAAAACGAGTAAATAATTGGCTCAAATATTGCCGAACTTCATTAATATTCGCTATTTGTACGATAAGTGACAAATAGTGCAATTTTAGGTTGATCTTTAGTCCTGTTTATATTTAAAATCGCCAACCTTTTTATTTGAGGCAAATAAATTCGTCACATTTATCCTCAAATTAATATCGATTACTAGCAAGAAATGCGGTGGGCTTATGGATTTTTACATCCTTAAAAAACAACAAGAACTAATTGCTGTTCCAGCAAGTGAGAATAACTGTAAACAGTATCTCGATTCGGGTTATTTTTATATCGATAAAGTAGCAGCGTGCAACGAAACAAATGCATTAAAGGCGCTACACGCAAAACAAACTAAAACGTTAAAAATTCCATTGTTAATGGCACTTTTAGCATTACCGGTTGTTTTTTCAGCTTGGTACAGTTTAACCTAACGTAATGCATACCTTAGGCTTGCATCTTTAACAGCCTTGGGTATATTGGCGCTCTTACGGTTTTATTAAGAGCGCGACATGAAAGTCCTCCACACCTCAGATTGGCACCTTGGCCAACAATTTTACGAACACGATCGGCGTGTTGAACATCAAGCTTTTTTTACATGGTTATTAGCCACTCTTGTTGATCAACAAATAGACTTACTTTTAGTTGCTGGCGACATTTATCATACAGCGACGCCAAGCGCTAGCGCCGAAAATCAGCTTTACCAATTTATTAAAGACGCCAAAAAAGCATGCCCACTATTACACGTAGTGATTATTGCGGGTAACCACGACTCTGCAAATCGTATTTTGGCAGCTCAGCCATTACTTGCACAGTTTGATACTCACGTAGTAGGGCGCTTTGATGTCGCAACACCCGACGAAACTGTTATTACCATAAATACCAATGGCAAACGCGCTGTAATCGTCGCTATGCCATTTATACGCGCAAGCGATGTAAGTTTACTTAGCCAAACCGAAAGTGGCCCTAGTTATGCTCAAGGTGTTTCAAAAGCTTACGAAATTGCACTAAAGCAAGCTACTAATATAAACGAGCAAAACTCACCATTAATAGTTATGGGGCATTTACACGCAAAAGGCGGGGACATTTCAAGTGATTCTGAGCGTAACTTAGTGATAGGTGGTGAAGAGTCTATTTCAGCCAATGTATTTGGTAAACAAGCCAACTACGTCGCCCTTGGGCATTTACACAAAGCGCAACAAGTCGCTAAAAGTGATGTTATTCGATACAGCGGCACACCTATCCCTATGTCGTTTTCAGAACGTAACTACACGCACCAAGTAAATGTTGTTGAGTTTATTATTGATGAAAAACAACATATTAGTACAACTGTAAACCCCCTTTACATTCCGCGCTCTGCCGATGTAATTATTTTACCAAAAGGGGAATGTGTACCATTAAGCGAACTATGCGAGCAAATTAAAGCGCTCGATACATCACAAAATACAATAGCGCCTTATTTACGTGTAAAGCTTAAATCAAGTGATACCGATACCACCTTCAGAGAACAAATAGAACAAGCACTTGATGGCAAGCATATTAAATTTTGTGGTATTGAACGTGTACGTGAACAATCGACTCAAAATGACGATAACATTGTATTTGAAGATTTAAGCGAAGTTGAAATGCTCAACCCGCTTAACTTATTAGAACAAGCATTCGCAAACGATAAAGACATGGCAGGGCAAAGTGTACCCGATGAGCTAAAAGCACTTTTAAGTGATGTGATAAACGAGCTTACGGAGCAAGAACAACTATGAAAATAACCGCAGTTCGTATTCATAATTTGGCTTCAATAGTTGACGCTGAAATAGACTTTACTAAAGCCCCATTAAAAGATGCAGGATTGTTTGCCATCACAGGCGATACTGGCGCTGGTAAAAGTACCTTTTTAGATGCTATTTGTTTAGCCCTTTACACAAAAACAGCGAGGCTACGCGGCGATAAAGGTAACTTAATTGAGTTTAACGGCGACAGCATTAAGCTAAATGATGCGCGAAACTTACTACGCAGAGGCACATGGGAAGGCTACGCCGAGGTCGATTTTTTAGGGCAAGATAAACAGCTTTATCGCGCGCGCTATACAGTTTCACGCACTCATAAAAAAGTAACAGGCAAACTTAAAGTAGCAGAGCACACATTAGTTACTCTGCCAGACGAAACTTTAATAGCTGACAAAAGCCACACAATAAAAGAAGTCGAGAGTAAAATAGGGCTTAACTTTGAGCAGTTCTCCCGAGCCGTACTTTTAGCGCAACATGAGTTTGCTGCATTTTTAAAAGCCACTGGCGATGAGCGAGCGCAGCTTTTAGAGTGCTTAACAGGCACCGATAAATTTAGCCGTATTGGCGTGCGTATTTTTGAGCGCCATAAAGAGCAAGTAGCAAAGCTTGAAGCGCTTAAAGCAGGCCTTGAAAGCTATACCTTGTTAACACCGGAAGAACTTGAACTACAACAAACCAAGTTAACCGATTTAAAAGCGCAAACCGAACACACTAAAAAACAGCTAACCAAAACCGAAAAAGCACTTAACTGGTATCAGCAAGCTACAGTGCTTGAGCAAAACTTACTGCAAGCACAGCAAACCCAGCAACAAGCAAGCTCAGCGCTTGAAAGTATCGTTGAGCAAAGCGAGCAGGCAAAACAAGCTAAACAAGCGCTTGAAATTAAAGATAACCGCAGCCGTTTTAATTTGTTAACCGATCAAAATACGGAGTTGGATCAGCAAATAACATCGCTTAAAAGCGTTGATCATTTAGCGGTAATTAACGAGCGTAATACCTCACTTACTAAGCATACCGAGCTGCTTAATAACGCCAATGAGCAAAAACAGAATGCAGTGCCCGTTATAGCTAAAGCAAGAGAGCTCGACAACGGCATTGCTTTACAAACTCAAGCTGTAAAAGGCACTGAGTCACAAATAACCAAAGAGCAATCGAAGCTTGATGAGCTCAAACAACAGTTTAAACAAAGCAATAGCGAGCTTGAATTTGCTAATACCGACTTAACTAAAAGCCAGCAATGGCTTAATGAGCATGCACAGCTGCATGTTTTAGCAAAAGACTGGAGCTACTATCAGCAAAGCTTTAATACCTACTTAAATGCACAGCAGCAATTAACTGCAAACGCTGCGCAAAGCCAAGCACTTAATAGCGAGTTTGCAAATCAGAGCGATCTTTTAAATACGCAAAATAATAAAGTGCGGCAGAGCGAGGTGGCACTTAGTGGTGAGCAATCAACTTTGCAGGCATTAAATACTCAGCTTAACGAATTTAATGCAGAGCACTGCGACGCGCAGTTAAAAAGTATTGATTACTTAAAAGAGCAGCGCGAGCGTTACGGGCAATTTAACGCAGAACTAAAACAAAGCACTCAACGCCAACAAGTACTTAATCAGCAGTTAAATGAAAGCCAGCAAGTTCATGCTTTACTTAAACAGCATTTAATAACCAGCGAGCAATCGCTTAAAAGCAGCGAGTATGCACTTAATCAAGCGCGCTTAAGAGCCAGCGAAAATGTAGAGCATTTACGCACTGAACTTCGCCCTAATGAGCCTTGTTTAGTGTGCGGCGCTACTGAGCACCCGTATGCGGTAAATCAAAATCAGCAATTAAATAACTTAATTACTGATTTTGAAAATGCTTTTAATATAGCTAAAAACCAATTTGATCATGCACAAAGCGAGCTGCATAAGCACCAAACTCAACATGCCGTATTAACTGCTGAACACGGACAATTTGAGCAAATAATACAAGCGGCAAAAGCTAAACAGCTCGACATTAAAAATACCATGCAAGGTGCACGCACTGAGCTTAACGACTTAACGCCTGATCAGCTTGGAGTAACTTATAAGCAGTTAACGGAGCAAAAAGCGCAATACTTTGAGCAACAAAAACGTCAACGTACACTGCAAACTAAAGTAAATGAGCTACAAGCAGCACTTAAAGCCGAGCAGCAAGTACAGCAGCAACTTAGTAACAAACACCTTGAGCTTACACATCAGCAAAACCAGTTAACGAGTAAGCATAGCGAGCTAAGTGCGCAAATTAACGAGCTCGGTACAACGCTCAATAGCCAATTTGAAAACAGTGATTTTTGGCAGCAACTACAGGCCAATACACTTGAACTTACGCAGCTGCACGAGCAGGTTACGCTGTATCAGCAAACTCAAACGCAACTTGAGCAAAGCCAAAAACGTCAAGACTCAGCTAATGAGCAAATAAAGCAGCTCACACCGCTTATAAGTAACAACGAGCAATCGTTAAAAGCACTTAATGAAGAGCTTGTAAAAGCTAAAGAGCTATTAAACGCTACGCAAAGTGAGCGCTTAGCTTTATTTAATAACGAGCAAATAAGTGCAGACGACTACCAAGCAAAACTCACAAGTGCACAAGAGCAAATGCAATCGCAGGTTCAAGCGAGTCTAAAAGCCTATGACGACGCGATAAAACAACGAGATGAGCACGCTATAACGCTTAAAAATGTTGAGCAACGCTTACTTGAAAACAGCCAAGAACTAGCAACGCTTGAGGCACGCTATAACCAGTGGTTTACTGACTTTAAAGCGCAATACAGTAATGCAACGCATGAACAGGTCAAAATTTTACTAACACTTAGTAGCGAGACTATTAAAGCGCATTTAAACGAGCACGAGCAGTTAACTCAAGCGCTGACAGATGCAAATGCCGCATTAAAACAGCAGCAACTTACTCTTGAAAAACACAACAGTAGCGATAAACCAACGCAAAGTGCAGAGATTTTAAGTACACAATTAAGCAGCTTAAACGAGCAACAAACGCTGCTGCAAAATTCATTACTGGCAACCAATACCGCCATTGAGCAACACAACCAAAACGCTAAAGCGCTTGAAGGCAAACAAGCTGAGTTAACTACGCTTAAAACGCAGGTTGAACAATGGCACTTGCTTAATAAAGTATTGGGTGATGCAACGGGTAAAACCATGCGTAACTTAGCGCAAACACAAACGTTAAAAATATTACTGCACTATGCCAACAGCCATTTAAAAACACTCAACAAACGCTACGAATTAACCGCCATAGCGCAAACGCTCGACATTGCGATTATCGATCGCGAC
Source organism: Pseudoalteromonas sp. AS84 (assembly GCF_038900255.1). Lineage (NCBI taxonomy): Bacteria > Pseudomonadati > Pseudomonadota > Gammaproteobacteria > Alteromonadales > Pseudoalteromonadaceae > Pseudoalteromonas > Pseudoalteromonas sp. AS84. The sequence goes on along the minus strand of NZ_JBBMQY010000014.1, from coordinate 57,250 downwards.
ATGGCCGACGAGCAACGCTCTGTTAATACACTCTCAGGCGGGGAGTCATTTTTAGTATCGCTAGCGCTTGCACTTGGTTTAGCATCGCTTTCGTCAAACAAAGTACAAATCAATTCTTTGTTTATTGACGAAGGGTTTGGTACGTTAGACAGCGAAACCTTAAGCATTGCAATGGACGCTTTGGATTCTTTGCAAGCACAAGGCAGAAAAGTAGGCGTTATATCGCACGTAACACAAATGAGCGAGCGTGTAGCCACTCAAGTGCATGTAGCCAAAAAGCCAGGTGGATATTCCACAGTTGAAGTTTTATAAGCAACATTACTGAAAACAAGGAGATACAATGCCAACGTTTACAGGCGAGCAAGCAACACAATACGATAGCCGTATAACCCGTTTAGTTCCTGGTTATGAATTATTACATCAGCTCACAAACGCGCAGCTACAAGCAACGCTAAGCGACAATGCGCATGTTTTAGTAGTAGGGGCAGGCACCGGCAAAGAAGTACTCGCATTAGCGGCACTAAACCCTACGTGGCAATTTACTGCGCAAGATACATCAGCCGATATGCTTGCTATCGCAAAGCAGCAATTTGACGAGCAAGGTATAACAAGCCGTGTAAATATTCATAATGGCCCAGTTGATAAACTATCGGTTAAAGCCGATGCTGTTTTATGTTTATTAGTCATGCATTTTGTACAAGATAACGGCGATAAAAAAGAGTTATTAAAAGCGATTAAAGGAAACCTTAAAAAAGACGCCAACCTTTATATTGCAGATTTAATGCGCCCTGAAACTTCATTTGAGCGCGAAGCCCAGCTTACAACGTGCGCGCAATTGGGTTTAACCGAAACAGGTAAAACACAAACAGGGCACGACTTGGAAAATGAGTTTTACCCGCTTGATAGAATGCGCTTTAGCGAACTGCTAAATGAGTGCAAATTTGGCATTCCGAAGCTGTATTTTAAAGCGCTAGGTTTTAGTGGGTATGTAGTTTGATTTTGTATTAAATTTGTACAGCACCAAACACGCTAAACAAGCACCCGCTATTTAGCACCAATAAAAACACCGAGTGAGCAAACTCGGTGTTTTTATATAAACCTCTATACACCACGCTTTTATTTTATGCGTAGGTCGGTTAAGCGAAGCGCCACCCGACGCTCTTATGTTAATATTACTCAGCTTTTATCTGTGCCAGCAAAGCTAACCAATCTCTCCAAGCGCTTTCATCGCGGCTTGTGCTTTATCTGTTTGTACAAAAATATGGTCGTGATAAAACGCAGCTACCACATTAGCGCTAATGCCATGCTCAGTCAGCTTTGCAGATACCGCAGCCGTTAATCCAACGGCCTCTAAGCTTGAATGTACGTTAAGGGTAATTAAATTATATTTACCCTCGTAAGTAATACCTGCTTTATCGGCGGTTTCAGCTTTTAAAATAAGGGTTAGCCCTTCTTCTTCAACATAAGTGGCAAGTGGCTCTAAATGAACATAATCGGCCAATTTTCCTGCTAAGCAACAAAAAATATACTCGCCTTGCTTAAGCGCTGGCTGCATTGATTTTAATAATTCGTTTAACTCTAAAATTCCGGCCATGGTCGTTCCCTATAATGTGTTATTTAGTGACTTTTAGTTGCGCGACTAGCTCGCTTAATCTCGCTATTTTTATATTACTTAGTTGCCTGTAATCAAAATATGGGCACACAATAATGTTGTTGGTAGCGTCTATTGCAAACTCGTCGTCAAGCCAATCAAACTGTGCATGTAACTGACCTTGTTGTAATAAGTTTTTAGCGTGCGTACGCCCTGGAATTATGTGTAACTGGTTTTTATTGCTAGTAGCTTTATCTGCGCAAGTAATAGTAGTGTTAGGTACGCTAAATATCAGGGCGGTTTTACTACTTTTTTGTAGTAAAAACTCATCACGATAATGCTGCCAAGTAGGGGCTTGTTTAGCAAATGAGTAATGCTCACTTGGTAGGGAAAATAGCACTTTGGCGTATACGTTAAACACTTTGCGCCAACCATTACCACAGTGCTGGTTTATGGTATTTATTTGCTCATTTATAACAGGCTCAAGGCATTCAAGTGTTTCAAAAAAAGGCATTGGCGGCGCTTTTGCTACGTATACCGCCACGCTAAATTGCGTATCACCTAAGCCAACTAATTGTGTGTTCAAGTTAGTTAGCCTTGTTTTGCGCTAAAATACGGTCGAGGTTATTTGCAAAGTTTTGGCGATCAGTTTGACTAAGTGGAGGCGGCCCACCACTCATTTCTACGCCACTTGAGCGCATGGTATCCATAAAGTCGCGCACGTTAAGTATTGAACGGATATTCTCGGTGGTATAAAGCTCGCCACGCGGATTGAGCGCTTGCCCGCCGTTATCAATTACTTCACTTGCTAGCGGAATATCGCCCGTAATAACTAAATCGCCTTTTTCAATACGTTTTACTATTTCGTCGTCGGCTACATCAAACCCTGACGATACTTGAACGCGGCTTATATATTTTGAGGGCGGAATACGCATTGCGTGATTGGCCACTAAAATAGTCTCGATTTTCATACGCTCTGCAGCTCTAAAAAGTATTTCTTTTATAACAACAGGACACGCGTCTGCATCTACCCAAATTTTCATGCTATGGTCATTTTTATTGCTTTAGAATTAATATGATCCTATAGCAAATTTTATTCTTATGAAATAGCATAAATTACATAATCGAAAAGGAGCTTACATGAAGGCTATTAAATACGGTTTACTTATTACAGGGTTGTTTTTTCTTAGTGCTTGCACCAGCCCTCCTGAGGGAATAACACCCGTTAAAAACTTTGATATACAAAAATATAAAGGCAAATGGTTTGAAATAGCGCGTCTTAATCACTCATTCGAAGAAGGTATGGAGCAAGTTACCGCTACGTATTCAATTAACGACGATGGCACGGTAAAGGTCCTTAACAAAGGGTATTTAACGGATGATAAAAAATGGGATGACGCCGAAGGATTAGCCAAGTTCGTTGAGGGCACCGACACAGGGCATTTTAAAGTCTCATTTTTTGGTCCATTTTATGGTGCTTACGTGATTTTTGAACTTGACCAACCCGATTACCAATATGCATTTATAACCAGTTACAACAAAGATTACTTGTGGTTTTTGTCGCGTACACCAACGGTTAGCAAAGAGCTTAAAGAACACTTTTTAACTAAAGCTAAAGAGTTGGGCTTTGCTACCGATGAAATAATTTGGGTAAACCAAGAGACTATGTAAAGGGGGTTTACAGTTAGTTATATACGTTTTTAAAGTAGTAATAAAATAGTAATTTAACTGTAAAGTAACTTACATATATTATGGCTATATTGTGTGCACTTGCCGTGAGACAGCAAGTATTGGAAACACTGAATATCCCCTATTGTTGGCAAGCTATATAGCTTGCCATTTTTTTTGCCTAGGGCGTGTTGATCTTTGTGGATTGAAATCTGTTCAATCTAGGGGCGATTAAATCGCGGCGCGAGGTTTGTAACCTAGTGGGCTAAGTAAAAACCGAGCAACAAAGAGTTAATCGTCCCTAGAAAGAACCCAAAGGGCAGCGCATGTTTGGTATTTATGCTGCGTTATCGCCTATTTATGGGGAATAACCACACTACATAGGCTCTGCCTTGCCTAAATACCAAACAGTCTGCTGCAAATTCACCCACCAAAGATCAACACGCCCTAATCTATGAGAAAGTAACGGATCACGTTTTTACTAACTAAGGCTAGTTTAACGCTAAAAATAGCCCACTTAGTACAACTAATACGCCATTTAAAACACTAAACCATTTTACGTAGCCTACTAAAAAATTATAAAAAACCATTATAATTAAGATACTTAGGCTCATAAAGCCGCAAAATAGTAATGCTCCATATCCACCTTGAGTAACTATACAAAGTACTAAGCTTAGTAAAATACTGATCCAAGCAGCTAGCAACAGCTTTTTACGTTGGGATTCTGTAGGACGTTTGTTAAATACGTCCTTAAAGTGATTAAACTTAGCTAGCGCAAAACAGTTAAAACTGAGCAAACATAGGCTAAAACCTAGTAAATCAATCATGATTTTTGTCTTTTAAGATTATTAGATTGGCTAGGGGTGATTATTTTTGAGTTGTTTTTAGCAGTACGTAATTTTTCGGTTTGTATAAAAAACAATATACTAAACAGTAAAAATAGTGCATCAAAAGTAAATAATGCCCACTGTTTGTGCATCAAATAGCTAACTATATTGCCGTTAGTTGTAAGTGCATTAATAACCGGTACGCTAAAACATGCAGCAGCATTTATAGCTGCCATAACTCGCCATTGCAGCCTATCTCGTTTTAAAAGGGCAATAACAGCCACGGCCAGCCATGTTAAAAAGAACGCGAGTATTTCTTTATCGGCGCGCTCTGCGACCGTTGGGCTAAGTAGTCTGTTAGCGATAAAAAATGCACACGTTGCCAGTGGAAGCCCCATAATAGTGGCTAGGTTTAACCCTTCAACTAGTTTTAAACCAAACGAAGGTTTAACGTTGTTTTTAGTTCGCTCGCGAATTCGTTTAGCCCACATAATACAGCCAGAGCCAATCATTACACAGCCTGCAATACCGCCTAAGACATATAACCAGCGTAACAACCACGTAGCTAAACGCCCCGTATGCATTGAATTAAGCGACTCGTAAAGCGCTTTGCTACTAGTTAGCTCGTCATCAGTTTTAGCGACCATTTGCCCTGTAGCACCACTAAATATTAAGCGTGGTGCTTGGTCACGTAGTGTTTTACCTGCGCTTACCAATACGGTAATTGTTGAAGCTGCCATATTTGGTTGGTTAACTTGTACGCGAGTAATATCTGCATGAGGCCACTTAGTATAAACCTGATCTAAAACCCTTTGAATCGGCACTATTGGTGATTCGCCTTGGGCTTTATCGGTCATGGTGTTGCGAGGGGTTACATCGTTAAAAAAGCCACGCATGCCGTTATCGTAAGTTACTTTTGCAGGGTAGGGAAACAACATAAATATGAGCGTAATCATGCCTGTGTAAGTAATCATTAAATGAAAAGGCAGGGCAAGCACTGAGCTTAAATTATGGGCATCTAACCATGTACGGCTACCTTTGTTACGCCTAAAGCTAAACATATCTTTAAAAATACGCTTATGAATAACCACGCCCGATATAATAGCAATCAGCATAAAAAAGCTAGCAAAGCATACAATCCAGCGTGCTGTTATTGCATCCATATAATGTAAATCATAATGCAACCGATAAAAAAAGTTACCGCCTTTAGTATCTACAAAGGGCTCAAGCTCTTTCATGGTATTAGGGTTTAACTGTGTGTTTTTAAACTGGCTGCGGCGCTGGCCTGGCTCTTTTGGCTTTGCATAACCATAAATTAAATAAGGAATGCGTGGCTCGGGTAATGTAATACGCCAGCTTGATGAGTTAGCTCCATGATTAGCTAAGTAATCAAATCCGGTAATTATTTGTTGTTTTTGCGCTTCTATACGCTGTGTTTGGGCCTGCACATTATGAATGGCTGGTTGATTCCACAACGTTATTTCGTCTCTAAAAAAGCTAAGAGTTCCTGCAAAAAATATTAAATATAATAACCAGCAAACGAGTAACCCTACCCAAGTGTGTAACCAAGTCATCGATCTGAAAAAACTGTCTTTCATACCCAACCCTTCAGTAACCCAAGCAACGCAATGAACACACCCATACTTAGTAAAATACTGATCCACACTGTTTTTAATGATTTAACGCTAAAGGCATAAATAAATACTACGGCATAAATTAAAATGCTAATTGAAACACTAAACAATACAGCGTCTTGCTTAGCTATTGGCAATACAAAACTTAATAACGCAGTACTTGCAGAGGTAAAGGCATAGCCACCAATTATGGCAATAAAAAAACGTAAAAATACCAAAGCTCGATAACAGCTTACGCTTTTTACTATAAGCGCAATTACGTTAACCTTATCGTATGGCGCACTGTGCAAAGGTGCTTGCATAGTTAATTAATCCCTTTATTTAAAGCGGAGGATAAAACAAAGGCGCTATTATATATGTTACAAATACAAAAGATAGCTATTCTCATTTGTGATATTTAACTTTTAAGTAAGTTATGCTTACTTACTTAGTAAAATACTGATCTGTTATTGTTTAATGATATTGCACAGGCTGTATGTAAAGCTTAAGGTTAATAAACTGACTAAAAATAAAGAGTGAAATAACGATGAGCGATCACGAAAAACTAAATTACGTTGAGTTTCCTGCATGCGATTTACCTGCAACTAAAGCTTTTTTTAGTTGTGTATTTAATTGGCAGTTTACTGACTACGGCCCAGAATACACGGCATTTAGTGGCCAAGGGCTTGATGGAGGTTTTTTTAATGCACCGCTTAAATCGCTTACTCAAAACGGTGCTGCGCTATTGGTTTTTTATAGTAACGACATTCACGCCACGTATAAAAAAGTACAACTCCATGGTGGCACAATATTAAAACCTATTTTTGAATTTCCGGGTGGTTGCCGGTTTCATTTTGCAGAGCCTAGCGGCAATGAATTTGCCGTATGGGCAGAAAAACAATAGGTTTTATAAGGCCTGTAGCGTGAATGAGTTTAAAGATCACGATTTTACTAACTAATCGCCGTTTCAGATAAAATAAACCGATTTTTTACCAACTCATTTACCCTAAATGGCCATTTAGGATAAATATTAAGCATTTAAGGCCAAATAAACATGAGTAATCGCCAATTAATAGACCATGTTAGTAAATGCGTGATCTGTGAACCTCATTTACCTTTAGGGGCTCGACCTGTAATACAATTTAACCCAAATGCACGTATTTTAATTGCAGGCCAAGCACCTGGGGTAAAAGTTCACGAAACAGGCGTGCCGTTTAACGATGCAAGTGGGAATCGCCTGCGAGAATGGCTTGGACTAACACGTGATGAATTTTACGATGCTAATAATATAGCCATTTTACCTATGGGCTTTTGCTATCCGGGTAGGGGTAAGTCGGGTGATTTACCACCTAGAAAAGAATGCGCCCCAGCATGGCGCGAGCAATTATTGGCTGCACTACCAAATATTGAGCTGACAATAGTATTAGGTAAATACGCGCAGGCGTATCATTTACCAGAGACTAAAAAAATGCCGCTTACGGAGTTAGTAAAATCGTGGCGTGAGTATTGGCCAAACTATTTAGTGCTTCCTCACCCCAGCCCGCGCAATAATATATGGCTTAAAAAGAACCCATGGTTTGAACAAGATGTACTTCCAGAACTGGATAAACGCATTGCTACTATTTTAAATAAGTAACGCTTCTAGCATTAGGGTTTATTGTAAAGGGGCGTTACAGTTAAAAACTAATACTGCAATTAATAACAATAATAAACGAGGCTGTCTAACTTGAATGCATCTATATTAACCGAAGTAATACTTCCGCTCGCTCTTGCACTTATTATGTTTGGTATGGGTCTTGGGCTCACAACAACCGATTTTACTCGTCTATTTAAAAGCCCGCTTGCCATTGTTATGGGTTTAATGGGCCAACTTGTAGCAATGCCTTTATTAGCATTAGGGCTGTGTTATTTACTTAACCTACCAACGCCTATAGCTATTGGTTTAATGATATTAGCTGCCTGCCCAGGCGGTACTATGTCAAATGTAGTAAGCCAGCTTGCTAAAGCTAATTTAGCGCTTTCGGTAAGTTTAACTGCTGCCTCTACCGCAATTAGTATAGTGACCACACCGTTTATTATTGGCTTTGCTATGAGTCAGTTTGCCCCAGCAGACGATGCTAGCTTTTCTATTTTAACAACATCGCTTGGATTATTTTTTATTACCTTAGTGCCAGTTGCTATAGGCATTTGGTTACGTCACTTTAAAAGTGATTTTGCCATTAAGACAGAGCCGTTTTTTAGACGCTTCTCGTTGTTTTTTATGCTTATGATGATTGCCGCATTAGTAATAAAAGAGCGCGATTTATTAGTTAGCTCATTTAACGATGTATTTTGGGCGTGCATAGCGCTTAATATTGGTTCAATGGTTGTTGGTTGGCTAATTGCTAAGTGTTCAAAATTAAATTTAACTGATTCGCTGACGCTTTCTATTGAGGTCGGGATTCAAAATGCATCGCTTGCCATATTAATTGCTATTAGCTTTTTGAATAAACCCGAATATGCAGTTACCGGCGGCGTGTATGGCCTTGCTATGTTTATAGGGCCACTGCTATTAATTGGCGGGTTAAAGCTTAAAAATAAACGTACCGCTAGGGCTGTTAACTAGGACTTTTAATTAGGGCATGTTGACCAAGTTACTTTAATTCAAGGCTACGGATAACGTAGCCGTAAACTCCAGCCTAAAAATACCACCAGTTAAATATATGCTCTGCACCCGTCGCGTCAACAAGTTGTAGGCTTACTAAAGACTCTCAAGCTGAAATTTTACGCTATGCGCTGAGCTTGCTCGCGCGAGGAGCAAAGCTTCTAATCACTAAAGCGCATTTGAGGATAGAACAAAAGTGTAAGTAATATGGGGTGAAAAAGCAGTTAATTATTTGGTTACTAAAACAGCGCCTCACTTTGTAAGGCGCTACAGTAAATTTACTCTTTGGTTTGCATATTTTTAGCGCGTTCTTCTGCATCTATTAATGCTTGCGATTTAGGGGCGCGTTTTTTCTCTTCTATTTTTGGCTTTTCAGTTGAGTCAGGATCCCAGCTTGAGTCTAACGATAAGTTAGCAAATGGATTGTTACTGTCTGCTTTTTTAGGCTCACTTACTGGCTCATCAACTTGTGATGTTGTTTGGGCTTGCTCAGGTATTACGTCTTCTTTTTTAGGCATAGGCTTTTCACCAGGTAATGGTGCATCTGGGTTAAATGTACGCACTTCTGGTTCTTTAAAGTCTTGCTCAGTTGTATACATAGTCGATTGAGCGTCAGATATTTGCTCTGGCGCGTGTAAATCTATAACCGGCTCACTCGCTGTTACTGGCTCAGGAGTATTAATAACCGGCTCTATAGTGTTATGTTCGGCTTCTATTGGCGCAGGTTCCGTTACTTGCGCTGTATATTGCTTACGTTGTTTTTTTATTGGCTTTGCATCTGGGTCAAAGTCGCGTACCTCTGGCTCATTAAAGCTGCTGGCATTTTTAATGCGTTCTAAGGTTGTTTTAGCGGCGGCTTCAAACTCGGCGGTATTAGGCTCAGATTTTTGTTTTACTTCGTTAAACGTAGCCGTACTTGTTTGCTCTAAAGTATCTGCTTGCTCCATTTGTGCCAGCTCAGTTTCGCTTACTTGCGATGGAGTAACTACGTTGTTCTGCCCATCTGAAATCGGCGTTGTTGTATTTTTTACATCAGCATTTTGTACTGTGTTAGTAGGCTCTACAGGCTCTTCATTTGTCGCTACGCTGCTCTCAACCGATTTATTATTTTGAGTTACTTCGTTGATGACGACAGGCTCAATCTCTGGCTCTTTTGTCTGTACAGGCTTTGTTGTTTTAGTTTCAGGTTCCGCTAGCGTAGCAATTTTTTCTGATTTAACTTCAGGTGGAGCCGCTATACTCGGTTCTGCCATCGTTTTACTTTGTTTTGCACGGCGCAGGCGCACGACTACCATAGCGCCAATAAGTATTACTATAACAAGTATTAAAGTGGGTAAAAGTAACGAGCTTGGGCTCTGCGCTACAGGTTGCGGCACAATTACTGGCGTTGGTTTAGTTAACACTGGAGCTAGTTTTACAGACTTAGGCTTTTCAGGCGTAGCCTTTATAGGCGCAGCTATAACGCTTTGCTCTGGTGTCGCCGGTTTTATTTGTTCTATTGCTGCTTCGTTTTTTTGCTCTGTAACTACTTGCTCGGGTGCTGTTTTTGTTGGCTCTGCATCAATTACTATTTCGTTACTATTGGTATTTAGCTGATCGTTAATCTGTTGTTTTTGATCATCAGTTAAATTAAGCGTTTGCTCGTTGATGCTCTCTTTAACAGCTTCTTCAGTAGGTTTAATTACAGGGGCAGATTCAACAATTTTAGGTTGTGGCTGAGTAATAATAGCTGGCTCAGGCTTTATTATTTGTGGCTTGGGTTGTGCTTGAATTTCTTTTGGCTTATTACAGTTGTTTTTGTAATCACGCGCTGCTTTACGATATTTTTGACTCGCTTTGTTATTACTATTTTGCTGCATTTCTTGTTTAATTAAAATGCACATAGCTTCGTTGTATGCAGCACTTTGCGCACTATAAAATAAGGCAAAGCAAAGGGTAAATCTAATTAGTTTTGATATCATAAAGTTATGCGCGCTTAAATATTAATAGTTTGATTTTAAGCGCAAAATTGAAAATTATCTAGAGCAAGTTAACTTAAGTACAACTAATCAATGACCATCAAACTGCGATATTCATCGTAAGCAAATTGGTCGGTCATACCGCTTATATAATCTTGGATTAATCTACAGCGATAATAAAACTCGTATGCCGCAAAATGATCAGGCTCTTCTTGCATCGCATCAATTGCGTGTTGGTAACTATTTAAGTGCTTTTTAGAGAGCTTTTTAACAAGTCGCGACTCTATTAATAAACGTGAATCGCCATTAAGTGCGCGTTTAAAGTTATCGCTATTTAATAATAGTAATGGTTTGTAACAGTCAAGTAAGCCGTTAATTATACGATACCCTCGCAGCTCTAGTTTTTCGACTTCTTTGTTTGAAAATACATGTTCAAGCGCTACTTGCTTTAGTGTTTTAGTTACTGCATGCAAGTGGCTTCTATCTTCTAAAAGCGCTTGGTTAAAGTCGCCATGATAAATAGGTTCTATGTTTTCAATAAAGCGTTTTGCGGCGTGGTTTACTAGCGGATGTAGCAATGCAACTCGCAGGTATATAAAAAATTCACTATTAAAATTATACGGTTGTGCTTGTGCACGCTCTAGTGCGTAGTCTACGGCTTTGTCTACAAAATTTTGATGTTGAGCGTCGTCGATTAACAGATTTATTAATACTTTTTTGTAACTACTTTTAAGTTTTTCGCACAGTAGCTCGGTGCTTATTATGTCTTTCGCTACGGCGTCTTCTATGTCGGCTAGGCAATAAGAAATATCGTCAGCGGCTTCCATTATATAACTTGCGGGATGGCGGCAGTAAGGCTCAATAGTAAGCTCTTTTTGTAGTGCCTCAACAAAGTTTTTTTCGCTGTAGTAGTAACCTACTTTTTTCATTAAGTAGTTTTTATTTTGCGGAATGTCTTTTACATCAAGCCCAGCAGGGCGAGTGTATTTTAAAATACCGGCGCTTTGGCTATAAGTTAAATTAAGCGTTTGCAAAGAATGAATTATACGTATGCCTTGAGCGTTGCCTTCAAAGTTACAAATATCAAGTGCAAGGTGTTTAAAAACAACACCTATACCGGTGTTTGGCTCTTTACAGCGCTCGGGTGTTACACTTGCTAGGTTATTATTAAACCAGTGGTTAATAGCCGCTTCGCCAAAATGTCCAAATGGCGGGTTGCCTATGTCGTGCATTAGGCAGGCCATTTCTACTAAGCTTTCTAGGGGGCGTTCTAGGTCGGTTAAGCCGTGATCTTTTTGTTGCTCGTAACTTAAATTAGCAAAAATACGTTGCACTATAAAACGACCAACTTGTTGAACTTCAAGCGAATGGGTAAGACGAGACCGTACCGCAGCGTTGCGCTCAAGCGGAAACACTTGTGTTTTTTGCTGTAAACGACGAATAGCGGCACTATTTATTATTCGTCCTCGGTCGCTTTCTAGCGCCATTTGTAAGTTTGCTGTGGTGCGGTACATTCGTGCTGGCGTTATTTTTTTACTAAAATCTATGGTCATCTTTAAACTTGTCCTTTTTACAATTGATGACTGGCATAGTTTTTAGCACATAGTCATTTGTCTTTAATATACAGGGTTTAATCTATCAGTTTGTATCATAAAGTAACAACTTGCTTTAAAATAATTTTTTGAGTAATTGTTGTGCATTTATAGGTGTTTATAATGAAACAGTGGATTTTAAAGGCAGTATCAATTTGCCTAATATTAGGAATGAACAGCGCGTTTGCTGCAAAAGAGCAAACTGTGGTGCTTGTATCAATCGATGGCCTGCGTTGGGATTATATTGAAAAACACGGCGCGCCAAATTTAAAAGCAATGGCTGAGCGCGGTGTTCGCGCACAAAAACTAATACCTGTTTATCCGACTAAAACGTTTCCTAATCATATTTCTATTATTACGGGCTTACTGCCAGTAAACCATGGCATTGTTGATAATAGCTTTTGTGATAAAGCGCGTAAAAACGATTGTTACAGCATGGGCAAAGCATTGGGCGATAGCACATGGGTAAAGGGTATTCCGCTTTGGAATTTAGCAAAAATGCAGGGACTTAAATCGGCTACATATTTTTGGCCTGAGTCAGATGCACTATTTAACGGCATGACACCAGATTACTTTTATCACTATTCTAAATACAGCGATTACCAGAGCCGTGTTGATCAAATTATTCAGTGGTTAAGTTTACCAAAAGCACAGCGCCCACGTTTTATTGCGAGTTACTTTTCGCTAGTTGATAGCATGGGCCATGAATTTGGGCCAGACGCACCACAAACGCGTGATGCAGTTAAACAGCTTGATGAATTAATGGGGCAATTACAAACTCGCTTAAGTAAATTAGAGCAAGAGGTAAACTTAGTTATTGTCTCGGATCACGGTATGACGAGTATAGATCCAGATAAAAGCATTGATGTAACCACACTACCTAAAGATGAAAACTTTTTAGTTAAAAATACGGGCCCACGTTTACTTATATATACTCAGCCTGATGCTAAAAACGCTGATATTGAAGGTTATAAAGCACGTTTACGAGATGCGTCAAACGGTCGTTATATAGTATTAACAGACGAGCAATTAGCAGCGTACCATTATAATAAAGGCACTCGCGTCGGCGATATTGTGGTGCAAACTACAGCGCCAGCGGTATTTACCAATGGTAAAAAACCAACCTATTTAGGGACTCACGGTTATGCATATACAGAAGATATGGCAGCATCATTTATTGCTGTAGGCCCTGCATTTAAACAAGGTGTAAGCCTTAAAGAAGTAAATAACCTTGATATTTACCCAGTACTTGCAAAAGTGATGGGACTTAAATTGTTAAACAAAGTAGATGGCAATGGAAAATCGTTAATGCCAGCAATTAAGCAAAAAGTGGTTGTGCATTAGTTTAATCTAAAAGAGCGCGTAAGCGCTCTGCAGGGAAGAACATGTTAACACTTTAAAGTGGGCTATTTTAGCCCACTTTTTTATTGGGCAGCTTATTTAAAGTTAGCAATACTTGTTTTTGTAGCAGTAACCGTGCGAATTGCATGCGCTTGGTTTGTAATACCAAATGCAATACCGTTTACGCTCCAGCCAGGGTTAGAGAAGTAATCGTACTGAGTTGCGCTACCGTAAACGTGCGGGTAAGCCATAATACTTGCAAACTCATTTTGTACGCCATGACCCATGCCATCTACATATACACCGCCTGACGTGTCACCTTGTTTGCGTGAATGCGCTAAACCTTGGTTATGACCAAGTTCGTGTACGAATGTAGTTGCACCACAGTCAATTGCAGTGATTGAGTACATACGGCTGCTCATAGAGCTGTATAGGTTGCCATTAGTACCTTGACCAACCCATGCTAAACCACATGAAATAAGCCCATTGCCAGCACTTTGGCCAGTACCTAATACGGCAATCATGTCGGCTTTCCAATCGCTGCGTAAACCATCTACGTAGCTGCTATTTGTAACCGAATCTAACCAATCCTCAGACGGCGTTACTGCGTAGTCACCTAAGTTTTGTTTGCCAGCTAAGCGTAGTGTTATATCAACGCCATTTTGGCTATATACCTGATTACTAAAAGCAATTAGTTGATTTATTTTAGTGTCAATATTGCTAGTTGCAGCAGCTGATTGGTCGGTATATAAAATACCGATATCGATGGTTTCTGCTTGTGCAACACTTGCTGCACATAATGCCGCAGCCAATGCGGTTGTTGTGATTACTTTTTTCATTATTGTATTTCCTTACTCTTGTTGTGGTTGGAACTTGTTTTTAACTTGGTTGAGCTCATAAAAAGCAGACACACTAAAGCTGCCTTATAGTACGGCTTTAGTTTTTTATATTTTTTGGTTAGCCATCAATTTTTGGTGCAAATATATCGATGCTTTTATCTGATTTGGGTTTTGGTGCGGTTACTTCATGCTCTATGTGGCTTTTATATAAATCGCGTTTTGCTGCAATCCATCCGTACTTACCTTTACTTTCGAATACATAATTGCCAGAGGGCGCAGTAAATTGGCCATATACGGCATCTTTACCTACCGTTAAAACGGTATTATGCATGCGGCCATCAACACCTACTATTTTGCCAAATATGCTCTTGTCGCCATTTTCAGACTCAACAACATTAGTCACCTCTGCGGTGAATGTTTCGGCTGTTTGCGGAATAGCTAAATCAAAGTTTTCGCCAGTTTCTAACGCCTGCAAAGAATTTAAATCAAACTCAATGTAGGCTTCGTTATGCAAGTCGGTAGGTAAAACTTTTGCGTTTATGAGCACTTGCTTAGCTTTGTCGGATAGGCGGTTTACGGCATCAAATTCTTCAAACGGTAAACTGTTGTCTGGGGCAACAATGGATTTAACGGTAATTGGATCTTTACTCATATCAATAGGTGCAGGGGGATGTGTATTGCGTGTTTTTTGTAAATCAATAGGAACAAAATCTATAGCAACAGGCGCGATAGGTTCGCCTGTTTCATCTGCATTAAAAAATAGCCCATAAACTGCAAATGCCGATAATGGTATAGCAATTAGTAAGACGACAGATCTCTTCATTTGTTTCTCTTTTAGTGTTTTTGGTTAACTATTTGTTACTTTTTATATTATTAAATGGATTAGATCAAGATAATAAATGTAACCGAAAAGAATTAATTCTGAATTCCATAATCCCTTATAAACTATAAGGATATTTATTTTTGGTATGTTTTTCACTCTTTTTGGTATTGGTTTTTTGCAGGGTTTATGCGGGGTTTGGCGCGTTTGTGGGTACTTGTTTGTTTAGTTAAATACAATGGTTAAAAGTGGCTTTTTGACGTTAATTACAATGAAAAATAAAAAGTGAATTTTTTTCACTCTTTGTAAACTAATCGCTAATTGCAATGTAATTATCGGGCACGTATGTTGAGTGCTGCATAAATGGCATTACGAGGGATTTATGAAAGTGTCTGATCAGTTACTTAACCGAATTACAGCAGGGCTTGTGGCTGTAATTATTGGTTTTTCGAGTTCTATTGCATTGATTTATCAGGTAGTGATAACCCTTGGTGGCACGCCCGATTTAGTAGCTAGTTGGATTTTAATGCTCGGTTTAGTGATGGGTATAACGTCAATTGGCTTATCGTACTATTACAAAGTACCTGTTTTAATTGCGTGGTCTACCACGGGAGCTGCATTACTTATTTCAAGTGCCCAAGGGTATAACTTAAACGAGGCTATTGGCGCGTTTATGCTCAGTGCATTGCTCGTTTTTTTGTCGGGGGTGACGGGCTGGTTTGAAAAAATAATGAACCGTATTCCAAGTGAGCTTGCATGCGCCATGTTGGCCGGCGTGCTTGTTACCTTTGGTATCGACGTGTTTAATTTTATGAATGACATGCCTTTAGTAATTGGCTTAATGGTCGTTATGTACTTTATTGGTAAACGCTTTTTTGCCCGTTTTGCTATGTTAAGTGTGCTTATTATAGGAGTATTACTCGCTTGGCAAATGGGTCATATTGATACCAGCGCACTGCACTGGAAAATGAGCGAATTTGCTTATATTGAACCCGTTTTTAACTTACAAGCATGCATTAGCATAGGTTTACCACTTTACATAGTTACCATGACCTCGCAAAATTTACCGGGCATTGCTGTTTTAAAGGCGCACAAATATAAAGCACCTATATCTGCGTCTCTTAATGTAACTGGTTTTGTAAATATGCTTACGGCCCCATTTGGAGCCTACTCTATTAATTTAGCCGCCATTACTGCTGCTATTTGTATGAGTAATGAAGCGGATAAAAACCATGATAAACGTTATTGGGCGAGTATAGCGGCTGGCGTATTTTATATTTTAATGGCGCTGTGCGCGGCTACTTTAGTTGGCTTGGTAGCAAGTTTACCCCAGGCGCTGATTTTAGCTTTGGCGGGCATTGCGCTATTTGGCACCATTGCTAATAGTTTGCAGCAAGCTCTTAGTAGTACTGAATATACTGAGGCCGCAATAGTCACTTTTTTAGTAACTGCATCTAACTTAACATTGCTCTCAGTGGGGTCTGCTTTTTGGGGGATTATAGCGGGTGTGTTAACGCTTATGATCACCAGGAAAGACTAAAAGCTTTATTGTGTACAAAGAGCCGTTGGTGAGTATTTAAAACAAAATTATAGTTTATTTATATCATTAAAATAGTTTAACTAAGCTTATAAAAAAGGCTGCAATTGCAGCCTTTAGCTTTACAAAACAAGATTTACCTAATCAAAAGTATGATGGCGAGTTACACTAAACCGATTAAGTATATGATGCATAACATATACGGCGCACAGACTTAATATTATAGCCACCGATACTGAACTAAACCGATACAGCGCACTATAAATTAAGTCTTGTCCTGGCCCGAGTGAGTTCCCAAATAAAATACCAAATGTAGTCAGCACACCAAAACCAATACCAGGTATGCCTCCGCCTAAAATGTGAAAACGCGCAAAAATAAACGAAAGTATCCATAAAATAGCCATCGGAAAAAGTAAAAAATCAGAGTGACTATACAAAAATAGTTGCGATAGTAGCGCTGCATTGCATCCTATAAGTGTTCCTATTGCCCGTTGCCAACCAGCCATACCCGCGGCTTTCCAGCACAATGAAAATAAAATGAGTACAGAAGCTGCTTGCGCAGATATTGAGTCTTGTAAATCAAGAACCTGAAAAACCACAAAAGAGAGCGTAGCCACGGTTGCGCATAACAATACCTCATGGCGAATACTTTCTTTTGCTTTAGCTGGCATTACTCGCCCGGGCCGTGCGGTTACATCAGGAAATAGGCCATGCATTAATACTCCAATAACAACGGTCAAAAAAATGGCTAGACCATTACTTAAAATGAGCGGGTAGATGCTGCTGCCTTGGCCAACGTAGCTTGAAAAATGTAGCTGTATCGACAGGCTAACAACGCCTAAAGCGCCAAATAAAAAGGCGCTGCCGCTGCTCATTTGATGAAATAAAAAGCAGAAAACACCAAACACCAATAAGGTCATAACAACGGGCAGGTGAGAAAACAGCCCTTGCATAATCAACACGATAAAAGCACTAAACGCAGCAGATGCTATAAATTGATTTATTAGCCCACGACTTAATGTAGGTACCATGCCCAATATCAACATAGGATAAACGGTAAAAAATATACCATTAGGCCAGTTCATTAATTTACTAATAGTAAATCCAAGGGTACATCCACCTGCAATGCGTAGTGCTTGGCGAAGGCCATTAGAGTCTAATTGTGGCCCTTGGCTAACAATTTGAGTCATAAAGTCTCCATTAATAAATGTAGTGTAACCAGCTAATAAACCTAATTTGTACAGAGCCAAACCATTGCCCAATTGTTGATTCGGGTAATAATTGTACTGTTGCACGTGACCCGCTTGGCATGTTTGCTATTAAGTCTTGATGATTTACGAGCTTTAAATGAATGCGTTGACGCTGTGCATCGCGTACCCAACGATTGCTGGTTTCTGTTGTACTTAGTAAACCATTTGCACTAAGTTGACCACTGCTAACACCAGCTTCAAACGTTTCAAGTATTGCGTCGTAAACTTCACCTGGGCGGCTATCAAATACGACGCGCGCTTGAGTGCCTTGCTTCATATTTGAGAGTGACTTTTCTCTAAAGTCGGCAACTAAATCGGCTTTTTTAGCGACAATAGCTAATAACGGGCTACCTGCAACTGCGTACGCGCCGTCTAATAGTTGTAAGTTAGCAACTACGCCGTCACTTAATGCGCGCACTTGCGTGTAGGATAAATTTAGTTCAGCCTGCGCTAACTGATTAGCAGCGTGGCGCATAGCTAAATTTTTATTACCTGAGTCACCTCTAGCTAAAACCGCTTCAGCTAACTGCGCTTCTAGGGCTGCAACATTTGCTTTACTGGCTTCAAAATTAGCACGAATGCTTTCAAGTTCTTGCTCAGATATAGATTTTTGAGTATAGAGTTTTTCGCCTCTGCTTTTTAATAGTTTTTGCTCATGCTGTTTAGCATTTGCAGCACTTATTTGTGCCTCAAGGGCTTTAACATTGGTATCAAGACGCTTATTTTGTAATTTGGCATCATCAAGCGCGAGTTGAGCTTGCTCTTTGGCTAAATTATATGGGCCTTCATCGATACTAAATAATATATCGCCCGCTTTAACTGATTGGTTATTATTAACTTGCACACTAGTGACTCGGCCACTAATTTGCGGTGATATTTGCACAACAGGGTGGTATACACGTGCCTGTGGTGTCACAGGCAAAACCATATCGGCCACTAAATAGTAAATAAATACTAAGATAAACCCTATGAGAGAGAACCTTACATAGCGTGCAAACTTTTGATCCGGTGTCATTTTTAGCCTTACTTATTAACTTGAATACATTTAAGGGCGTTTTGCTCTATTTTGATCAAACCAAATGCAATCGCATCGAGCTGCTCAACAGATAAACCGCTGTATAACTGATTTTTTATATCGGAAATGGTCTCTTGCAATGAATGTAAAATGGCATCACTTTGCTCAGTAAAATAGAGTCTTTTACTGCGCTTATCATGTTTGTCTACACGGCGAACGATTAACGATTGCTCCTCTAATTGCTTAAGGGTACGAGTCAGTGAAGGCATTTCTATCCCTAAGCTATTAGCAAGTTCAAGTTGTGTTAGTCCCTCACCACGCATATTTATATGCATTAGTGCAGTCCAGCGCGACTGAGTAAGCCCCAAAGGCTCAACAGCAATGGTTACTGCTTCGCGGCATAAGCGATGAACTCGGCCCATATTACCGATAACTGTTAAATCGAGCGTCTCGTGAAAAGGTTTTTGTGTAGGCATAGCCATCCCAACATAGTTAGCAAGCTAACTATTTTATCATTACTTAGCTTGCTAAGTAAATGTATGTAAGTGAGGGAAGTGGCAAAATATTTGCTAAACCTCACCTGTAAAAATGGAGAGGTTTAGAGAGGTTTTAAAAGTTAAGTAAATTAGCGGGGGAGTATTGATCGGTAAGTACTTTTGTATCAGCAGGCCAATCTTGGCCGTTTTTAGTAAAGTGCATAAATTGGCTAATCGCTTTTATGTCTATACCGTATTTTACTAATTTAGGGGCGAGAGCATTTACACGCGTGTTAATTTGCGTCTCGCTTGGGGTTGATTTAAGTCCTGCTAAAATAATACGGTTACTACGATTTTCGCGGCTTACATTTATAAAGTCGCCAAATACAGCGTGGTAAGTTGCCGACTCATGCTCATAAAGTTTACTACTTGAAAACGTATTTGCGGCAATAACACCGCCATCGCCTAATACGCTTTGTACTTCTTCAAAAAACTCTTTAGTAAGTAAGTGCTCCGGAATGTAGTCGCCGTTAAATGCATCTAAAATAATCCAATCGTACTTTTGTTTTTTAATTGCGGCGCGCTTTATAAAAATGCGGCCATCTTGCACGCTTGATGTCACTAAGTCGTTTTCTATAAAGTTAAAGTAATCGCGTGCAACTTTAGTTACTGCAGGATCTATTTCAACATTATGAATTTTTGCAGTGGGGTATAGCTCATGAATAACGTTAGAAAGCGTACCGCCACCTAACCCTATAATAAGTACATTTTTAGGGTTGTCGGCTACTAATAAACTAGCAAAAGTCAATTTTGTGTAATTAAAAACAAGTTTGTCGGGATTGCTTTTATACATGCAACTTTGGCTTGTTTGGCTACTTTTAGTATTAAATTTAAGGCAACGTAAGTCTCTCGTTTCTTCAACAATAATATTGCGATAAAGCGAGCGTTCTTCATGAATAACATTACTAAACGCAAAACCTGAAAATACAATTAACGGCAGTAGCAAATATTTAAGCATGAGCAAGCTCCTTATTGTTAGCCAAGGTATTAATAACAATCGCGACTAAACCCAGTGACCCAAGTGTTAAAGCAAAGGCGCTAATAATTGTATTTACATCAAACGCGAGCACAAAGTAAAACGAGGTAATGATAGTACCCAGAGCGCTGCCAAGCGTACTTACAAAGTATAAACGACCTGCCACTTGACCGCTTTTATCGCTATCTGTTACCAGTAAGCGGACAGAGTAAGGCGAGATCATTCCTAAAATAACGGTAGGTATAAAAAATAAAGCAGTTGACGCTAAGAGTGAGCCGTAGCGGCTATCTTCAATATGGGTAAATATAAATTCCATTATAGGCTGCGAAAATAATGTAATAGGGACGACCATAATGCTGGCAATTAAAAATATTAAACCATACTTGGTAAGAGATGCATTTTTAGTGCTGAGTTTACCGCCAAGTAAATAACCAAAAGATAAACTAAGCATAAACACAGTAATTATACTGCCCCAAATATGCACGCTACTGCCAAAAAAGGGGGCAAGAATTCTCCCACCTAAAAGCTCAATGCCCATTATGCAAAAGCCGCTGCAAAAGGCTAAAAAGTAAATTAACGCGTTTGTTTTTATGCTCATGTAATTATCATTATGTAACTTAAGTAGAACACTATACTAACGTGATGCATACAAAGCTGCTAGAGCCTGTTGACCTAAGTTTAATTAAAAAGAAGTTTTGTTATAACGATTTGTTAGTTAGGGCGTGTTGATCTATTTAACACGCCCTCGCGATTTAACACTTAAGACGCTTTTTTATTTAAATTAATTTTTTCTTAAGTTTTCTTTAAGTTTCACTCGTTAAATTTAAACCCTGAAATATAAACAGGTTTAAATGAGCGAGCTTATGCAATTAGCCCACAGTTCTACATCATTAGGTTTAACACAAAATAACTGTCAGTTTATTAGTGCTCGTATTGATGATGTGCATCGAAAAAATCTCGAAAATACAGTAAAAGAAGGTTTTTTAGTTGCGTATAACGCTAAGCTTACTTCGTTTATGCCACTACTTTGCCAATACGTTACCGAGCAAGGAAAATGCACCTTAGGGCTAAGGCAAGCAACTTCGCCATTGTTTATTGAGCAATATTTAGCATCACCCGTTGAAGATTTTTTAGATGAGAGTATTTCTCGTAATAAAATTTTTGAACTTGGTAATCTTTGCTCTACAAATCGAAGGGCAACACTTGCACATTTTATTATTGTTAACGAAGCTCTGCAAAGTGTGGGAGCAAAACATTTAGTGTTTTGTGCAACCAGTAAAGTGCGTGCTTTATTGCGCTTACTTGGTGTTACGTGTACTGAAATTGCACTTGCTAGCAGTTTTGTAGTTGAGAACCCGTTAAAGTGGGGCAGCTATTACGCCAACCAACCAACAGTATGCATTGTGAGCCTAGAGCAAGCTCACCAACAAGTACTAAATACCCCAATGCTTTATAGTTTGATGCAGCAAAACCACTCAAATATCAATTCTTTGGTAAATGCATTGGTGAATGTATGAATTACTATAATACACATTCAGTATCGCCATTAATTATTGCGCATAATAAAGAGCAAACACTTGAAATTCACAGTGATGAGTTTAACCAGCAAATACAAAAAGTAGTAAAAATTCTACAAAGCTTTAACGGCAAATGTGTCGCTTATAAGCTCGATAATACGCCAGCTTGGCTTGTTATTGATGCCGCTACTGCGGTTTCTAATAAAGTGGCTGTGCCAATTGCTCACTTTTTTAGTGAACAACAAACTCAATCTGTACTAGCGCAATGCGGCGCTAATTTATTTATGAGCGACACACTAAACCCTTTACTCGGGGAGCCGACGACATCAATTACTTTATTTGAGTTTTACACATTATATATTTACGAAATCGTTGTAGCTAAACCCGTCAGTTATTTTCCAGAAACTCAAAAAGTAACGTTTACGTCTGGATCGACTGGGCAACCAAAAGGCGTGTGTTTATCTGCAAATAGCCAAATGCAGGTAGCTCAGTCTCTGTGCGATAAGATTAATATTAAAAAGCCTGTTCATTTATGTTTATTGCCGCTTGCTGTATTGCTTGAAAATATAGCCGGTGTGTATGCCCCCTTAAAAAGTGGCGGTACAGTGCATTTAATGCCGTTAGATGAATTAGGATTTGTTGGAACTGTATTAAAACAACCCGCACAGCTTATAGCTGCTATTGATAAAGTTAAGCCAAATACGCTTATTTTAGTGCCTGAACTATTAGCATGCTTAGTTGCTTTTGCAGAAGATGGGTGGCAACCGACTAGTTCGTTACAGTTTATTGCCGTAGGTGGTGCGCTTGTCAGCGAAATGCTAATAGTTAAAGCGCGTGGCTTAAACTTACCGGTGTACCAAGGTTATGGGCTTTCTGAGGCGGCATCTGTAGTTAGTTTAAATACGCCCACAAACGATAACCTCCAAAGTGCAGGTTCTGTGTTACCTCATATTCAAACCAAAATTGAAAATGGCCAGCTTTTTATAAAAGGCGATTTGTTTTTAGGTTACTTAAACCATCAACCACACGACAAAAACCAGTGGTATGCAACCGGTGATCTGGTCGAGCAGCATCAAAATACCTTATTTATTAAAGGCCGCCTAAAAAACCTAATTATTACTAGCATGGGTCGCAACATCAGTGCCGAGTGGCCTGAATCACTATTACTAAGTCAAAGCGGTATTTTACAAGCGGTTGTGTTTGGTGAAGGTCGACCTTTTTTAACCGCCATTATTTATGCCGATTCAAAGCTAAGTAACCCAGTGTTAGCTCAATACATTAACGCAATTAATAAGCAACTACCCGACTATGCACGAATTCAAAAGTGGCATCGTTTAACTGCCCCATTAAGTGTGCAACAAGGATTATTAACTACAAATAATCGCCTAAAACGAGATGCCATAAGTAAGCAGTACCATGCTGTGTTTGAGCAATTTTACCGACTTGGAGAAGTAATTAATGAGTGATTTTTTTAACACCCTCAAAGAGCAAACTAAACAAGAGCAAAACTACCTGCTTGCAGCGCCTATTATTCAGCGTGTTTTTAAAGGTGAAGCATCACTTGAAGAATACGCTTCGTTTTTAGCGCAAGCGTATCACCATGTTAAGCACACTGTGCCATTAATGATGTCGGTTGGTGCACGATTAACCGACGAACAAGAATGGTTGCGCGAAGCCGTCGCAGAATACATTGAAGAAGAGATTGGCCATCAAGAGTGGGTACTTAATGATATTGCAGCCTGTGGTTTTGACAAAGAAACAGTAAGGTGTAGTCAGCCGCAATTTGCTACCGAAATGATGGTGTCGTATGCGTACGACTCCATTGCACGTAAAAACCCATTGAGCTTTTTTGGCATGGTACATGTGCTTGAAGGCACTTCTATATCGCTTGCTGATGGCGCGGCTTCAAATATTGCAAGTGCTGTGGGCTTACCTAAAAAAGCATTTAGTTATTTAACCTCTCATGGCGCACTTGATATAGAGCATGTAAAGTTTTTTGAAAACCTAATGAATCAAATAACAAATGAGGCGGATCAACAAGCCATACTCCATGGTGCAAAGTGCTTTTATCGTTTATACGGCGATATATTTCGTGGGCTCGATGACGAACCGTTTTTTAAAGCAAGCGCACAAGGCAAATTGGCATGAGTAGCGCTTTATGTGTGCTAACTGGCGCAACCGGCGGAATAGGGCAAGCGATTGCTAAAGCCCTATATGCAAAAGGGTGGAAGTTACTGCTTGTAGGACGTAATACGCAAGACCTTGAAAAACTGAGCCGTGAATGCCCAGACAGTGAAATATTTACAGGCGACTTAACCGACGATACAACACGCATTAACTTAGCAATAAAAGCCAAGCAACTCGGTGGCGTTAGGTTACTTATTAACAATGCCGGTATAAATACAATGCAAAGCCTTGAGCACACAAGTAATGAGCAAATAGATAATATGCTTACTACTAATTTGTCGGTGCCTATTAAATTATGCCAGCTATTTTTAGGGCAATTAGCGTATACGAAAGGCACTATTGTTAACGTGGGATCATCGTTTGGCAGTATTGGCTACCCGTTTCAAACGCTTTATTGCGCCAGTAAATTTGGTTTACGTGGCTTTACAGAAGCGCTCTCGCGTGAGCTTAACGGCTCAGGCGTTAAAGTGACCTATTTAGCACCAAGAGCGACAGATACATCTATTAATAGCAGTAAAGCGCGGGCAATGAATAAAGAACTCGGTAATAAAATGGACTCGCCAGAATTAGTTGCTCAAGAGTTATTAGCACTTATAAATTCGAATCAAACAAGGCGTTTTATTGGTTTTCCTGAGAAATTATTTGCACGTATTAATGGCGCATTCCCAAGCGTTGTAGATAACGCTATTGCAAAACAACTTCCTAAAATTAAACGCTTTTTAAGTTAACAAACACACGAGGACAAGATTATGTATAAATTTACCCTAGCATTATCTCTAATACTAACAACTGTATTTACAACCGCAGTACACGCAGATGAAACACAAGACTTAACCTCTATTCAACAAAAGTGGGCAACTGCTAACTATGAACTTGAAGACGATGCGCAAATAGATGCGTTTACGCAACTAAGTGAGCAAAGCGCGTTATTTGTTAAAAACTATCCAGGTTCGGCACAAACACACATTTGGAATGGCATTGTGTTAGCCAGCTTTGCAGGCGCAAAAGGTGGCTTGGGCGCACTTGGTTTAGCAAAAGAAGCTAAAGCGTCACTTGAAAATGCACTCTCAATTGATGGTACAGCATTAAATGGCTCAGCTTACGCAAGTCTTGCAACGCTTTATAGCAAAGTACCTGGTTGGCCAATTGGTTTTGGTGATGACGACAAAGCTGAAAAATTATTTAAACAAGCCCTCGCTTTTAATCTCGAAGGCATTGATACTAATTACTTATACGGTGAATATTTGTATGACGAAGGCGATTATAAACAAGCTAAAGCACGACTACTTGTAGCACAAGCAGCGGGCATTCGTGATACTCGTGCAAAAGCAGATGAGTATCGCCAACAAGCAATAAGTCAGCTATTGGCAAAAGTAGATAAAAAACTAAAAAGATAAACACATAATGCATTTATTACTCGTTGAGGACGATCATTTAGTGGCGCAAGGGCTTATTCGCTCTTTGCGTCAAGAGGGCTACAGCGTAGAGCATAGTGGCACAGTTAAGCACGCCTTAGGGTGCCTTTCTAGTGGTGAGATTGAGCTTGTTATTCTCGATTTAGGATTACCTGATGGCGACGGCTCGCAAGTTTTAAAGCATATTAAAGCACAAAAAAAAGTTATTCCGGTGGTTATTTTAACTGCTCGCGGCAGTATTGATGACAAAGTCCAAGGGCTAGATATGGGAGCAGACGATTACCTTGCAAAGCCGTTTGATCCTGCTGAGTTATTTGCTCGATTACGTGTAGCAAGCCGGCGCATTAACCAAACACAATCAAGCTTATTGCGCTGTGGTGATGTAGTAATGGATACCTCTGCTCATACAGTTGCACTAAGTGGGCAATCACTTACACTACCACGAAAAGAATACATGCTTTTAAAAGCGCTGATGGAAAATCAGGGAAGGGTGCAATCAAAACAACAACTAGAAAACAAACTTTACCAATGGGGTGAAGAAGTCGGCTCTAATGCCATAGAGGTGCATATTCATCATCTTCGTAAAAAGTTCCCTAGCGATTTTATTAAAACCTTACGTGGCATTGGCTACGTGGTTGGTAAGCGTTAGGGTGTGTTTATCTTTCGAGGTTGAAAATGTCTATTCGTAAACGTCTGACCTTAATTTTACTTTCAATGATGGTGCTTACTTGTTTTTTAGCATTAGTAAAAGGCTATCAAAAAAGCATGCTCCACGGCGAAAACTTGCTTGATAATGAACTTAAAATAGTGGCTGGCGTTTTAATTGAGCAACCATTAGCACTAAGCACAAATGCAGTACAGGTAAGCAATAATAGTGCTCAGTTGTTGTATCAAATTTGGCAAAATAATAGTTTACTTAGTGGCTCATCGAGTTTAAAGAATAACCAAATTAGTTTTAGCGAGGGCTTTCAAACTGCCAATGTAGCAGGGCAGCGTATGCGAGTGTTTGTGATGAGAAAAAATACCCGTAAAGTCATCGTTGCTGAGCCTATGGCAAAGCGGTTTGAATTAGCTGAAGCCGTTATTTTATCTGCAATGTTACCTATGCTATGGGCTGTCCCTCTGCTTGCTATTTTTATAAGTTTTTTCGTTAAATACGCATTAGCCCCTCTTACTCGATTATCTAAGCAGCTGGCTACTCGCCAAGCAAACGACTTTACGCCAATTAACTGGCAGGTAACCGATGAAGAAATTAAACCTGTTATTAATCGTTTAAACGATTTATTTAAACGAGTAGAAACCGCTTACTTACGAGAGCGTTTTTTTGCCTCAGATGCAGCTCACGAATTACGTACCCCGCTTAGTAGTTTAAAAATTAATGTACATAATTTGGCTAATAAACAAAGTAATCTGCAAGACCATCAAGAATTACAAGCTATGTCGCAGGGCATTAATCGCTTAAGTAATATTGTTGAGCAAATGCTAATTTTAGGGCGCACTCAGCCTGAGCAATGGCAAAAGCAGTTTAGTGAACAGTCATTGCTAGCGATTACTCAGCAAGTCGTATCGGAGCAATACGACAAAATAGATGAAAAAAACCAAACTATTAGTCTTGAAGGTGACGATTTTGTAATTAATGGTGATGAGTTTACATTAACCACACTCATCGCTAATTTACTTAGCAATGCCATAAAATACACACCCAATAATGGTCAAATTATAATTAAATTAGTATCAAGTAATGACGGCTTTAGTTGGCAAATTGATGATTCTGGTGCGGGTATGACTGAAGAGCAAAAAGAGCGAATATTCAATCGTTTTTATCGCGTAGGTGGCGATCAGCATCCATCAGGCGAGCAAGGTGCCGGTTTAGGTATGGCGATTGTTCAACACATAATTGCTATTTATGGGGCAAGTATTCATTTAGCGAATAGTTATTTAGGTGGGCTAACCGTTAAGGTTACTTTTACGGGAGTAAAAAGTGACTAAACGTTTATTTAATCGGTGCCTTTGTTGTTTGTTATTTTTGTCGTTTAACGCGGCGAGTAAAGAGTATCTTATTATTTTAAAAGATCATTTGTTTTATCCCTCGCAAATTACCATTCCCGCGAATAAAAAAGTAAAACTATTGATAGAAAACCAAGATAGCACACCTGAAGAGTTTGATAGCTTTGATCTAAACAGAGAAAAAGTACTCTACCCAAACCGTAAAAGCATTATTTATATAGGGCCGCTTAGTAAAGGGTATTACGAATTTTTTGGTGAGTTTTCGCCCAATACAGCAAGGGGCGTTGTAATAGTTGGTGATGAGGAGGCGCAGCATGCTAATAACTAGTTTAGTCATGAGTCTTAATCAATTGCTACCTGTGGCTATTTTATTAGTGCTACTACAAGTGGTTAAAAAACAAAGCGCTTTAAAAATAGGATCTGCTTTACTAATTGGCGCGCTCATGTCGTTTATGTACATGCAAAGTGCATCATGGGTGAGCCAGTGGTTTGAACACCAAGGGCTAGAGTACTCACAAATAGGGCTATGTATTACTATATTTATAGCCGTATTAGTATTTGCAATAAAGCAAAAATCAGCGGCTTTTTATATTGCTGTTATAAGCACAATAACATTGTATTTAAGCCACTATATTATTTACCTCACCAGCTTTTGGCAAAGTAATGATGCAGGGCAAAGCTTATTTATTGGCACTTTATTAGGTGTTGGAATTTGTTTAAGTTTTAGTGTATTGCTGTACTTTTTAATGAATGCAATTAAGCACCGCTTTGGTATGTATCCGCTTTTTACTTTGCTTGCTTTTAACAGCGCGGCTAAGTTATTAGTTGCACTGGATTTGGCAAGCCAAATAGACTTAATTACCAACACCGCAACCGTGTGGGATTTACGCGATGTATTAAGCGAAAACTCTGAGCTCGGGCGCGTACTGCGTGCTCTTGTTGGTTACGAGGCCACTCCTGATTTAATGAGTGTACTTATATATAGTACAAGTAGCGTGATATTTTTATCACTTTGTTATGTTATTTCGGCTTCAATTTCTAAGGAACGTGTATGAAAGCACTCAACCTATATTTAGCGCTTAGCTTTACCGTTTTTTGTTTGTTGGTATTCTCAATCCAAGCAAAGGCCGATGGAATTGTTGTTGATAAGGTATATCACCCCTATGTTTTACCTTTTGAGCGAGAGTTTGAATGGCGGTTAGTGTCGCACCAAACAGATAGTGGCAACATACTAGCGCAGCGTTTGGGTGGTGGCGGTGCTATTAACGATACAATGGCACTGGAAGGCTATTTAGTTGGTGAGCGAGACGATAACGGCGACTTTGGTATAGAAGCTTATGAGCTTGAACTACGCTGGCAATTAATTGAGCAAGGTAAATTATGGGCTGATTGGGGGGCATTATTTGAGCTTGAAAAAAAACATAATGAAGATGTGTATGAAGCAACTTCGGGTTTTGTGATCGAAAAAGAATTTGGAAAAACGAGCCTTACACTAAACGCTTTTTTGGTTTATGAGTGGGGGCAAGACATTAAAAATGAATGGGAAAGCGAGTTTAGAGCACAATATCGCTATCGCTATCGTTCTGCTTTTCAGCCTTCTATAGAGGTTTACGTAGGTGAAGACTTTGTTGGTATAGGGCCTGGTTTTATAGGTTTACAGCGCTTTGATGGGCAAAAGCAATTAAAGTGGGAAGCAGGTTTCATCACTGAGATAAGCCAATCAGAAAAAAACCATAGTTTTAGGCTCGCATTAGAATTTGAATTTTAATAATAAATAAAAGCTGTTTTGGTTGTTATCATTCTGATTATAGATAGGTACTTGACATATTATTTAAACTCTATATAGTGGGCCGCAGCTAGAAAGAAAGCATGTAAGCTATAAATCTCCATTTCGATATAAGTAATACTTGTAGTTCCGTCCTGAAGTTTTTAAAGTACCATCTCATTTTTTGCTACACCCGCTCTTATGAGCATATTTTTATTTTTATTTCAGGATATTACAATGTCTAACATCGTATCAGGTACAGTTAAGTGGTTTAACGAGTCTAAAGGTTTTGGTTTCATCGAGCAAGAAAATGGCCCAGACGTTTTCGCACATTTCTCAGCAATCAAAAGCGAAGGTTTCAAAACTTTAGCTGAAGGCCAACGTGTAGAGTTTACTCTTTCACAAGGTCAAAAAGGTCCACAAGCTGATAACATCACAGCTGTATAATTTTACTTTTTAAGTAAAATGAAAAAAAGCGCTTAAGGCGCTTTTTTTGTGTCTGAAATTTGACTCAAACCAAACAACGCCCATTATCAATGTAAATTAGCTAAATGATATTGCTATTATTAAGCCCCACCTAATATTTGTTTTCTATTCTTCTAAGTCATTCTTCTAAGCCATTGCGCTAATGCAAGTGAGTTTAAGCTTGTAATTTATACTGAACATTTCTCCCTTATAATTTTAAAACGACAAAGATCAGCTTGTTGGTATTACTCTCG
Source organism: Pseudoalteromonas sp. AS84 (assembly GCF_038900255.1). Classification (NCBI taxonomy): domain Bacteria; kingdom Pseudomonadati; phylum Pseudomonadota; class Gammaproteobacteria; order Alteromonadales; family Pseudoalteromonadaceae; genus Pseudoalteromonas; species Pseudoalteromonas sp. AS84. The sequence continues at coordinate 27,433 of NZ_JBBMQY010000014.1, read as the reverse complement.
CTATTGTAAAAGATATTTGTACAGCTATTGATATAACCTACGAGATTGAATTGCTTCTTTGGAGGCGTGCTTATAATTTATACCAACCTGCATAAATCTTTGATCAATTTAACGAATTAAATTGCACTATAACGTCGTTAAAAATTTTTTATTTAGAACAACTAGATACAAAAATTTTTGCCTAGTTCTAGCGTAATTTCCTTAACGTTAAATAGACCTCATACATAAGCAGATTGGTATTAGTTCAAAAAGCCCCTCATTTAGGCATTGTTTCAATTGCTAAAAATACCGAACGTGAACCTCTATTTATTGGTATTAGTATAAATAATCCAAAATATGCAAAGCAGTTTTTTTTAAAATTGTAAGAGGTGATACATATGAGTTATTAGTAAATAAAATTGACTTTAAAACGGGTGAAAACTTACCGATTTATGGAGACAAAAAACAATTTATGGATTTTTTTTCAAAAAGAAAGATAGATCTAATTTCAGGTTCAAAAGTTACAATAAAGTATAGCTAGAGCTCTTTGGATATAAAGCAACTGACGTAGTGAAGTGCAAAAATCACTCCATCCTGAGTTTGCTGGTAATTACATAGCATTTAATAATCGGTACCTAAACCTATTATAAAGCGATTTAACAATGAGTATAAAAAGTTAAAAACGAAAGGTGACTTTGCTGCTTATAAATACCCCACTATTATTAATTTACCTTTCGTAAGGTAGCCCTTTATCTTTTTTTACTTTTAAAAATGCAGCTTGTAGTGCTTCAACTAAACGCATATCTGTTTTTTTATTCGCAGCTAAATAAGCATCAATTGTTAGCTCATCTATTTTATAAATAAACCTTAAGTGTGCTGGTTTGAGCTTTAGATAGTCGCTCATCTGCTGCATATATAATGGATCGTCTACAATTAAATCTACTTTTTTAGCTAATAGTAAAGAGTATGATTTTTGAATGTCAGAGGTTAAAACAGCTTCAAATCCAAGTTTCGTAAGGGTTTGTGTTGAAAAGTCATTGCGTTGCATTGCAATTTTATACACTTTTGCTTGTTCAGTATTATTAATAATAAGATCATTTCGCTCTGATAGGCCGATAAAGCCCAGCTCAAATCGTCCAACTGGTCCAATCCAATAAAATTTATTTTCTCGCTCTACAGTGCGTGCAAGGCTGTATATAAAGGTATTTTTTAACTCATCTGCAATTTTATAAGCACGTGCCCAAGGATACATTTGAATGTTAGGTGTGAGATCTGCCTCAGCAAATATATCCCTAATAAATTGAGTACCTTCACCTGCAACTTCGCCATTAATTAATACTTGGTTTGGTGGCGCTAACTCAGTTACAACAAGCAGAGTTTCCTTTGCTTGAATATACACGGAACAAGTAAAAAGAAGGGAATAAAGAATATATTTCACAATAGCGAATCGTCATTCGGTTAGCTTAAGTAATATAAGTGTGGCTGAAAATATGAAAAATACAAAAATTATTTATGTGAACTTGTTACTAAGATATTGGTTTATTTGAGTTATGTACAACTATAAAGGAGGCTAGATAGGTAAACGGCTTGAGGTCTGAAGTAATTGAAGCTAAAAAACTATGCTCTAAAACGATAAAAGGGCCTTGCGGCCCTTGGTGAAGTATCGTTCAAGTCAGATAGAGCTTTAACCCCTTAAAGCGCTATCCTCTTGTTTTGCAACACCGGTGTTCATCTCAATAAGTTTCTAAGCTAGCGAGAGGAAAAACCCAGCAATTGCTGCGCTCATAAGGTTAGCCATAGATCCTGCTAACACTGCTCTGAGCCCTAAGCGTGCGATATCCTTCCGCCTGCTAGGCGCCATACCGCCTAACCCACCTAGTAAAATGGCTATCGATGATAAGTTAGCAAAGCCACATAAAGCAAAAGTAACAATTGCTTGTGTGTGCGCACTTAACGTATCGCGATAATTTATAAAGTCTAAGTAAGCAACAAACTCGTTTACTACTATCTTTTGACCAATAAAGCTGCCGGCTATAATCGCTTCATCCCATGGCACACCTAGTAACCATGCGACTGGAGCAAATACATAACCTAATATTTCTTGAAGCGTTAATGTCGGGTAATCAAACCACCCGCCAATACCGCCTAATAAACCGTTTAATAGTGCAATTAGCGCTACAAAAGCAAGTAACATTGCACCTACATTAAGTGCTAAATGCATACCGTTTGCTGCACCTGATGCTGCTGCATCAATCACATTTACAGGCTTATCTTCGTCATCTAAGTCTAAATCAGCTAAGTTATCTTTAGGAGTTTCAGTTTCTGGCACAATCATCTTGGCCATTAAAAACCCACCTGGTGCAGCCATAAAGCTCGCCGCAATAAGATACTTAAGATCTACGCCAATAATTACGTAACCGGCCATTACAGAGCCTGCTACAGTGGCTAAACCACCTACCATCACTGCAAACAATTCCGACTTGGTCATTGTTGCTATAAATGGCTTAACTATTAACGGAGCTTCAGTTTGGCCTACAAAAATATTTGCCGTTGCTGAAAGCGATTCTGTGCGAGAGGTTTTCAATAATTTTTGTAAACCGCCGCCTAAAATCCTAATTATCCAATCCATAATGCCAAGGTGATATAACACAGCAACAAGTGCTGAGAAAAACACGATAACGGGCAAAACTTGAATTGCAAAAATAAAACCTAATGTGTCTTGTGAGGCAAGTGGACCAAATAAAAACCCAATACCATCATTAGCATAACCAATAACCGACGAAACGGCTGATGACATACTCGTTAACACATTTTTTCCTGCTTCGAAAAACAGAACAAAACCGCCAATAACAACTTGCATTGCAAACGCTATACCAACGGTTCTTAAATTAATTGCCTTGCGATTAGTTGACGCAGCAAAGGCAATGCTTAGTAGCACACACATGCCCACTAAGCTCATAAATGTTGTCATACAAATGTTTCCCGTTGTTATTCTTGTAGTAAATATTTAATTTTACTTTTTATTATATCAATCGCAACGCGGTTCATGCCGCCTCGAGTCACAACTAAATCAGCGTTATGCTTCGAAGGCTCAATAAATTGATAAAACATCGGTCTAACAGTTGCTTGATACTGCTCAACAACAGATTGTAATGTTCTGCCTCGTTGCTCCATATCACGTTGCATACGACGCATTAAACAAATATCTAAAGGTGTATCTATAAACACCTTAATATCAAATTCTTTATTAAGCGCTTTGTCACTCAATAGTAAAATACCTTCAACAATCAGTATTTTAGCAGCAGGCACTCGGCGTGTGGTTGCGCTACGCGTATGCTGTGCATAATCATACGTTGGTACTTCTACTGAGTTACCACAACGAAGTTGTGTTAAATGCTCAAGCATCAATGCATGTTCAAATGCATCTGGATGGTCGTAATTTGTTTGCGTACGATGAGCCATAGGCAAATGCGACTGATCCTTGTAATAAGCATCTTCTTCAATAATGGCGATAGCGCCTGGTTCAAGCTCATTAACCAATTCATTGTATATAGTTTGGCTAAAAAGAGATTTGCCCGACGCAGACGCGCCTGCAATAGCTATAATAGTAGTTCGTGTCACTAAAGTTCTCATCCACACAGAAAGATATATTGTTGGTAGATCACAATAGCAAAAAAGACACGATTAATCTCTTTTGCTTCGCTCAAGAGTGCAAATTTATAATGTTTAGGTTTTATGAAACAGGACTTTTGTCCTGTACGGAAAATTCGATCAGCGGATAAAGTAACCACCTAGAATCAAAGTGAGGTCAAAATGGCAAGAGCAATTATTTTAATGGCAGATAGCCTAGGAATCGGTGCAGCACCAGATGCAGATAAATTCGGCGATCTTGGGGCTAATACATTCGCTCACTTACTAAAAGCATATTACGACGAAACAGGCAGTGCACTGTCGCTTCCTAATTTATCTAAATTAGGGTTAGTAGACGCATGTGAAGCTGCCGGTGGCGAACCGTGTTTAATTTCAAACCGCCAAGCACCAGAAGGTGCATGGGGTTACGCTAAAGAAATCTCTAGCGGAAAAGACACGCCATCTGGTCATTGGGAAATGGCAGGCGTACCAGTGTTATTTGATTGGGGATATTTCCCAAAAACACAGCCAAGTTTCCCACAAGAATTTATAGACGAGTTTATAGCTCGTACAGGTATTCCTGGCATTTTAGGCAATTGCCATGCATCAGGAACTACCATTTTAGAACAGCTAGGTGAAGAGCACGTAAAAACAGGTAAACCAATCTGTTACACCTCAGCTGATAGCGTGTTTCAAATAGCCGCGCATGAAGAGTCATTCGGCCTAGAGAAGCTTTATCAAGTTTGCGAAATCGCACGGGCGCTACTTGATGAAATGAATATAGGACGAGTGATTGCGCGGCCATTTTTGGGTTCAAATAGCCAAGACTTTGCCCGAACGGGTAATCGTCGTGACTATTCAGTACTTCCGCCAGCACCAACATTGCTAGATGTACTAGCAAAAGACGGCGGCGAAGTAATTAGTATTGGTAAAATTTCAGATATTTACGCGCATCAGGGCATAACCCAAAAGCACAAAGCACCTGGGCTTATGAACTTGCTAGAAAAAACCAGCGAAGTAATGGAAAGCGCGTCAGATCGTAGCTTAATCTTTACTAACCTAGTTGATTTTGATGAAAAATTTGGTCATCGCCGTAATCCAGTAGGATACGCAAAAGCATTAAAAGAATTTGATGACTATTTACCAACTATACTAAATCAGTTAAAAGCAGATGACGTATTAATGATCACTGCAGATCATGGCTGTGACCCAACCTTTCCAGGTTCTGAGCACACTCGTGAATACGTACCTGTTATTGCATACCAGCCAGGTATGAGTAACACACCATTAGGTGAACGCAACAGCTTTGCAGATATAGGCCAAACACTGGCACAGTGGTTTAGCTTATCTGCGCTTGATTACGGCGACAGCTTTTTAAATGAGCTAAAAACGCCAAATAAAAAGGAAAACAATTAATGAGTACTCCGCATATCAGTGCAAACGTTGGTGATTTCGCCGAAACAGTATTAATGCCAGGCGATCCGCTACGTGCGCAATATATTGCTGAAAACTTTTTAGATGATGCAGTGCAAGTTACAGGCGTTCGTAACATGTACGGTTTCACTGGTACTTACAAAGGTAAGCCAGTAAGTATCATGGGTTCAGGCATGGGCATTCCATCAATGTCTATTTATGCACGTGAGCTAATTGTAAGCTTTGGCGTTAAAAATATTATACGTATTGGTACGTGTGGCGGTATTGGCACAGATATCAAAATTCGTGACGTAATTTTTGCACAAGGTGCAAGCACAGATTCAAACGTAAACCGTGCACGCGTACGTGGCTACGATTTTGCTGCTATTGCTAACTTTGACCTACTTTTAAACGGCGTAAACGCTGCTAAAGAGCTAGGCATTAAAGCAAAAGTAGGTAACGTATTCACAACCGACACATTCTATCAAGCAGATGACTCGTTCTATAAAGACTTAGACAAGTTAGGCATGCTAGCAGTAGATATGGAAACAGCCGGTTTATATGGCGTTGCAGCTGAATACGGCGCAAACGCAATGGCATTATTTACAGTAAGTGACCACGTAATCACTGGCGAAGCAACACCTGCTGATGAGCGTCAAAGTACGTTTAATGAAATGGTTAAAATTGCATTAGAGTCTATCTAATCAATAAAACAGTTCCTTGGTAACGTATTCACTAAGTTTTGGAGACACGCCCAAAGTGAAGTGAGACTAAACCTCCAAAGCCGCATTTATGCGGCTTTTTTTATGCCTGAAGAAAATGAGCAGCAGCCTCTAATTACTTAATCCAGCCATCCTAAAAACTATGTTTTTAAACGCCTGCAAGCAGCGCGTCTACAAGTGAATTTTAACCATAGTGTCAAATTTTGCAGGTAGGCGCAGAGCTTGCTCGCGCGAGAAGCGCAGTTTCTAATTACTTAATCACCCATTCTAAAAACTACGTTTTTAAACGCCTGCAAGTAGCGCGTCTACAAGTGAATTCTAACCACAGTGTCAAACTTGGCAGATAGGCGCAGAGCTTGCTCGCGCGAGAAGCGAAGCTTCTAATTGCTTAATCACCCATCCTAAAAACTATGTTTTTAAACGCCTGCAAGCAGCGCGTCTACAAGTAAATTCTAACTACAGTGTTAAGTTTTCCACGTAGGCGCAGAGCTTGCTCGCGCGAGAAGCGAAGCTTCTAATTACTTAATTACACAACAAACTTAACCTTTAAAAACAAAAAAAAGGCCAAAGCCCTTTTTTATGGTGTTACGCCTAATCATACAGGCCAAATACTGAGTGCTTAAACAATCTCACCCGCTACTATCGTATTAAAGCTGTCGTTGTCATGTAGGCTTGCAAATGCGCTCTCATGTAATAGCTCATTACGTAAGTTTGGAGAGTATTCAAGTGCCATTTTAATGTCGGCTAAGGCATCAGCATGCTTATGTGTTAGTGCATAAGCACATGCGCGTTGCCAATAGGCATAACCGTAATCACTGTCTATATCAATAGCTTGATTACACAGCTCAATGGCTTGTGCTGTTTCATTAATTTCTAGTAATGCATCGGCTTTATAAGCAATGGCTTCAACATCTTCTGGTTTGCGATTAAGTATTTCGTCAAAAATTTCAATCTTATTAGCAAAATCACTTTCTAGGTTGGCGCGCATCCACAGCGAATGAACTTCGTTAGTCACCGATATGCGCTCTTGGTTACTGAGTATTTCCTCAGATCGTACACGTAGTTTTTCTTCAAGAATTTTTAATCGGTCTTCATACTCGTCTGTAATTACACTCACACGTGTATTTACAATGTCTTCTACTTTGTTTTTAACATCGCGTAGTGAGTTCCAGCCCACTAAAACCAAAATAGAAGCCGTAGCGGTGATTATAAAAAATACATTATTAATAGTATCGGTAGTGTACGTTAATGCGCGGTCAGCAGTATCAAGCTGAGCATGGGTTACCTGTTTAGTTACATCTTCACGGAGTTTTTGTTGATCTTGCCTAACCGCTTTTAGCTCGTCGAGTATGTAGCGCTCCATTAGCGGTTTATACATAGGCTCTTTAAGTTGTTGAAGGGCTTGTTGCTCTTGTTGTGCTGTAGGTGAGGCAGGTTGTTTTTCAGCAGAATTCACTATGCCCGAAAACAAAGTTAAACAAACAAAAAGTACAGATAGGTAATAACGCATTGGTACGCCTAATTAAATTAATTACTGTAATAACTTTAACATGCAGGGCTTAATGGCACTAGGGCGCGTTGACTTTTCAGGATTAAAACTTATTCAATTTAGATAGGATCAATAATTGCGCAAAATTTTTAACTTGTTGAGTATAGCAAAATAGAGCGATACGACAGCATTTTGCTAATACTTAAGTGGTTTTAGGAAAAATAGGCAAAAAAAAGCCAGCTCAATATGAGCTGGCAAAAACTGCTTAAAACAACAATATGTCGTAGGGATTCACAGGAGAACAACTTCATACTAACTGAATCTTTCTGAACAAATACTTAATTCAATTCAATTAGTTAAAAATATAAGAATACTTTAAGTATTCGGTTTATAAAGTAAAGGTGCATTGGGCTTAAGTAATGCACCTTTATAATTATAACTATATAACTACAATTTCATGGTGAAGGGGGGTATTCCAATGTGGGCTTTAAATAAATCAAAGCCACTTTCAAACCCTTCATATACCATTACGCCGAAATTTTTCAATTCGATCACAGGTCTAGTAAAAAGATTAAGGTTAGTTTACTAATTTTGTATTTTACCCTGCAATACTTTACACGAGCGTCATCAGATTTATTTTTACTATTATTTAAAACGTAATTACAAAGCTATTGTTAAATACATCATTAGCAAAAGACCAATCAAAAATATAAATTGGAGCAATCGTTTTAAATAGTATGTTGAGGCTGGCGTAGCATAATTTATGCGCCTATATTAAGGATACGTAAGTGTTTAGGTAGGCACACTAAATAATAAGTAAGCCGATTAAATAAAAATAACCGTTACTTTTTAAAAAGTTATAAATACATAAGCAACAATACTGATTGATTAAGTATTTTACTTTTCCATTATAAGGATTCCAGAATGAGCAACCCTAAAGCAGGCCAATGTCCGGTCATGCACGGCAGTAATACTAAAACGTCTAATCCCAATACTGATTGGTGGCCAAATGCCCTAAACTTAGACATTCTTCATCAGCACGACACCAAATCAAACCCATACAATAGCGACTTTAATTATGCTGAAGCATTTAAATCAATCGATCTTGACGCGCTAAAAACAGATGTAAAAAGCTTAATGACCGATAGCCAAGATTGGTGGCCAGCCGATTGGGGACATTACGGCGGTTTAATGATTCGTCTAGCATGGCATTCAGCGGGTTCTTACCGTTTAGCCGATGGTAGAGGGGGCGGTGGCACAGGTAATCAACGTTTTGCACCACTTAACTCATGGCCAGATAACGGTAACCTCGACAAAGCGCGCCGTTTACTGTGGCCAATAAAGAAAAAATACGGTAACAAGCTTTCATGGGCCGACTTAATTATTTTAGCGGGCAACATGGCATACGAATCAATGGGTTTAAAAACCTTTGGTTTTGCAGGCGGCCGAGAAGATATTTGGCACCCTGAAAAAGACGTTTACTGGGGAGCTGAAAAAGAATGGTTAGCGCCAAGTGACGGCCGTTACGAAAGTGTAGATAAACCAGACACGATGGAAAACCCATTAGCAGCAGTACAAATGGGCTTAATTTATGTAAACCCAGAAGGTGTTAACGGTATACCCGATCCGCTTAAAACAGCGGCTCAAGTTCGCGAAACCTTTGCCCGCATGGCAATGGATGACGAAGAGACCGCTGCATTAACTGTGGGCGGCCATACTGTAGGTAAAACACATGGTAACGGTAAAGCTGAAAACTTAGGCCCAGAACCAGAAGCTGCAGACATACACGAGCAAGGCCTTGGCTGGAATAATACAACAACACGCGGAATTGGCCGCGATACTGTTACTTCAGGCCTTGAAGGTGCGTGGACTACACACCCAACCACATGGGATAACGGTTACTGTTACTTACTTCTAAACTACGAATGGGAACTGACTAAAAGCCCAGCAGGCGCTCATCAGTGGGAGCCTATTAATATTAAAGAAGAAGACAAACCTGTTGATGTAGAAGATCCATCAATTCGCTTAAAGCCAATGATGACTGATGCTGATATGGCCATGAAAGTGGACCCTGAATATCGCAAAATCATTGAACGTTTTAATAACGACTTTGAATACTTTTCAGATGTGTTTGCGCGAGCATGGTTTAAACTAACTCACCGCGACTTAGGCCCTAAATCATGTTACTTAGGCGCCGACGTACCAAGTGAAGACTTAATTTGGCAAGATCCAATTCCAGCCGTTGATTACACATTAACAGACGACGAAATTAGCAATTTAAAAACGACATTATTAAATTGTGGTGTTAGTGCCGCTGATTTAATAAATACAGCTTGGGATAGCGCACGTACTTATCGTGGTTCTGATAAACGTGGCGGCGCAAATGGTGCACGCATTCGTTTGGCACCGCAAAAAGATTGGCAAGGTAATGAGCCAGAACGTTTAGTATCAGTACTTAGTGCGCTTGAAAAAGTGCAGGCAGGCTTGAATAAACCAGTTAGCATCGCCGACTTAATTGTTTTAGGTGGTACAGCAGCCGTAGAACAAGCTGCAAAACAAGCGGGTGTTGATGTAAACGTGCCGTTTGCATCAGGTCGAGGAGATGCAACAGACGAAATGACTGATGCAGAATCGTTTGATGTATTAGAACCAATCCATGATGGTTTTAGAAATTGGTTGAAAAAAGATTACACAGTATCAGCTGAAGAGTTATTACTAGAACGTAGCCAGTTAATGGGATTAAGTGCACCAGAAATGTCGGTACTTATTGGTGGTATGCGAGTACTAGGTACTAACTATGCTGGCAGCGAACATGGCGTATTTACAAATAGCGTAGGTTCATTAACCAACGACTTCTTTGTAAACTTAACTGATATGTCAAATCGTTGGGAGCCGGTTCAAAAAGGCTTATACAATATAGTTGACCGTAAAAGTGGTACGACTAAATGGACGGCAACACGCGTTGATTTAGTATTTGGATCAAACTCTATATTGCGCGCACTTGCTGAGTTTTATGCACAAGACGATAACAAAGAGCGTTTTGTACATGACTTTGTAAATGCATGGGTAAAAGTAATGAACGCAGACAGGTTCGATCTTAAATAATCTGTACGCTAAATAAAAACGGGGGAGTAATAACTTACTCCCCCGTTTTTTAATATTTGCCATACCGTTAAACAAAGCTGCCTTTTTATAAAAATTGACAACTTACGACCCATATCCCAGATTAAATAAGCGGTGATAGAAAGCTATTTTTGCATTAAATTTTGCACACAGCACCACTCAGTATTGCTCACAAAATATCGTAATCTATCTAAGTCATATAAAAGTTAGGCATTAAAAAAGGCGGCAAAAGCCACCTTTTTGTATAAAACAATAAAACTTATAGAAGTGCAAAAAGCTTTTGTAGTTGTGGCATATATTCGCTCACAAGTTCAAGGTTGCTTTCGCTTACTAAAGAATCCGTAGACTCCGCAGCTGCGCTTGAAGATTTACCAAACGAACCCATTAACGAGCTAGCGCCACTATCTTTAGCACTTTTAAGGCTTTGCAGGCCGCCCATTACTTTAGTTGCCGTTTCTTGGTTATCAGCAGAAAGGCCCGATTTAAGATTTTCGATATAAGCCATTGATACTTCAGAACCTACCGTTACTAGCTGCTCTGGCGTAAAACCATAACGGTTTGTAACACCCGCGAAGCTTTTGTACAGGTCTTGTTCTTTAATCATGCTTAGTGCGCTATTAGCTAAAGAGCTTTGTTCGCCAACGCTTTGCTCTGCAGAACCACCTAACATACTTGCTAAATCTAAGTCTTTTAACGACTCTTGGCTGCTTGCCCAGCTAGTTACAGCAGGTAATGCTTTCATGTAGCTTTGTAATTGGCCTTCGCTAATGTCTTCTGCAAGGCTTGAAAAACTCATTGCTAATAAGCTAAGTGATAAAAGTATTTTTTTCATTGGGCATTTCCTGTTGTTTAATTAACGCTATTTAAAACTAAATGTAAGCGCTTGCCAATACAAAACTAAAGTATTAGGGGGATTTAGGCTATAAAGTAGTATAAATACTTTAAAGTCCTATAACTTAAGCTGATTCAGCACAAATATAGTTACAAATGATATAATGCATTTTTGACAAATAGAGCTGAACACAATGTTAACAATTTCAAATACTGTCACTATCGATGAATGGGAACTAGAGCTCACGGCTATTCGTTCGCAAGGTGCCGGTGGTCAAAATGTTAACAAAGTGGCAAGTGCAATTCATTTACGCTTTGATATTAACCGCTCTAAATTACCTGACTTCTACAAAGAACGCTTGCTTGCCTTAAATGATTCAAGAATCACCAAAGAGGGCGTTTTAATAATTAAAGCGCAAAGCCACCGTACACAAGAGCTAAACCGAGAAGATGCCCTTAAACGTTTAAAAGATTTAATACTCAGTGCTACCGTTGTCAATAAGGCGCGTCGTGCCACCAAGCCTAGCCGTAATTCACAGCGCAAACGTATGGATAAAAAAACTAAACATGGGCAAAACAAAGCGCTACGCGGCAACATTAAGTTTTAGTTTTAAACGGTATAAATACAATAGAGAGGGGACTTGATGTCTAAATGTAGGCGCTATTTTTACATCCTACAGCGTGCATAAAAATATAAGTGAGGGGTCTCCTCACTTATATTTAATAGCTATTAATGTCTACTTAGCCATTTCTAAATCAGATTCTGCATCCGCCAGCATTGCAAATTCTTCGTCCGCGCTTTTAGCAACTAAGTGTTTTGAACTATAGCCAAAGTAATAAGCTGCACCCACAATAAACAGCACCATAGTGTATAAAAATGCACGAGGGTCAAATGCATACACACCCGTTAATGCTATAAGCGAAAGCACTAAAGCAATACTTGAAGTAACTACACCACCAGGAGTTTTGTACGGGCGAGGTAAATCAGGTTGTTTAACGCGTAGCAAAATATGACTCAGCGCCATTAATGCATACGATACCGTTGCTCCCACTACAGCCATTGCGAGTATTAAGTCACCCTCGCCACTGAGTGATACTAAAAAACCAAATACTGCCGGTACAATTAACGCACGTGCTGGCACTTTGCGATTAGTAGTAATAGACAACGAACGCGGTAAATAACCAGCTCTAGATAAAGCAAACACTAAGCGACTATAACCATAAATTATAGAAAAGAATGAAGCGACTAACCCCGCAAGCCCTAATATATTTACAACGGTTGCTAAGCCCTCACTACCCGATGCGTTTAATGCATCAACCAAAGGCACTGCACTTGCGCCCATTGCAGCCGCACCGCCAGCACCTGGTACTAAAACTACCACTAAAAATGCAGTAAATAACAAAAAGATCATTGCACCAATTATGCCTTTAGGCACATCTTTAGCGGGATCTTTTGCTTCTTCTGCAGCAAGCGGTACACCTTCAACCGCTAAAAACAACCACATGGCAAACGGTAATGCAGCCCAAACTCCGTACCAACCTAAAGGTAAAAACTCACTGGCTCCCACTGCATCGGTTACGGGGACGTCAAATAAGCGTGATGCATCAAAATTTGTGATTAATACAAATGCGGTCGCAATAATAGCTAATACCGCTAAACCACTTATTACCATCATTACTTTAAGTGCTTCTCCCACGCCTGCTAAATGAATGCCCACAAATAGTAAGTAAAATAATGCATATACCCATGGGCCATTAAATCCGGTAAGGGCTTCAACTGCAGATCCTATAAAAATAACAATAGCAGCGGGCGCTAAGGCATATTCAATTAATACGGCAAGTCCGGTTAAATAGCCTCCCGCGGGCCCGATAGCTTGACGCGCAAAACTATAACCACCGCCTGCAGCAGGTATTGCAGCTGACATTTCAGCAAGCGACAATACCAGCGCTAAATACATAACTGCCATTAATACTGCTGCAATGGCAAAGCCACCCCAACCGGCTTCGGCAATACCAAAGTTCCAGCCTGCAAAGTCACCCGATATTACATACGACACCCCCAAACCTGCGAGTAATAACCATCCCGCAGTACCCCGTTTTAACTGTCTTTTAGCAAGGTACTCTGTATTATTAGTAGACATAACCCTTCTCCGTTGATGTTTAGTTTTTATTGTTTTATTTCACGTGTTTTTAATTAAAATTACTCAGCAATTAAAAAGTTAGTGGTTGGAACCTGATGCTCAATGACATCGTCTTGTGTGCGGTCTTTTAAATTAACCCCAGTTAGTTTTAGTTTTTTAGCTTCACGTAATAAGTACAGTGCACGCCTAGCCGCTTCAGCATAAGGCAGGCCTGCAGGGCGAATATTCGATATGCAATTACGACATGCATCGTTAAGTCCTGTTTTGGGCTCCCACGTTAAATACAAGCCAAGGCTATCTGGCGAACTAAGTCCTGGGCGCTCTCCTATTAACACCATAACCACCTGCGCATTTAGCAGCTCACCTATATCGTCGCCAATCGCTACTCGCCCTTGCTCAACCAAAGTAATGGGAGCAATTTTAAATTGCTTGTCTGTTGTGAGGTGCGTTAATAGCTCTGTTATAAATGGGTATGCATTTTTTTGTACCGCCAACGACGAGAGTCCATCAACCACGACAATCGCTAAATCGTATTTAGCCTGCGTAGTGTGTTTTTGTTTATTCATATAGCTGAGAAGTATTTGCCTACCATTGTCATTAAGCTTGCGGCCTAAATCGGGTCGCTGAAGGTAAGTAACCCTGTCAGTAGCTTGGCTGTGTAAATGCAGGGGAGGAGCAACCTCTTTTAGAGCACTAATACTACCCAGTTGCTCAGTCATTTCGTTAATATCTAGCGGAAAGCTCACCGCATCGCGCGCTTGTGCATGAGATAGCTGAAAAGCCAGCATTTCTGAGGTTGGCAAACTTATACCGGCGCGGCCAAGACCAATACGCGCATCGGTAAAGCGGCGTAAATCACTCCAAGGGTTGTGCACTACATTACCGTTATTTTTATGCTCGTTTACTGAGTTATCTAAAGGAGTGCTCTGTTTTGAACTTGATTTCATGAGCCACCTCCAGTAATTGCACCCAGAGGTTTGGCAAAAGCGGGAGGCAAAGTATCTGAAAGTGTAATATCGGAAGTGCTTTGCATAATTTTCATTTTGCTCAGCCATGCCTCAAACTCAGGGGCGGGTCTAGAGCCAAGAACACGACGAACATATAATGCATCATGAAACGACGTAGTTTGGTAATTAAGCATAATGTCGTCAGAGCCAGGTATTCCCATTACAAACGAGCAACCTGCAACGCCTAATAGCGTTAGCAAGTTATCCATATCGTTTTGATCGGCCTCTGCATGATTGGTGTAACACACGTCGCATCCCATCGGTATACCTAGTAACTTAGCGCAAAAATGATCCTCAAGTCCTGCTCGAGTAATTTCCTTACCATCAAACAAATATTCAGGGCCAATAAACCCCACCACGGTATTTACCAGTAACGGGTTAAACTTACGAGCAACGGCATAAGCGCGAGCTTCACACGTTTGCTGATCAAGCCCATGATGCGCATTTGCTGAAAGCGAACTGCCTTGCCCGGTTTCAAAATACATCACGTTATTGCCAACAGTACCGCGCTTTAAACTCAAGGCCGCATCTTGCGCTTCGGCTAAGGTATTTAAATTAAAGCCAAAACTTGAATTAGTAGCCTCTGTGCCGCCAATCGACTGAAACACTAAATCAACCGGTGCACCTGCTTCTATGCATTCAATCGTGTTAGTAACATGGGTGAGTACACAGCTTTGGGTTGGTATTTCATATTTTTGAATAACATCATCCATTAGCGTCATTAATTTAATGGCTTGAGCAACATTATCGGTTGCAGGGTTGATACCTATTACTGCATCGCCATTACCGTATAGCAGACCATCGAGCATGCATGCAGCAATACCGTTAATATCATCAGTAGGGTGGTTTGGTTGTAAACGTGTAGATAAATGCCCAGGAAGGCCAATGGTATTTCTAAAAGCACTCGTAACATGGCACTTTTTAGCAATTAATATGAGATCTTGATTGCGCATTATTTTGCTAACAGCTGCAGCCATTTCGGGTGTAATACCCTGCCTTATACTTGCAAGCACAGCGGGTGTTGCAAAGTCGCTTAAAAGCCAATTACGAAAGTCACCTACGGTTAAATGTGCAATAGCCATAAAAGCATTCGCATCATGCTCGTCAATAATTAAACGTGTAATTTCGTCATCTTCATAGGGAATAAGTACCTCATTTAAAAATGTTTTAAGAGGTACATCGGCCAATGCCATTTGTGCTACAGCGCGCTCTTGCGCCGACTGTGCAATTACACCCGCTAAGCGATCACCCGAACGCTGCGGCGTTGCTTTAGCCATTAACTGGGCTAAGTTATTGAATTTATAAGTATGTGTACCTGAAGTGTAACTGTACGCTTGCCCCATGATTTACTCCACATAACTAACATGACAAACCTTGGTATAGGTTTTGCTATATTTTAGCTATAAATCAATTTTGAATAGTTACAAGACAGCTTATTTTGTACCAAGTAACTATCGAATTTTGGCAAAAGATTATTTATTAATCCAATTCAATTGGTTGCATACGCAAAGCGGTGTTAACTTAAGCATAATAAAAGTGTAACGAAAAAGAGCATCCCCTATATGGCGCAGCAAAATAGGTACGGCGCACCACTTAAGAGCAAGGTGCAGACACATGACATAGACGAGCAAGCGCATAGCCTTACTCAATGGCAGCAAAAATACGATCAAATGAGCGACGGCAGCTTTTATGGTTTTATTGAAGAAACGGATTACGCCAATATTCACGTGTTTAAAGAATACACCGAGCGAGCGCTTCGTCAGCAATGTAACATAGCCCCCAATTCTGTTTGGCTTGGCATCCCTTATCAGTCGCAGCAAAGTAGAATTAATGGCCTAAATGTGGCAAGTAATCAATTTATGTGCCGTACAAGTGATAATGACTTTGAACTGATAACCCCTGAGCAATTTAATATTTATGGTTTGGTAATCGATTGGAACTCAATTGAATATATGGCGCAGCTACAAGGTGTAACATTGAAAAACCTGTCATCTGCGCAATCAGCTCGCTTATCGGTGAGCAACTCAACATTGCAAACGGCAAGGCAAATAATTAATAGTATGGTTGTAGGCAAGGGCTTTGGACTTAAAACCGAATCACAACAAGATATGCTAAACATGTTGGCACTACACTTATTACAAGCGGATAATCCACAGCAAAATATTGCGCCAAGTTATACACGTCGAAAAGCCGTGGTAGATAAAGTAAAAGAGTATGTGACCACAAATCCACAAAAAATAACAACCATAACCGAGCTGTGCGAGCTTGCCTTTGTAAGTAGGCGCACACTTCAATATAGCTTTGAGAGTATTTTAGGAATTAACCCTTTGCGGTTTTTACGTTTAACACGTTTAAATAATGTAAGGCGGGAACTGAAAAAATTAAACCAAGATAAACCAATTTCAGTAATAGCAGCCAATTGGGGATTTTGGCACGCGGGACAATTTGCTAAAGATTACACGCAACTTTTTGGTGAAAACCCATCACAAACAGTTAAAAATTCAGCACAGCAGTTTGAACCACCGTGCTCTACAAACTTGTAAGTGCGATTTTACATCGCCCTCATGTAACGTAGCTTTAATGTTTTAAAACGAGGTATAAAACCTCACCTACAATCGTGCAAACACCAAGCCCGTAGGTGCTAATTTATTTCGCGCTCATGTAACGTGGCTTTAATGCTTTAATGCTTTAATGCTTTAATGCTTTAAAAGTAAAAGCGAGGTATAAAACCTCGCTTACTATATTCAAAAGCCCTATTTGATCGGTGCTATTTAAGCCGCGATTAAATAGGACTCTTGTCCTGAATGTTTGTTGCTGCGTTTAAACGAACCTTTGCCTTTTTTAGCTTTAACCACTTGTGGTTTAAATAATTTAGAGGTTACCAACGCTGCTAGTGCATTGTGGTTTATAACGCCTCGTCCTGTGTCTACCGCGCTGTTGCTTGCGGTTTTTGCTTTAGATTTTTTAGTCATATATTTCCTATCAACTAATTGATTATTTAAAAAAATTATAAAGAGGCTTTTATATTAGCCTATTTAATAGATGGCGATTGTAGGCTTAATTTTCAACCGCGCAAGTATCTTTAACATTCTTTTGATCGTATTTTAATAATAAAAACGCATAAAAAAAGCGCAGTTAATAACCGCGCTTAATGTGGTTTAATTTGCTTTAAAAATTAAAAATTAAAAGCTAAAGCTTACTTTTGCATAGTACGTTCTGCCGTCAAAGCCGTATGGCAATGCGCGTACAGGGTATTTAAATGCACCATTGGTGATAAAGTTAAGTACTTCGTCGTCACCTAGCTCGTCTGGCGTTTCGTCAAACACGTTATCGGCACCCACCGAAAGCGCAAACATGTCGTTAATTTGGTAACTAACATTTAAATCAACTAACACAGCAGATTCAACCGTACTTGTTGGTTTAAACGAACCGGTAGGCGAAAGCTCACCTGGTAATGAAATATGGTCGTTACCAAAGTATTTTACGTCTGTTTCGCCAAAGTAGTTAAAGCGAATAGTTGATGTGTATGCATCGCGCTCGTAATCAAAGGTAAGCGTTGCACGCTCACTTGGTTGTCCGTCTGTAAAAAAGCTACGTTGTAGGTCGTCAAATGCAACTGCTTCAGGAATACCGTCTTCTGCATTTACGCCGTCAATTTTAGTATCGTTTAGGTTACCCGCAAAGGTTACACCAAAATTACCGCCTTCAACGTCTGTACGGTACGATGCAATAATATCAACGCCCTGCGTAGTAGAATCAACCGAGTTTGAAAAGTAGTTAGCTTGTACTGCACCCGTTGCTTGTAGCGCTGCAACTGCTTCACTGCTAAACGATACATCGTCAGTGCTAAGTAAGCTGCCAAGTGTAATACGGTCTTCAATTTCTACGCGGTAAAAATCAACCGTTAACGAAAGCTCGCTTGTTACATCGTAAACAAAGCCAGCACTGTAGTTTGTTGATGTTTCAAGCTCTAGGCTATCTACACCTAACGCACTTGGAAAAGCTGTACCTGTGTTTGCCGTAAACGACTGCGTTAATGTACCGTCTGAGCCTAAGTTAGTTGTAAAGGCTGTATAACCACTTTGTTGAAGCGATGGCGCTCTAAAACCAGTAGATACCGCACCACGTACTGCAAAGTCATCTGAAAATTCATAGCGTGTTGCTAATTTACCAATTAAATCGTCGCCAGCATCTGAGAAATCTTCATAACGTAGCGCACCACTTACGTTCCATGCGTCTGTGATCATAGTTTCTACATCTACATAAACTGCGTAGCTGTTACGATCGCTGTCGTTAGTTGCCTCTGGGCGCAGGCCGTTATAAGCCTGAAAACCACACTCAGCAAATTGATCCGGGTCGTTTACTGATGGGTAAGAGGTATCTGTATTTGCTAACCCACACGCGTATGATGCTTCATCGCCTGCAACTATTTCGTAGTTTTCTTTACGGTACTCGGCGCCCACAGTTACATATAAAGGCTCACTGCGGCCAATATCTACAATACCGTTTACATCAAGGTTAACGGTTGTTTGATCAAACCTAAAACCACCTGAGTAACCGCCACTAGGGCCTGAGTTTGCAGCAATGTCGGCATCACTTGCACTAGGGTTATTAAATAAATACTCAGCCGCGTAAGAAGCGTTAATTGTATTACGTGATGTAAAATCGTATTGGTTTTCGCCATAAACAGCCGATACATCGTAATTCCAATCTGGGTTAATATCGCCTTTAAAACCAACCGCTACAGAAATATCTTGTGCTTCGTTATATATGCGCGGTAAAAAACCATCGCTGTATACTTGTGTTACGTTTTTAGAGGCTTCGTTAAAGTTACGGTAAAAACCATTACCTAGGGCCGTACGCTCTGAGTAGCCACCAAACGAGTAAAGCTCGCCGTCGCCCATTGGTAAGGCCATATTATAAAATAATGACGTAAACTCACTTTCTGAATTACCTTGGCTCCAGCGTACATCTTCACTTAGCGTGCCAGGCTCAACATCAAGCGAACCACCCGTATCTCGCTCTGCGCGGTTAGTGCCATCAGCATCTCGGTATTCAAGTGATAAATTAATAAAGCCGCCTTCGCTGCCTATATCAAAACCACGATTTAAACCTGCTGAAATTGTATCGCCGTCACCTTCGCTAGTGCTACCATATTGCACAAAGCCAGTAGTAATACCTGTTGAGTTATTAAGTGATAAGTTAATTACGCCTGCAATAGCGTCAGAGCCATACTGAGCCGCTGCGCCATCGCGTAATACTTCAACGCCTTTAAGTGCGGTTAGTGGAATAGCATTCATATCGGTACCCGCAGCGCCTGCGCCTACTGTACCGTTAAGGCCAAAAATTGATTGGTTATGACGACGTTTACCATTTACTAATACAAGGGTTTGATCTGGCTGTAAGCCGCGAAGTGTTGCGGGTCTAAATAAGTCAGAACCGTCAGATACTTGTGTACGCGAAAAGTTAAATGAAGGCGCTGTAGCTTGCAGGCTTTGGCCTAATTCGGTAAAACCACCTTTAGTTAAATCATCAGCGTCAATTAAATCAATAGGAGAAGAAGACTCAGTAGAGGTACGGTTAGATACACGCGATCCTAATACAGAAATTTGCTCAATGTTTTTAGCAGCTTGCACGGGTGCTTCTTCTGCGTTAACAATGCTTGGTGCGCTAAACGCGAAAGCAACGGCTACAGCAAGTGTGTTTAAACGGTATGTTGGCATAGTGACGACCCTGTTTTTTTGTGTTCTTATAATATGTGTGTGGTTATGATACTCACAACCTGTTGCAAACATCCTAGCAACATATGCAAACAAAAAGAAATGAAAAAAACTAAATTTTTGGTCTAAGTATGCAAATAAATTTCAAGATGAGAAAAAACCACATCAAATAGATTAAAATACACGCTAAAAGAGCATTAAACTTCAAAAGCTAGCTGGTTAACTTTTTATTTATAATATGGTTTTACTCGTTTGTTTATACTTTTAGAGGTAATAGGCAGCGGATGGTCGTACCTGTCCCTAATGTGCTGTTAACTTCTATTTTTCCACCATGATCGTTCACCATAGCGTATACAAGTGTCATACCCATGCCGGTACCTTTTCCAACTTCTTTTGTCGTGTAAAAAGGGTCAAACATATGTGCTATTGTGTCTTCACTCATTCCACAGCCATTATCTTTTACCTCAATACATATATTTGTGCCTTGTTCAAAAATACTCACCTCAATAATGCAGCCTTTTTCTAAATCAAGCTCGCATGCTTGCCAAGCGTTCATTAATAAATTTACAAAAATCTGATTAATAGATGATAAATTGCACCAAATAAGTGGTAGTGGTTCAAAGCGTGTTTTTATTTCGCATAACTTAAGTTTGTTACTCAATAATCTTAAAGCGTTATTAGCGCCAGTCGTTATATCGGTGAGTTGTTTATCTTGCGAAGAGGTGGGGTGAGCAAAGTTTAATAAGTCATGCACAATTTGTTTTATTCGTTTGAGTCCTTCAACGCTGTCGTTAACTTGTCCCTGTAAATTGTTATAAAGCCACGCATACGGATACTGTAAATTGAGTATGTCGATTTCGTGTTTAAAACGGCTCTCTTTAATTTCGTTATTTAAGTATTGCTCGTTAAGTTTTAGCAGCGTGATGAGCAAAGGGGTAGAGTTTTGTAAGCTTTCTATATTACTCATTGCATAGGCAAGCGGGGTATTTATTTCGTGCGCTACGCCTGCACAAAGCGTTCCTAAGGTCGCCATTTTTTCGGTTTGCACAAACAGCATTTGTTGATGTTCTAAATCGGCTACTTTTTTTTGTAATTCATTATTTATGGCAACTAAAACGGTGCTTTTATCTTTAAGTAATTGTTCTGCGGCCAAGCGCAGCTTTTGTTCGTTTAAAAAAGCACGTTCAAAATTACCATCTGATCCATTCATTCCTTTCATCCATATAGATAACTTTATACTTAATGTTTAGTTGGTTACACGCAAATTTGCAACTTTAGTGTTAGCAACTATCTACTTATGGGTAATAACTACATTACTTAGATTCAGCTATAAATAAAGGCAGGACAAACTCACCATAGAATATTTTTTTAAGCTATTATTTAGCCAGAAGTAATTTAAAGGCGGCGCAATGACTCAAGCAACACCAAACACACCGATGAATCAGGTTGATGTACTTTGCATTGATGATGATGAAATAGTACTACGCACATTAACCCGTTTACTTGAAGTAAATGGCCTGTCGGTTATTGTTTGCGATAACCCGCAAAACGCATTAACACTTTTTAAAAATCATGAGTTTGGTTTAATTATTAGCGACATGCGTATGCCAGTAATGAACGGTGCCGAGTTTTTAGAAAAAGCGCGCGCGCTGGCACCCGACACCCAACGTATTTTGTTAACCGGTTACGCCGATATACAAACAACTCTAGCGGCTGTTAACCAAGGTCAAATAAATGGCTATATTCAAAAGCCTTGGCAAAACGACTTATTACTTCGAAGCATTAAAGATAGCCTTGAAAAATTTGCGCTAAAAAAACAAAACCAAAAGTTAGAAGCACAAGTTAAGGCGCAAAACCTAGAGCTGCTAGAGCTAAACAACACGTTAGAGCAGCGAGTAGATAAACGTACTTTACAAATAAAACAAGTTTTAAAAAAGCTTGAAGACGCCAACGAGCGTGAAAAACAAGAGCACAAATCAACTGTAGAGTTACTATATAATTTTATTAACGCAAACCCCTATCTAGACGGCAACAAAGCACAAAACATTGCAAATACCTGCACACAAATAGCGCTTTATTTAAACCTGTCGCAAAAAAGCATTGATCTTGCCCCAATGGCTGGCTATCTAGCGCAAATAGGTTTGCTTGCTATGGACCCTGAGCTTTATAAAAAACCGCTAAACAGGTTAAATGAGCAACAACGTAAGACCTTTTATACTCACCCAAGTACTGCACAATTAATGCTAATGCCAGCAATACATTTACACGATTTATCAGATGCTATTTATTATCAGTTTGAACGTTTTAACGGTAATGGAATGCCCAAAGGTCTTGCCGGAAACGACATACCAATAGGAGCTATGGTATTGGGGTTAGCGCGCGATTACTGGGATGCATTTGAGCAGAGCAATGCAAGCGATGAAAAGCAGCGTCACGATGACGCACTTGAAGGTGTAAAGCTTTACAGTGGTTCGTTTTATCACCCCAAAATTGTACGTGCGCTTGAAGCAAGCCATGCAAAACTACACGAACAAAAAAGTTCAGCAGGATCAGTGCTAATTTGTAATGCCCATGAACTAAAAGATCAAATGACACTCGGCCATGCTCTGCACAGCCATGCAGGTATAATGTTGCTGCCAAAAGGCCACGTATTTAGCCGCAAATCGATAGAAAAACTCCAACAGTTAGAATCTAAAAAGCCAACCCCGTTTAGAATAATGGTTAAAACTGCTAAATGATTGATCTAAACGGCAGTTTTTTTCGTTACAATGTGCATAAAATACATAATTGAATTTGCTTGAAGGAGCTCTCTGTGTCGCGATTTTCTGCGGTTACTGACAATCCCCATGATGGGCGTTTTAACCAAAAAACGGGAATACTGCTTACTAACTTAGGTAGCCCCGATGCACCAACAGCGGCTGCGCTTCGTACATATTTACGTGAGTTTTTATCAGATCCACGCATTGTAGAAATACCACGCCTAGTATGGATGATAATATTACATGGCATTATTTTGCGTGTGCGCCCTAAGCGTTCGGCTAAATTATACGAAAGTATATGGACCGAAAATGGTTCACCGCTTACTCACATCACTCGCCAACAAAGCGTAAAGCTAAATGCCTTATTAAAAGAGCAAGGGTATACAAATACTGAAGTGGTAATGGCTATGCGTTATGGCAATCCTTCAATAGAGGCAGGCCTTGAAGAGCTACGAGATAAAGGCTTAACGCGTATTATTATACTGCCAATGTATCCGCAATATTCTAGCCCAACTACAGGCTCAACCTTTGATGCCGTATCGAGCGTACTGCGTAAATGGCGCTGGGTGCCAGAGCTGCATTTTGTTAATGGCTATCACAAAAATACCCGTTACATTGAATCCCTTGCTAATAGTATTAGTGAGGATTTAGAAGCGAATGGTATGCCACAAAAAATTGTTTTTTCGTATCACGGTATGCCTAAATTGTTTTTAGAGCGAGGCGACCCGTACCACTGCTTATGTTTACAAACCACACGCTTAGTTGTAGAAAAACTAGGCCTTGATAAAGACAAAGTAATTAGTACTTTTCAAAGTCGATTTGGTAAAGCCGAGTGGTTAAAGCCCTACACCGACGCAACTCTTGCAGCCTTACCTGATGAAGGTATTACCGATGTAGCTATTATCAGTCCTGCTTTTAGCGCCGACTGCCTAGAAACACTTGAAGAGCTGGAAGGCGAAAACCGTGAAATATTCGAAAACGCAGGCGGCGAAAAATACCGTTACATAGCAGCACTAAACGACAGAGACGACCATATAGAAGCTGTGTTTGATGTTATAAAACCTATGTTGTAACCCAAATTTACTAAAGCTAAATATATATTTCGCATTAAGCGGTGTTAAAATTAACACCGTTTTTTTGTTTTTTTGTTTTTAAGGCTTTTAAAATATTTAGTTAATTAATTCACAAAGAGGTTAAGAGGCGCTGCGCTTTTAGAGTAGTGATAAAACATAAAAATACTGTTTTTTGTTTTCGGCTTTTCTCATTTACTCCTCTTTTACTTCTCATTGTGCAAATAAAAGCTTTTAAAGGGCTAATTATCCACAAAGAGGTTAAGAGGCGCTGCGCTTTTAGAGTAAGTGATACATATTGGCCGATCTGGTTTTTCTCAGTTATTACTGATTACCTTATCTTTGTGAAAGAAATTACTTATACTTTTAATAATAATTAAAGTGTACTTTTGAGGGGAGGCAATACCTAAGCAACAGTAATTCAATGCTATCGTTTAAAATATAAATCAATCGCTTTGGTGAGAAGCTCGTCGAGCTGTTCTTCAAATTCTTCAATATTAATATCAAAGTGTTTTAAATAAGCCCGAGCCTGAGCAAGTGATAAATTACGGCTGTTAACGCTATATTGTCTCTCGTCTATGGTTTTATCGTAACGAGGTAAAAATACAAATTGGCCATAAAATGGTGACTTAATATGCTTATTTGCAAAACGACAAAAATCTTCAACATGCTCAGCCCCCTTAGGGCCGAGGCAACCGGGCTCAATGCGATACATTAAGCGGATTTTTTTGTCGTCATTTATTTGCATTAATAGCCTTTATCTAAAAAACAGTACGCGTACTATTTTCCCATCTTTAATTTGGTAGCTCGAAATAAGTTCTGAGCGTTTATCAATCACGTTTTCGTCAGTTGAACAGGTTTCTGACAGTTCGTGATCAATCACTATATCACCGTGCACTATGCGCTTAATGGGTGATGAGTGAATACACTTTAACTTTTTAAACATTAGCCCATAACGTTCTATTAGTTTTTCTTTACCTTTAAATAATAGCTCATTAGGGAAAATATAAAACTCAACATCTTCGGCATATACACGAAGAAATTCTTCAATGTTGCGTGCGTTATAGGCTTTAACTAACTGCTCTACTACCGCAAGTGATTCGCGCGATTGCTTAGCTTTAGTTTGCTGCTTAACTGTTAGCGCTTCTTTTGCTTGCGTAACTGCTTTTTCAGCTTCGGCTACTGCCACTGCTTTTTCTATTTTATTTTTAGGCTTTTCAGTGGGTTTAATCTGCTCGTTACCCAATACTTTTGAATCGTCTGGTTTAGTCGCATCAATTGTTGGCTTTTTAAGCTCAGGTGCTTTGTATTCAAGCGTATTTACTTTGTCGTCAGCTTTAGCCTGAGTTGTTGATTGCTCATCTTCAACTTTCGGTTTTTCAACGTTTGCTTGAGCTTCAACTTGCTGCTCTTTTTGCTCAGGCTCGCTTTGTTCTGCGGCGTAAGTAATAAGCGCAACGGTAGTAATTAACGAGGCAAAAATAATAGATAACGGTTTCATAACTTTCCTAAAATGAACACTAAATACGTGTAATACCAATTGCATTAAATAAGTAACCTATTATAGCGTTAAGAAAATAGCACTATAACAAGGCGAAAATTATGACATATAGTTGTTCTATATGAATAATTTTTAACGCAGTTAGTGAGTTATTTAATGCGATAGAATGATCATATTTTTGATGAAATTGGTATAAGGGTGCAACATAGCAAATTTTAACGTTATCGGGTAGTTAATACCACCACTGTAGCTTACCAGTACTGCTCTACTGTAATGTTACCGGGTGCTTTGCGGCGGTTACGCGTAAAGTTTTTATCGATAAGTAGCGCGGTTGTGTCTTTTACCATTTGTGGGTTTCCGCAAATCATAAATTGCGCGTTACTAGGCTCTGGGTTTAATTTTACATGTTCAAACAAGCGGTTGCTCTCAATAGCGCTAGTAATTCGCCCACTTAAGCCTTGTAATGGCTCTTCCCTACTTACAACAGGAATATAGTTAAGTTGTGCTGGGTACACTCGTAATAGTTCGTTAATAAGTGCCTGATGGCTCAAATCGTTATTAAAACGTACGCCATGTACTAAGTTTATGCTTTTATATTTTTTCCACACATCGGGCTGTTGTAATATTGATAAAAAAGGCCCTATGGCAGTCCCAGTACCTAACATCCAAAGCTGATCGCTTTGTGGTATTTCATCAAGGGTAAAAAAGCCAGTTGCGCGTTGCTCTATAAGTACGGTTTCGCCTGGCTGTAATTTAGCTAAATACGGCGATAATAAACCATCAATAACGTTAATAAGGTAAAACTCGAGGTCGGGGTTTTCAGGGGCATTCACATATGAGTAAGCCCGAGTAATGCGTTTGTCGCCATCCATTATAGAAAGCTTTGTAAATTGCCCTGCTTTAAACGGTTCTACATTAGCATTAACGGTTAAGCTAAAGAGCGTTTCGCTCCACCATGTTACGCTTTTTACTGTTGCTTCAACCCAATTAGACATAGTTACCTCTTGGTTTAGCCATTAAAGTTTTAAATAACTCACTCCATAAACATTAGCATTAAGTGACAAAGACTTACAGGAGAATATGACTAGATTTAAAGCAGTGATGTATGCAGTATTTACTAATAAAATAATGTGAATAATTAGCTCTGCGATGCTGTATACGTCGAGCTTGCTCACGTCAGAAGTGAAGCTTCTCATTACTTAGACTCATGATCACAAAGATACACACAATCCCAAAATGGATATTCCTCAGCTTTATTCACAAGCCCAGCGCGTAAAGGGTTAGCGATTATATAACGTGCTTGGTTAATTAAATCATCCTCTGCTTTAAGCTGGTGCTCAAAATAGTTTTGCTGCCAAATTTGACCATTAGAACAGTTAAACTTATTAATGTTCAGCGTAGTAATACTTTTATATTGCCTTACAACGTCAGTAAGAGGTAAATCTTTCAATTGAAACAACCAATGGAGATGATCTGGCATTAGGGTATAGCAGATTGTATTCACCTTATTTTGCATATAAACCAAACCTCTTGTGGCAATACATGCATTTTCAAAGCTCTTAAATAACGGAGTTCTTTGTTTTGTACATATTGTCACAGAGTAAAATTTATTTTTTGAGGAGTGACGTCCTGTTAATAGCTTTTTAGAGGAATACATAAAGATTTTAATTTATTGGTTTTTATAAATATAGATAAAATGTGTTATACGACAAGTTAAATAAAACCACGGCGTTAAGTTTGGCGGGGTAGGCGTAGAGCTTGCTCACGCGAGAAGCGCAGCTTCTAATTACTCAACCACCTATAGTAAAAGCGTTGCTTTTAAACGCCAGCAAGCTGCACGTCTACAAGTTAAATCAAACCACAGTGTCAAGTTTTGTGGTAGGCGTAGAGCTTGCTCACGCGAGAAGCGTAGCTTCTAATTGCTCAATCACCTATTGTAAAAGCGTTGCTTTTAAACGCCAGCAAGCTGCGCGTCTACAAGTTAAATCAAACCACAGTGTCAAGTTTTGTGGTAGGCGTAGAGCTTGCTCACGCGAGAAGCGTAGCTT
>NZ_JBBMQY010000013.1:0-127011 GCF_038900255.1 Pseudoalteromonas sp. AS84 | reverse complement strand
AGTACGGTGCCTTTATAGAGCTTATGCCAGCGAATAACAATCGCTTTATCATTTAGTCTATTCGCTTTCTTATCATCAACATACAAGACTAAGTGCGTATGATTACTCATTACTGCATAAGCACACACGTCAATACAAAACACTTTGGCAAGCATAAGTAACTTCTCTTCTACCCAGCCTCTTCGATGCGCGTAAGACTTGCCAGTAAAATGGTCTTCGCCACATAAAAATGCACGCCGAACACAACGCGAGATACAGTGGTAATATTTTGTATCGGCCAAACTTACTTGGCGTTTTCTTGCGATTGCCATAAGACACCCTGCTTGTTTTCACACTGATAAAAGCCTAGTACTTAGTTCGCCAAACTGCAAAAATTAGTGTGGGTGTCTAGTTTATTGTAGTCAGGCTAATAAACACCAACTTAATTTATTATCTATAACTATCAAGATACTTACCTAAAGTATTATCCTCTTTTATAAATTCATATTGTTCTGTATCTCCCCATTCATTACCAACTTCATTAGTATCTGGGTGAAATAATAGTGAAACACCTGTTTTTGAATCCATGTTTTGATTTAAACCGCGGAAGCTATAATGCTCTAAAGTAGCAATTTTGTATTTTTCAACATACTCACCATTTAACTTAAAAAGCTGAACTTCCATATCGGCATATGCTTCAACAAAAACTAGGTTTAGCTTTTTAGAAAAAACAGCACTAGCATCAAAGCTAAGATTTATTTCAATTAGCTCTCCTTCATAGACCCATGACAGGGTTGTACTAGGTGAGTCACCTTCTCTGTTAAACACTCTTTTTATTTTCATAAATCCTAAACAACTCAATTAAATATACTTTGAAATTTGACTTTTATATGAATCAGGTTTTGCTAACTATTTAAGTATTTACTTTCGTCCATTCTCTGCTAGCTCCAGGTTCATACCTTACAAACCATGGGTTTGGTTGTTGCTCTGCAGGTATAAAATTAATGGCGTTAGGGGTTTCAAATACACCTACAGGCTGCCCTTTATCTTTCAGACAAACAAATTGCCCATCAATTAATTCGAATATACCTTGCTCACCACCGGCAAGAAAAATACGCTCGTCTATTGCCCCAACCCCATACCATGAATATTTAGCAGATCCTATATCAGTGAAGCCATCTTTTGCATTACCTACTAATAAACAGCCACTACGACCAGTAATAAAAACTTTGTCCCGTGAAAGCACCTTTACATCGGTAAACGCATCTTGTTGCGGAATGCCTGAGGGTAAGTTTATCTTAGTCCATTCATTCCCATTGAAATGATGTATGTTTCCATCATAACCAACAACGTATACGTCATCAGAAGCTGAGCCATCTATTGCATTTGGCGCTTTTGGAAGTGTGTACTTAGCCAAAGACTGGCCGTCCCAATGAAATGCTGGGCCTGCAAAGGAAGTAACCCAAACATCTTCGTCTGTTGTTCCCCAAATAGCATTTAGTTGACCTTTAAATACTTCGGTAACATTCCACTTAATATCAAAACTACCTGAATTAAATTTTAATCGCTCGAATGGCGGCTGCATAAAATTAATGTTGGCATTAGTAAATACGTCACCTTGATCATCTACAACCCATAAATGACCATCTTGTGATGACCACATAGCGTTAAGCTGAAAATTTACGCCTAATAGTTTTTGATTTTTCAAACCTTGGCTTAATGTTACTGCTCCAACGGCTGCCATTGGGTTAGCTTCATCGTAAAATGTATACAGTATATGTTCTCCCAGACTGGAGTAACATAAATCAATAACATGTGAAATATCGTAATTGTTTGTCATTATATTCCTTAGAACTCTTCTATAATCTTATCTTCAATATCAGGTACATCACCACCACCGACTAAGTTAGACATCTGCGCATCTTTATCAACCCCAGCGCTATCTAAGTAGTTTTCCGCATCTATTCGAATCGCCTTGGCTACTAAAGCTGCTTCCTCTTCTGGGATCCTCGCTTCGTATACACCTGGCGCCCTTTCAATTGTCTCCATACTAAGCGACATTGCTGTCTCACTCTCCATATGATCTAGCCACTCATTTACTGTGGCGTACTCGCCTTTTTGATCAAGGGTTTTAGCATAGTCTTTTTCAACATCAGTAAGGTACCTGTGCTCAGTGCCTTTACTTTGATCATCAAATACAAAGTATGTTATCGCATCGGCTTCATTATAATTACCAAAGTCTTTGCCTATTGGTACATTAGACCGCTTTTCTTTTGCATACTTAGATCTTTCCATAAAACAAGAGTGGGGTATAAAGTGTTCCCGCTGGTAGCCTTTCTTTGTTATCCCTTGTAATTTTTTATAAGGACCAACGACTACTTCATGCTTTTCATATAATGCTTTCCTGACGGATTCATCAGTGAGATCAAGCTCATCGTCTGCTAATTCTCTTTTTGACTTAACATCTAACTTAGGCTCTTCTGTGTAATCATTATATTTATTTGGTCGTGCAGATGACCAATCTTTATCATCTGCGAAAGTAACTTGCGTACCTCCACCCTTGAGATATTTTCCATTATCTACTTGCGGGCCAACAGGGCCTTCGTATACTTTAAATGGCCTTAGTACTTCATAGGTAACAACATTATCTAATGTTGGCTTCCATGACTCTTTAATAGCTAGTTTTTGCCTTCCATATTCTGTATTCGTAATATTGTCGAATGTAGCAAACCTACCGGGCATATCTTCACTACCATCGTCAACTATCATACTGAAGGTCTCGCCTACCTTCATATCCCTTATGGTCGCTTTGTAATCAAAGCCAATAGGCCATGGAGACATATTTTCAACTAAATCTTTATAGGCTGCTGCGGCTTCCGAAGAACTTGAGAACATTCCTTTATGATCTTTTTGAAATTCATTCCATGTATTTTCTTTAAAAGCAAGCCCAAACGGATCTACCCAATTCACCGGATTCGGCGCATACTGATAGTGGTTTATGCCACCCACTAATCCAATCGGGTCTTGGTTTATAAAGCGTTGTTGTTTGGGGCTGTAATAACGATAACGGTTGTAATGTAAGCCGCTTTCCTCGTCTAAATATTGCCCCTGAAAACGTATTGGCTGAGTAAAGCTGTTCTCTTTATTTGACTCAGACTCAGCTTCTGGCTCCTCAAAACCATACGCATCGGCTTGGTTTTCCCATACGACTTCTGCTTTGTTATTAGTAACAAAACGCGGGGTATTCAGTTGGTCTAGGTGGTAGTAATACACTTCACCTTGTTTAATCAATGCGACTGGGTGAAATTGATTTGGCAGGTTGATATACCAGTTATATTCACCGTGTTGGCATTCACCTATTAACTGGTCGTTATCCCAAATGTAGTCAATTTTACCGTGCTCGGTGTGCTTGGCAATACGACGACCGAGTGGGTCGTAGTCGTATTGGGTGAGCGTGCCGTTGTTGTTAAAACAGCTTAACTGATTAAACGCGTTGTATTCACGACGGGTTTTTATGCCTTTGCCGGTTTCGCGTATTTGATTACCGAACTCGTCGTAGTAAAAGTCGCTGTCGCCAAATTGTGTTAGGCGGTCGGCGTCGGTGGCACTGTTTATTGTGGTGTTGTTAGTGCCCTCATTGTTTACTACTGAGTCAGCGTTGCTACTATTTTTACTACTACTTTCACTACTACTTGGCGCTAACTCATTGTATTCGCTATGCGTGGCGCGTGTTAAATCAATAGAAGAGCTGGCTGTATGCTCATCAATGGCAGCCTTATGTTTTGCACCTTGGTCGCCGTTAGCTGTATCGCTAGTTTCTTTATCACAAGTGCTTGTATCTTTAGTGCTCGCATCGCTTGTATTTGATTTTACTGCCTGGCTTTGCGGGTTACCAAAGCTATCCCACTGGTAGTGTGTGGTTGTATCAGCGCGTGAGCCTGCCAATGTTTGCTGAATTAACTGCCCTAGGCTGTTGTATTCAAAATTGATGTTTTGGCTGCTTACGCCTTCGTTTTTACGGGCAATGAGCTGGTTTACGCTGTCGTAATTATATGTACAAGTATCAAATAATGCTTGCGCTGGGTGTGTAAGCTGCTGCTGCGTTAAGCGGTTAAATACATCAAACTGCTGAGTAAGGGTAATGCTGTTACCAAACTGCTGGGTTTTAATATTACCTTGGCTGTCGTAGCTTAATGTTACAAGCGGCTTTGCTGCCATAGCTGGGTCATTCGCTGTGCTATTGCCTTGGAGTAAATGAATAGCGCTAAGCTGACCGAATTTATTGTAGCTGTATTTTAGCGTGCTTGAGTCTGGCAGGTTGAGTGATTGCCGTCTGCCAGATTTGTCGTAGCTGTAGTTAAGTGTATACGCTTGTTGTTGGTTATGTACTTGCTCGGCGCACAGTAGTCGCCCGCCTTTATCAAACCGTTGTTTTAAGGTTGATTGCGCATTATGTGCACGCGCAATGTTACCTTGCTTTGTGTAGCTGTAGTAATTGGCGTTATTGACGATATGTGAGTCGCTTGCAAGGCTTGCATGCTGAGCAGTTACACGGCCAAGGCTGTCGCGCTCTATTTTTACATGGCGTTTGTTGCTTTGCGTTACATTACTAAGGCTAAGCGGTTACAGGATACTGAGGTTAATTTTGTATGTTGACTACTTAAGTCTTAGCTTTTAAATGTTAAAAGCTGTTTTTCACTCTGGCAATCACTAGAAGTAAATAATTCTCGAATCAGTAGTTTAAGCTCTTACTAAACTGCTGAGATGCAATAGATAAGTCAGTTTGAATAGTGACCACCTATTGCTTTTTTACACTAATTATGAATGTAAATAATATTAATAAAATCTATTACTGTAAATTTTGACGCAAATAAAAGAGTGCAGTATAGTACTGCTAAATTACTGGATGTAATATTTTATTTAATATTTACCTTAAAGGACTAAAACATGAAATTACCACTAATTTTATCTGCTTTTTTGTTATCTACCAACGTATTATCTGCCACCGAAACATCTAAAGTTTATTACAGTTATGACTCAGAGCGTGAAGCACAGCTATTCATTGTACCGAATGAAAAACAAGATACATACTATGTTAACTACCGAGGATTCGAGCATCACTTCGATGAGCAGACTTTATTATATAAAAAGTTAAAAAACGATATTGGAAAAGGCTATTACCTAAAACAAATTGGTATGCCTAATGTTAATTTTAGAAACGACGAAAACCAAACAATAATATCCGGCACTCTAGTTTCTTATTCGAGTGTATATTTAGACGACGGTACTGTAACTAAAGTTATTTATCAGGGCTCTATAGATAAAGCTAAAGAAAGAAGAATTATTGAAAAATACAAAGAACGACAATTTGAAACCTTTAGCAAAATTGAAGCTAAAAAATTGTATAAAAAACATTTAAAAAGCCTTAATGAAAAGTGTGGTACGCAAATCGTCGTTGATGTAGCTTGGTCTAACTTTGACAAAAAAAACTTGAAGACTACCCCATCTAAACTTTCAGCATATTTACAATCTTTAGAAAAAGTATGTTTAATTGACACTGATTATACCTTAGCAGTAAAAGATATAAAAAGTGTTAAGGTTTTACCATCGAGCACTCCTGAGACTCAAAGTGCAGAGTTAAATAAAAATGTACTCACGATTGAATTAGGTAACCAGGTAGAGAATCTACCTGAAGTTAGTTATGAAGCAATATATAATATTTTTTAAACACTAAAAGGAAGAAGTTATGAAACAAAAAATTTTAGCCGGACTTATTATTGCTGTTTTCAGCTCATCTGCTTATGCATCTATTAAAGACAAAAAAGCAATTCGAGCTGCAGATACAAGTATTGCAGAAGAAGTTGCAAAAGTTAAAGCTTCTTGTGGAAACGCTAAATTAGATGTAAATGTTGATTGGGATGACTTTAAGAAAATGGCAGCTGCTAATGAAGCTAAGCTTGCTGATGATAGATACAAAAGCCAATGGATTATGTCTCATGCGGGTCAACGCACAGTAGCGGTTTTAGAGGCTGTTTCTGAAATATGTAAAGATGATGCTGATTACAAAGAAGAGTTAGCACTGTTGACAAAGATTACTGTTTCAGCAAAACAAGATTTTAAAGATTCAAAGAGTGAGTTTTCACTTGATGATACTGTTTTAAAAGTTAATTCAGGTCATAAAATGACAAGACGAGCATCTGATTTTACAAAAAGTATCAAAGAATTATACTAATAGTTTAATATGACTATCGATATGAGCCAGCTATAAGCTGGCTTTTTTATAAGCTCTACTTTATGTGGGTTGATCAAATTTTTAAGTTTATTAGAATATATTGATGTAAACATCATTCCCCTATTTGAGCATCCCAATTATTAAAAAGGATCACCATGTCTAGCTATAACGAATCTCCAGAGCAAATTGAACAAGCCACGCAAGGCTATGTGATGCAGCAAACTATGTTGCGTATTAAAGATCCAAAGCCGTCTTTAGAATTTTATCAAAATGTATTGGGTATGAAGCTTTTAGGTAAGTATGACTTTCCTGGTATGAAGTTTACGCTTTACTTTTTAGGCTACGAACAAGAATTGCCACAAGGTGATGATAAGGAAAAAGCTGAATGGGTGTTTCGTCGCCCTGCGTTAATTGAGTTAACCCATAATTGGGGCACTGAAAACGATGACAGTTTTGAGGGCTACCACAGCGGTAATCAAGAACCTAAAGGCTTTGGCCATATTGGTATTAGCGTGCCGGATGTTTACGAGGCCTGTGAGCGCTTTGCAAAATACGATGTAGAGTTTGTAAAAAAACCAGATGATGGTTCAATGAAAGGCTTAGCCTTTATTAAAGACCCTGACGGCTACTGGATTGAAATACTCTCTGCAGAGGGAATTACTGAAATTATCCTTTCTCAGTAATAACGATTTATTTATATTAAAAACCAGCTTTTTAGCTGGTTTTTTTAATCGTAAAAATTCATTTTTATTTATAAGCCCAAGCATCGGTTATTGTTACTTGGCACTTGTTATAACTAGCCGCTTGTTTTTGCGCAATACCTCTTACTCTAAAGTTGGTTGAATCATTAGGCAGTAGAATTAGGTCTTCGTCGGTTATTGATAGCGTATCGACTAGAGTGTTTTGATCTGTTAAAAAATCGACCTTAAACTTTATATTTTTAAACGAAAAATCTGATTCATTCTTTATTTTCCCTATACAGGCAACATACAAACCATCGGTTTCATTTTTAGTATTAATTTGGCTTACATTAGCTATTAAGTTTTTTTGTGCTTGTTCTTCAAGCCCTGCTACATATATATTTTGATAAAAAATAAACCCAAAAATACCAACAATAATTAAGGCCAATGCACCAATAATAATAGGATTGTTTTCTAAATTAGAATATTTAGCTTGAAGTGAGGTGCATTGCGGGCATTTTTTAGCCCGTGAATCTATGGCGCTAAAACACATAATGCATTCTTTAGTTTGCTGCATCTTTTCCACTACAATAAGCATCCTTGTTAAGTATTAAATGTTAAGTATTAAAACCAGTAGTATTGCTGACTTTAAGGTATTTTAGTTTACTTATACATAATAACTTCGTAAACACATATAGCTTAAAAAAGTAACGATTTTATAAAGCAATACAAGGTGCTGTATATAAACACAGTGCATGCGTGTTTTGGTATTTTAACGTAAACATAAAAAAGCCAGCAATTAAGCTGGCTTAGTATATTAACTATTTTACATAATTACTTACGAAGTGCGTCGATTCGTGCATCAAGCGGTGGGTGCGACGAAAACAACTCAGCAACACCTTTACCACTTGCAATACCAAAGGCCATCATTGAACCTTCTAATTGCGACGGATGGTTTTGCTTTAAACGCTCAAGGGCTGATCGCATTTTATCGGCACCAACTAGTTTTGCCGCGCCGCTGTCGGCTGCAAATTCACGTTTACGGCTGTAACTTGCCACGACTATGCTTGCTAGCACACCAAATAATACTTGGAATAACATATCGAATAAGAAGTATGTCCAGCTACTGCCACCCTCTTCTTCATCGCTATTAATAAAGTTATCTACAATGCCTGCCAATACTTTTGCGGCAAATATTACAAAGGTGTTTACCACGCCTTGTATTAGGGTAAGCGTTACCATGTCGCCGTTAGCCACGTGCGATACTTCGTGGGCAAGTACGGCTTCGGCTTGATCTTTGGTCATGTTGTGCATTAAGCCTGTGCTTACTGCCACTAACGAGTTTTTTTTACTTGGGCCGGTTGCAAATGCGTTCATTTCTGGGCTGTCGTAAATAGCCACTTCTGGCATTTTAATACCTGCTTTTTTTGCTTGCGCAGATACCGTTTGTATAAGCCAATGTTCGGTTTCGTTTCGGGGCTGTGTAATTACATGCGCGCCGGTTGATTTTTTAGCGATCCATTTCGACATAAATAACGAAATAAACGATCCACCAAAACCAAACACAGTGGCTATAAGTAAAATTCCGCCAAGGCTACGATGGCTTAAACCCAGCGCACTCATTATTATTGAAAGCACTACACCTAATACCAACATAACCGCTAGGTTAGTTAATAAAAACAAAAATACACGTTTCATATTGTCCTCACAAAATTAATATTGATCACCGAACGCTTAAAATAAATTAGGTTAAAGCAATCACTACGTTATGACACACTATGTCATAACGTTAGCGCTATTCTGTGACAAACTATGTCATAACACAAGTGTTATTTATGTGTTTATTGATAATTTTTTTGAGAGGCGTTTTATAGCAAATTAAAGACTGAAGTTTCTTTATAAATCAGTTTATTACAAGCTGTTATTTAGCTCTGCCATATCAATTGGAAAACCACGTTCACCTGCCAATATGCGCGCAACTTCACCAATATTTTCGCAGCTATTGTGTTTAAGGTACGACCATTGATGGCTACTGCGGTGATGGTTTACAGCAGGATCGCTGCTTATTATTCCTAATTTTATAAACTCAGACACTATTTGATCTGCAGCTATTAACGTTGACGATGCTTTAACATTTTCGGCCCGTGCATAACTAATATGAGAATATAAGCTTACATCAGCTACGCGTAAAGTGTCGTCATCACCTGGGATTTGTTGCCCGCCAAACAAGGCATTATTTTGTGTGTTAGCACTTTTAAACGCGGGTACAAACTCGGCTACATAATCTATTGCTGTTTGGTTACGTGTTTGCAATGCTGTTTTGTCCCACCCATCTTTAATATAGTCCAGGTATTTATCGGGGAGTTTAGGTTGAGCACTCATTGGTGTTGCATCAGCTAAGCCATCATTAAATAGCGTAATGTCGTTGGTCATGCCGTGTATTTGAAAATACCCGTTAGGGTAAGGCGTTAGCTGCGCCATGCCCTCTGGTGTGCCACGGTTACCGTAAATAATAATTTCGGGTATTTGCCCACCAGCACCTTGCCAATGAGTGATGTAAGAGGCTTTAAATTCAACCATGCGCTTTACATCTACCCCAACCAAGTCGTCAATAATACCGGTTTGAAAACCACACGCATTGATTAGGTAATCTACTTCAACGGTTTTACCTTCTAAACTTGGTTGTGTTTGGTATTCAATGTTCCACTTGGTTATTTGTTTATCAATCTTATTATTGGTAACAGGCGATACACTTTTAACGCATGTATTTGTTAAAACGTGAGCATGTTTATACTCGGCAAGCGCGAGTTGAGCACTGGCCGATAAACGAAATATATTCCAACCATATTCTTGTGCAACAATTAGCGGAAACTTTAGCTTATCTAAATCTAAATGCTTAGCCACGGGTATCATCCATTCATCTAACGACGTAGGCTTGGCTACTTGTTTTTGCTTAGCAAGCTTTAGCATTTGCTCGCGGCTATATAACTGATAATAATGCTCTGCCTCACCTAACACTTTGTTGGCGCTGTCTTGCTCAACAAGCTCGCTATAGGCTTTTACTAATTTATCTAAACGCGGAAATAAATCCTCCGGTGAGTCGTCGTCGCGCTTGGGTACTGCAAATACTGTAGGGCGAACATCGATGGTGTGAGGATAAAGGCGCGCTATATCTATACATTGCTTGAGTAAATCTATGCAGTCGTCGTCGGGTATTTCGCGATATAAATTGCCACCTGAGTGCAAATGGCACATTGGAGGACCATCAATTAACGACTTTTTCTTTTCAAATACGTAAGTTTCTAACCCTAACGCAGCAAGCCTGATGGCTATAGTGGCACCCGCTGTACCCCCACCTATTATGCCTACGCGTTTTTTAGGTAAATCATTGTTTAGTGCTTTTGGCTCTGCACTTACGTGCGAATTTGGGGCGTAGCTTTCAATAAATGGGTGCGTCATATAATCGTTATGTCCTTAGTAACTTAGTAACATTGTTTTTGAGCAAGCTTTGTATTTATAAATGTTTATATGTGTACTAAGGCTGACTATTTCAATATTTACCTTACAAAGTAACTTTTTTAAAAAAACGCTTAAGTGTTTATAGATAACGCATTAAGCAAGCTTTTGTATATTTGTAACTTAGGCGTTTGCTCGCTGTAAGGGCTTATGGCAAGTATTGGAAACGGTAAACGTGCTTTAAGTGAATCAAGGTTTGCTTGGTATTCGTCCATGTTTTTATCTACTTGGTTTGCAATCCAGCCAACGCAGTTTATACCCATACTTTGCATATGCGCAGCGGTTAGTAATGCATGATTTAAACAACCTAGCTTCATACCTACAACGAGTATGACTGGTAGCTGCTCAGCCTTTACCCAATCGTATAAATAGTCGGTATTATTAATTGGTAGTGCCCATCCACCCGCGCCTTCGGTAAGTATGTAATTAGCGCCTTGTTGTTTTACGTTTTTATAAGCATCACTTAGTTTATCGACAGTAATACTCACCCCAACTTGATCAGCAGCTATGTGCGGTGCAATAGGTGGTGCAAACGCAAACGGATTTACTACGTCGTATTTAGCGCCTACTGTTGCGCTTTCCATTAGTATGAGAGCATCAGCATTTACTAGCTGATCAAACGCCATTTCGCAGCCAGCAGCAAGGGGCTTAAAGCCAATGGCTTGTTTTTTATGTTGGGCAAGTAACTTTAATAGCAAACTGGTAACGTGGGTTTTTCCGGCATCGGTGTCGGTGCCTGTTATAAAAAATTCTTTCATGCGTTGCCTTTAATGTCTTTGGGCTTAGTTAGGGTCTGTTGAACTTTGCGGATTAAAATTTGCTCAAACTAGGGGCTATTTAATCGCGGCGCGAGATTTGTAACCTAGTGGGCTAAGTCAAAACCGAGCAACAAAGAGTAAATAGCCCCTAGGCAGAACCCTTTGGGCAGCGCCTGTTTGGCATTAATGCTACGTTATCGCCTATTTATGGGGAATAACCACACTGTATAGGCTCTGCCTTGCCTAAATACCAAACAGACTGCTGCAAATTTAACCTTGAAAGATCAACAGACCCTAGTCTTTTTCTAATGATAACAGCACCACATGATAAGACACACATGCTTTGTTATTTATAAGCGGATACGCACTGCACACTTTTTGTAGCGCAGATTTGGTAAGTAACCCTTGACGCGTATTGGTATGATTTTGCGTAGTTGCCCCTATAGCTTTAATTGAAGCAATCGCTTTTAAAGGTGTTGTGTATTCATCGGTATAAATACATTTTTTTGCACTGTTAATAATAAACCCTGCATTTTGGACTGATTGGTTTATATGCAATTCACTATTAAAAGTATTTATGTGGCTGTTTGAATCAAGCGCTGCAAACGCTGTTTTTATTTCGTTAAGTGAGCCCTCTACCACAGTGCTTATGTACGCCTGCCCGCCTGGTTTTAATATGCTGTAAAGTGATTGCATTAAAGTCGAAAAATTAGCAGACCATTGCACTGCAAAGTTACTGTAAATAACATCAACACTGTTTGCTTGCAGCGGTAAGTTATCCATATCGGCACATATTTTAGTTGTGGTTAAATCACTACTTTGCAGCATGTTTAAACTCAAATCGATTGCCACAACGCTTGAAAACATGCTTTGTAATGTATGTGTATTAACAAGCGGACCTGCGCCTAAATCAACACATACCTTATTTTTATTAAAGCCTGGTTTTATAAGTTTAAATAGATCGCTCGCTGCATGTTTTTGTACATTTGCATGGGCGTTATAATTCTCAGCTGCTTTTGAAAACTTACTTTGGGTGGACTTTTTAAGCTCCTTGTTTAGCTCTTTATCCAATTCGCTAGTTAACTCTTCATTTAACTCTCTATTTAACTCGCTACTTACTAGGC
Organism: Pseudoalteromonas sp. AS84; assembly: GCF_038900255.1. Classification (NCBI taxonomy): domain Bacteria; kingdom Pseudomonadati; phylum Pseudomonadota; class Gammaproteobacteria; order Alteromonadales; family Pseudoalteromonadaceae; genus Pseudoalteromonas; species Pseudoalteromonas sp. AS84. The sequence goes on along the minus strand of NZ_JBBMQY010000013.1, from coordinate 114,722 downwards.
ACGGTTTTACTTTACGTGTTTGCATTAAATCTGTTTTTAATACTGGCTGAGCAGTCATGCTATTGCACCTACTAAATGCTTAACTAAGTGCGTTATGTCTTGCTCGGTATGTGCGGCTGTTAAAGTAATGCGTAAACGCGAGGTGTTATGCGCAACCGTTGGCGGTCTAATTGCAGTGAGCCAAATACCCTGTTGCTTAAGTTTATCTGCCGCTTGCAATGTTTGCTCAGCGCAGGCTAATACAATGGGCTGTATGGCAGTGTTTGATTCCATTACTGCAATATTATGGGTTTTAGCGAGTTGCTTAAATAACGCAATATTGGCATTTAGCTTATCGCGCTTATCATCAGCTGTTTTTATGCTTTTAATACGCGCAAGTGTGTGGCTTGCCAAAAGCGGCGACATAGCAGTTGAATATGTGTAATCGCGATTAAATTGCAGCATGTAATCAATAAACTGCTGGTTGCCCAATACACACGCGCCACTACTCGCAACGGCTTTGCCAAAGGTAATAACTAAAATATCAGGAAGTGTAATACCCTCTTCTAAAAGTGCTTCGCAACTGCCTAAACCTGTTTTACCTAATGCACCAAAGCCATGTGCGTCGTCAATCATTAGCCATGCGTTGTGCTGTTTTGCTAAGACGAGTAATTCTTTAAGAGGTGCGGTATCGCCATCCATCGAAAACACGCCTTCGCTTATAATTAGCTTGTTTTGCGCTTTTGATTTTTCGAGCCGTGAGCGTAAATAATTCATGTCGTTGTGATTAAAACGCACTAAAGCCGCGTTACAATGCAGAGCACCGTCAATCAAGCTTGCATGATTTAACTTATCTTGAAAAATAGCACTGTTTTGTGCAGCAGCTTTATCTTGAAACAATGCTTTAATTACGCTGCTATTAGCGCTAAACCCTGAATTAAATAACATTCCTGCGCCATAACCAAATTGCTCGCATAAGTATTGCTCAAGCGCTTTTTGCTGCGCCTGATAACCGGTAACCAATGCAGAGCTGTGACTGCCTAATGCGTAGGAGTCATTAAGGTTTACAGCCTCATCCCCAAAGCCTAAGTAGTCGTTACTGGCAAAGTTAAGATAGGTTTTATTATTAACCGTTATGGTGCGCGCTGTAGCGTGCTCTACTACATTGCGTTTACGAAGCAGCGCATCTTGCTGGCGAGCCTCAAGATGCGTATTTATAAAATCAAAAGGCATAGATATAAAAGCCTACGCTTCGTAAAACAATTCAGACGTTGCTTTGTCGGCTACTTGCGATGAAAGCGAGGCTTCTACTGCTTCGTCTGAATAGTCGTGACGTTTTTCTGGGTTCATGCCTAATTTTTTAATTAGGTTCATATCGGCATCAGCGTCTGGGTTTTCGGTGGTAAGTAGTTTATCACCATAAAATATTGAGTTAGCGCCTGCAAAAAAGCACATTGATTGCATTTGCTCGTTCATGGCATTACGCCCTGCCGATAAACGTACATAACTGTGTGGCATCATAATACGCGCTGTTGCTATGGTACGTATAAATTCAAAGTGATCTAAATCGTCTACGTTTTCAAGCGGTGTGCCTTTAACTTTAACCAGCATATTAATAGGCACGCTTTCTGGCTGTTGTGGCAAATTAGCTAGTTGCATAAGTAGTCCAAAGCGGTCGCTTGCTTGCTCGCCCATGCCGACTATTCCGCCCGAGCATACTTTCATACCGGCATCGCGTACGTGGTCAATGGTATTTAATCTATCTTGAAAAGTACGGGTTGATATAATTTGCTCGTAATACTCAGGTGACGTGTCGAGGTTATGGTTGTAGTAATCAAGCCCTGCATCTCGAAGCTCATGGGCTTTTTCGTTAGTGAGTTTACCTAGCGTCATACAGGTTTCTAACCCTAGCTCTTTTACTTCTTTAACCATTTGCGAAATGTATGGCATGTCTCTATCTTTTGGATCTGACCATGCAGCCCCCATACAAAAACGGGTCGCGCCTTTTTGTTTTGCAAGGCGTGCTTGCTCTACTACTTTTTCTACTTCTATTAAGCGTTCGCGTTCTAAATCGGTTCGGTAATGCCCCGACTGCGGGCAATACTTACAATCTTCTGGGCAAGCGCCTGTTTTAATTGATAACAACGTAGAAATTTGCACTTCATTTGGGTTGAAGTTAGCACGGTGAACCGATGCGGCTTTAAAAAGTAAATCGTTAAATGGCATTTCAAATAATGCTTTAACTTCAGCGTGGGTCCAATCGTGACGAACAGGTGCAAGTTCCATAATACTCTCTTATTTTTTTCTCAGCGGTGATATTGGCTTAGTCTACGAGTTGAAGTACCATTGTCAACGAAGCCCATCAAGTTAAAGTTTACATATGATTAAAAAGAATGCGATTGACCTTGATTTTGATCGTGAGCACATTTGGCATCCATATACATCTATGACTAAGCCAATTCCGGTATACCCCGTTACACATGCAAATCACAACATTATTTACCTCGAAACTGGCGAGCAATTAATCGATGGCATGGCCTCGTGGTGGAGCGCAATACATGGCTATAGTCACCCTGCTATAAATAACGCCATGATTGAGCAAATTAATAATATGAGCCATATTATGTTTGGCGGTATTACACATAACAGCGCGGTAGAGCTTTGCAAAAAAATAGTAAATATAACGCCGCCTAGTTTAACTAAAGTATTTTTAGCCGACAGCGGCTCGGTAAGTGTTGAAGTGGCAATAAAAATGGCCCTGCAATATTGGTTAAGCCAAGGCATTACAACAAAACAAAAATTAATGACGCCCTACAAGGGCTACCATGGCGACACCTTTGCAGCCATGAGCGTATGCGATCCTGTTAACTCAATGCATAGCTTATATAGCGGCTTTTTACCTGAGCATATTTTTGTACCTGCACCGGTGAGTAAGTTTGGTAGCGAGTTTAACCAAGCAGAAGCCATCGAGCTTGAAGAATACTTTAAAACCCACCATAGCCAAGTAGCTGCATTTATAATTGAACCTATTGTGCAAAACGCGGGGGGGATGAACTTCTATCACCCCGATTACCTAGCCTGCGTACGCAAGCTTTGTACGCAATATAATGTGCTACTCATTTGCGACGAAATAGCCACAGGCTTTGGCCGTACAGGCAAATTATTTGCTGTAGAGCACGCCAATATTGAACCCGATATAATGTGTATTGGCAAAGCCCTTACTGGCGGTTCAATGACGCTATCGGCCACTATTACTAGCGATAAAATAGCCATTGGCATAAGCGAAGGTGAAGCAGGTGTTTTAATGCACGGCCCTACTTTTATGGCTAATCCGCTTGCCTGTGCTGCGGCGTGTGCAAGTATTGATTTATTACTTGAGCAAAACTGGCAACAACGAATAAACCAGCTAAACAACCAGCTTCAACAACTCAATAAATGCAGTGAACTAGATGACGTTGCCAATGTACGTACTTTAGGCGCAATTGGTGTTGTAGAACTAACCGATAAAGCAGGCAATGTGAATGTTGCTAAAATTCAGGCCTATTTTGTAGAGCAAGGTGTATGGATACGCCCATTCGGTAAACTAATTTACCTTATGCCACCGTATATAAGTGATGACACCAGTATAAAAACACTGTGTGATGCGATTTATAATGCAATTAACAATAAGCATTACTAATACTTGTTGTTAATTTACTTACTCATATTCTTCATTAGGATTTAGGCTAGGGTGTGGAGACTTTTATGGATTGAAATTTGTCTAATCTGAGGCGATTGAATTGCGGCGCGGGGTATTAACCTAGTGGGCTCGGAAACTGCTCCTGCATTATTCTAATGGCTTACGTCCATATAAGAGTAAGTAAAAACCGAGCAAAACTTTCGCACCCTGCTCACGCCCCTTACCAACATCCTTGGAGTAACAAAGAGCATATCGTCACTATAATATACCCAACGGGCGCGCATTTTTGCGCATTTATTCTACGTTATCGCCTACTTATGCGGAATAAACATATTCCATAGGCCCTGCTTTAAATACCAAACATACTACTGCAAATTCAACCACGAAAGATAATATGCCTAATTAGTAAAAATACTCAGTACAAGTAAGGATAAGCCAGCGCAAAGCCAGATATGGCCAAATTTTTGCCATATTAGCGCGTTTTTATACACTCTGTGAGGGTTGTCTTTATCAACTAATAAGGAGCAAGGCTCTCCTTGTTTATATAATTTAAATAACGATTCATCTAAGTCAACTACAACACTGTGAATATCGCCATTGTAATTAAAGCTTACCAACATTGATTGTTGTTGCGCGCATTCTAATGGTAATACACGTGTGTTTATTACGGAGGTGATGTTACTAATTGCACATACTCGCCAATGATGTTTGTTTATCTTACATTTCATCCATCTGAAAAATGGTAATAAACCGGCAGCTATAAAACACATCCCTAAGATTACAAGTATATTACTCATTACATATTAACCTTCTAATAATTGATAAGCACTATGCGCTGCAATTAAGTCGCTAAGTCCAGTACCGACCGATTTAAATAGCGTCATATCTTTATTATTTAAACGGGCATTCTTGTTCTGGATTGCCAATTCGGATAATTCTGCGCAAATTTCGTGTGCGCAAAACACACCCTCTTTAATTGGCAAGAGTAATTCGCCAGCCTCAGCAAGTACGTTTACTTTACTATCAACATATACATTGCTGCGAATAATTGTGGTTGAGTCACATTCACGTTGTTCACTATGGTGATTACCAATTAAATCAATATGAGTGCCTTGGTTTAACCAAGACCCTTTAAATAAAGGTGTTGGCGATCCCGTTGCACAGCTAATCACATCAGCACTGTAAACAACTTCCTTCGTGCTTTTACCAATGACGAACTCCATATTAGGAAATACCTGCTCTAGGGTATGTTTTAACGCCGCCACTTTTTGAGCATTTCGTGCAATAAGTGTTACTTTCTCAAAATTACGCACCGATATATGTGCTTTAATCATATATAAAGCTAAATTTCCGCTACCAAAAAATACTAAGTGTTTACTGTTTTTTCTGGATAAATACTGGCTTGCTAATGCAGACACAGCTGCAGTTCGCCAAAGCGTAATACGCGTGCCATCGACTAATGCTAATGGTTCACCATGATTGCGAGAAAATAGCATTATTTTAGAATAGAGCGATTGATATTCTGTTTCTGTGTTTGTAGGAAAGTAAGTAAACGCCTTAACGCCAATAACATGTTCATTCCATGCGGGTAATATCGCAAAAGCATCATGATTTGACTTGTCTGTATTAAGTTCGTACACATTACGTTTAGGCATACAAAAAGCAGATGCAAAACCCTTTTGGAGTGCTTTTATTAAAGATTCAAAATTAAGAGCGTAATCAATTTTTTCTGCATTTATTATTTTCATTTTTTACTCCAACCTTAATAGTGCTTATGTTAACTGAGCTTTATATTTAATGGCTCATTAGCACAGCACTATGGCCTGTAGTATTATTAGTAATTAACTCAATAAAAATAGGTTACCCATAAAAAATGCCGAACAGTCTCCTGTTCAGCATTAAGGTTGTATTGCTTCATTGATAGCGATTCTTTGCCTTATGTAGTCTTAAGCAAAGTTATTAAATCAAGTAACAACCTTCTAGGGGAAAACTAAAATTCAATACGTGCAACCAACGACATATAGCGAGCACCTTGGCGGCTAGTCACTAAACCATAGTCAGGGTTTAACTCTAAGCCATTATCGCCATACTGAGCACGCTCTTCGTTAATGTTTATCGCACTATCGCTGTTAAATAAATTATAAACAGTGCCTTTTAAAATCATATCTGAACCAAAAAAGTCAGTGTAGTAAGTTAATGACATATCCACATTAGTCACCCAAGGTAAGTTACCTTTACTACCACGTGGTGCAGGGTTGCCATTTTCATCATAGTGCGATGCTTGGTCATAGTACTTACTAATACATGCATCCCAAGGACTACCTTGCTCACAGCTATCAACACCTTCTGGGTGAACTGAGAAGTAGCTCTGAGGGCGACCTGAAATAGCGCTTGCAACTAAACCAACGGTGAGTGCTTCAGTAATATTGTAGGCACCACTGAGTTTGAATGAATGGCGATGATCGTTTGGTAAATTACCATAACCATGATCCATCAAATCGCCGTAGTCATACGAGGTTGTCCAACCTGGATCTGCTTGGTTGTTATCCGTTTTAACTAATCCTTCAGTGTTACCATAACTATGTGACCACGTGTAAGACGTATTAATTCGTAAATCATCCGTAACATTACCATCTAAAGTAAATTCAAGAGCGAGGTATTTACGTTTAGCTTCTGGTAACGCAAGTTCTTCAGCGGTCAAATTAACATTATCTACTTCACCATCACCGTCGAAGTCATACGACATTTGAATCGCTTCACCAGGGTTATTGAGCACATAATATGAACCTTGCCCTACGTTATCCATGATACCCATTTCAGCAAGCTTTTTAGCAAGCACAGGGCCTACATCGGTATCTTCTACGCTGCGACCTAGATCACGGTAAATAGCACGTACACCTGCTGACATCGTATCAAACACTTCTTGCTGATAACCAATTGTAAACTCATCGCTGTACATTGGTTTTAAAGAAGCCGAAGCAATTAACCCAGGTTCAGTAATACCACGTTGACGCCAGCTTCTATCACCTATCATATCACCACGACTAGGTGAACCATCAGCAGTTAACGAAGGTGAGCCATTGCCTTCTAATTGATCTAATTCGAAATACTCAAACCATTCAATAGACGCAGAACCTTGAGTGACATTCATGTTCGCAGATACTGGTTGGAAATAACGACCAAAAGTTGCAAATACTTTTGCACTACCATCACCACTAACGTCATAAATAGCTTGTAAACGTGGCGCGATTTGATTATCAATATCAACGAAAGCACGGCCATCTGAAACAGTGTTTTCGAACTGGCTATAACGCAAACCCATGTTAAGCACTAAATTATCAGTTGCTTGCCATGAATCATTAATATAAAACGCTAATGAAGTGGTATCAGAATCCACTTCACGACTACGAACTCGTCTTTCGATATAATCATTACCTAATGCTGCACCAGAGACATCGTTTCCACCAGCTGTTTTTATAGTCCACCAGCCTTCAGCGTCCCCAATACCATTTTGACCTTCAAAGTAATCAACTTTTACATTGGTGTAATCAATACCAAACTGGATTGAATGCATATCCAAATCCCAGTTAAAATCAACTCTAGCTTGGTCACGAATATATTCTTCTTCTGTTACTCCTGAATTAGTGTGCTGACTCAATGTTAAAAAACCATTTCTTTCGTCCCAAACACCTGGGTTTGGAGACGCTACCACGTTTTCAACATTTTCAGTTACGCGTCCAACAACTGCTGACACAGAGAACGTATCACTAAGGTAGCCATTGTAGTTAATGCTATAAACCTTGCCGCCATCTTCACCTGGTGCATCTACCCCTTGCTGATCACCAATAACATCATCCTGCCAACTATAAGCAAACGTTTTATTAGTCCAAGTACGTTTGTTATTCATTGCAGAGAAACCTACTGAGTGGTTTTCATTAATAAACCAATCAACTTTGGTAAACCAACGGTCTTCATCACGCTCAAAATCAGAAAATGTAGTTTGCCCAGCGCTGTTCGACTCTTCTCTACGTGGAGCAAATAGACCATAGAAGAAAAGCGTATCTTCAATAAGTGCACCGCTCGCCCATAACTGCACTTCTTTAAAATCGTAACTGCTCTGTTGCGTATTGGTGCTGATGGTGCCGCTATCTTGGAATATTGAATCATGCTGACTACTAAGACTATCAGGATCCCAGCGTACTTCTGCACCAAATTTAAAATCATTATCACCCGATTTAGATACAGCGTTTACAATACCGCCTAACGAACCACCAAACTCAGGGCTAACACCACCGGTTTTAACTTGAGTTTGAGAAATAGCTTCCCATGGCAGACGAATTGAACCCAACCCTGTCCGAATACTTGTTACATTCAAGCCATTAAAATAGTAGCCATTTTCAGCTGCTGATGCGCCACCAAAACTAGAAGCGCCTTTAAAATTAGAGCCACCTGGAGCCGCGGTACCTGGTGCAAGTAACGCAATACTCTCAAAACCCGTATTACTGGCATTGCTTTGAGCTCTGAACTACTGAACGTTAAGCCAGAGGTTGAAGAGGCCATATCAACACGACGAATTGCTGAACCGGTTACTGCGATACGCTCTATGTCGGTACCAGCTTTAAAAAGTTGTACGTCAAGTATTATTGATTGGCCAATCGTTACGGCAACATTTTCTTCAGTCATTGTTTGATAACCATCTTTTACAATAGTTACATCGTATGTACCTACAGGTACGTTTCTTAATAAGTAATCACCCTTGGCGTTACTGATAATGGTGTAAACCAATCCCTTGCTTCTATGCTTAAGTGTAATAGTTGCGCCGGTTAAATCATTCCCCGATTGGGTAACAATGTTTCCTTTAACAACACTGCTGCCATCAACAGCGTGTGCAGCTGGCACGATTAATAATGCTGCTGTTACCGCAGTTGCTAGCAGGGTTTTAGCACCCACGCCCCGAGTTTGTTTTTTGTTATTTGTAAACATGTAAGAGTTCCTTGGTCCTGTTGATTTTTTATTGTGAGACTAGCCTCGACATGAAAAATATACACATATTACATATTGTATACAATATGTAATATGCGTTTATTTTTAGTTAAATTTAAATTACAAATTATACAGAACCTAAAACCTTTTCAATTTGTACCTAAAAACAGAGACTTGGAGTTCTGAGATTTAATACATAAAACTGAAATATTAAAAATAAATATTTATAACGATGATTAACTGCTTGAGGCGAGCTTATGTAATCTATGTTATTTGGTGTAATAGGCTCCTTAATATTTTTAAACTAGATACTTAATTAATTTTGACCTAGGTATTGCCGAAGTAAATTTTGCTGCTACAATAAACTGCACACTGTATACAATATACGAAAATAAGAGGAAGCATAATGAAAACAAATAGCAAAGACTGGCGATATACTGTTATGCCAGCTGTATTTACTTGGCTTAAAGAGTCGCAGTCCGGCGCCCTTGAAATTGATTTTGATGCAACGCAAAAATATGCAAATGATATTTTAAGCGTTAAAGGTAAAGGAGGTACTAAAATGGGAGGGCTTGTTGGCTCTGGCACACTGGGTGAGAATACCTATTTAAGTGACGAGCAGCGCCTTTCTTTACTAAAGGCTCTCTCAAGTGTAGCTAAACAACATAATGTTCCATTAATCAGTGGAGCAGCAGCTGAAACTAAAGAACAGCTTGCCAAAATTGTTACAGAACTTGCGACTGTTGGCGTTGATACCGTGATGGTAATGCCACCAAAAACCACATACACACCCTCTGATGAAGAAATGTATGCATACTATGCCCTTTCTGCAAAAGCTGCAAAAGAGGTAGGCATAACAATAATGCCCTATAACAATCCTGATGCAGCCGGCTACCATGCGCTCTCAACTGTTCTTCTAACGAAGCTTGCTGCTTTACCTGAAGTTACCGCGCTTAAAATTTCAACGATAGACGTGTCAGTTATTGAAACAATGATGCTAATGAACAAAGACTTAAAAGTACTAGCTGGTGTAGACACCGTAACCGTACATGCAGGGCTCGCTGGTGCGTGCGGTGGAATTACAGGCGTTGGTTGTATATTCCCAAAAGCAAGTGTCACTATGCAGGAACATGTGAATAAAGGCGAATGGGCTGAAGCAAATAAAATTTCTCAAGCGATGAATTCTATATCTTACCTTGATGCACAACCGTTACTTTTAGAATACCTTAAGCTTGCTTTTGGCATTCATCACAATGATGTAACGGGTGGGCTTCGTACCCTTGGGAAAAAACTAACTCAACAGCAGATTGATGATGTTCAAACACGGTATATCAAGGCAAAAGAGAGACTTGAGATTCTAGGTTTAATAGACTAATTATTTAAAAGTTAACAAACAAAAACTCCATTTTTACGGAGTTTTTAGTACCTACCGCTTAACTGTTCTTGCGATGGTTGCATCTCACCCTATTAAATAATCTTACTTATTGGGCATTAAAGAAAAATAGAAATTTAAGGTAGAAAGTTCAGGTGTATCGTTTATGCGAATATTAGGTAAGGTTAAGCTTTACACTTCTAAGCTTTTTGCTCTACCTACCTAAATTATTTTTTAAATATTCACTTTAAAAATGCAGATAAGCTGGTTGAACCTTGAATGGTAGCCAGCTGAGCACATTATAAGAATGTGCTAGCAAAGATTTATTAAAAACTACCTTTTTTCATCTTCTATTTTAAGTAATAGTTTTTTAATGTCGTTTTTTGCGCTCAAGATATGCTTTTTCAAAAAAACACAGGCTTTTTTGGTATCTTTTACGCGGCAAAACTGTAATAAAGTGCGATGCTCTTCGGGCGCAGTAGTTAAGCCACCTGCCAGTAAAATATGCATCCGTACATAACGCTCTGAATTTTTACTATACATATCAACTAGCTCCCGAGTTTGTGGCCGTTGTGCGCGTGAATACAACTTACCATGAAAACGGCTGTTTAAATCGCCCGTTGCCAAGTGAGTATCACCTGCTTCCATGGCGCTTTCAAGCTCAGTTAAGATAAGCTCGGCATCGGTTAAATCTTGATCTGTTAATCCCTCTATTGAGTGACTTAGCAGCTCAGCTTCAAGTAATGCCCTCAAATCAAAAATTTCATCAATTTGTGATGCTGAAAGCTCTGTGGCCGTGGCTCCTTTATGTGCTTCAAAATTAACAAGCCCTTCAGCTTCAAGCTGAAGTAGTGCCTCACGAACAGGTATTCGACTCACATTAAGTTCAGCAGCAAGTGCAGCTTGACGCAACGGATCACCAGCTTTTATCTCACCGGTTAATATTTTTTCACGAATTGCTTCTGCGACTAGTTGGGTGCGGGTTTTGTGTTCGATAGCCATGATGATCCTCTTATACCAATCGTGTAAAGTTACTGGCCATTTATAGCGACAAGTAAACGCAGTTAGCGCTTTATTTAGCTCGCTAGAATGGTTAAATATTTAAGTCGATTGGTATTATATTGCATTTAAAATACATTATACTCAAGTTCACTCATATGCCAAGTTAGAATCTGCTTAAGCCCCCTATAAATAAGGGTAAGCGGGAAAGTGCAATTTTACAATCCCGCCTATAAAACTTATGCTTGATAGCAAATTGGTCGCATAAATCGCAACATTGCATTTGTGCCCACAGAAGTGCTGCGCACATCCGTTGAGCTTGGGAATGGCCCACCGTGGTTCATTGAACCACATACTTCTACACCTGTTGGCATCTGATTTTTAATCAAGCGGCCTACTTTGTATTGCAGTGCTTCAATAACACTATCAGCTTTATTTAAATCAGCCTCAGTACCATGAACACTGGCAGTAAGCTGCCCTTGGAGTTTATTTATCAATGTCATGAGCTGTTGTTCACTGTCGTAGCGCACAACCAATGCCGCAGGGCCAAACACTTCTTCATGCAAAGCTGGGGTTGTTAAATAATTATCGGCATTACACGCGAAGACATGCGCATTAGCATGAAACGCATGCTCAAGCTTACCTTTGCCCAACACACTTACTTGAGCAAATTGGCTGCGCTCTTCGACTTGTTGTTTAAAAGTTTTAACAATCCCAGGAGTGAGCAAGGTGTCTGATGGTGCATCATTAATACACGCAGTAATGTGTGCTTCAAGTTCATCACACCCCGTTGGCACTAACCAAAGCCCAGGACTGGTACAAAATTGCCCGTTGCCCATCAACATAGACTGGCAAAGTGACTGTGCTATTTCTTTGCTGTTTTCAATCGCTTTATTGGGCAAAATAACTTGTGGGTTAATACTGCCTAATTCACCATAAAATGGGATGGGTTCTTCACGCTTGGCAACCGTTGCTTGTAGTTTACTTGCCACATTAAATGAGCCGGTAAACCCCACTGCTTTTATTACAGGTGCAGCAACTAGCTGATGCGACATATCATAATTTTTACTTTGCACCATAGCAAACACGCCTAACGGCATCGCACATTCTTTAATGGCTGCAAGCGCTGCACGTGCCATCAATTCACCCGTGCCAGGGTGCGCTGTGTGATTTTTTACAATCACTGGGCAACCTGCAGCAAGCGCTGCGGCAGTATCGCCACCTAGTGTAGAAAAAGCATAAGGGAAGTTAGATGCGCCAAATACAGCCACCGGCCCTAGTGGTAAATAGTTAAGCTCAGTGTGTGGCTTTGGCAAAGGCGCTCTTGTGGCATCGGCTTCATCCACTACTTTTAAACCCAAAGGTGAATCTGGGTTTTCACGTAAGGCACTAGCAAACGCTTTAAGTTGATTTACGGTGCGCATGCGCTCACCCTGTAAGCGCGCAAGCGGTAGGTTAGTTTCTTGCTGTGTTTGCTCAAGTAGCTCATCGCCAAGTGCTAATATTTGCTCTGCAATGCACGTTAAAAAATCTGCACGTTGTGCAAAGCTGGTTTTACGGTACTCATAAAACGCCGATTGTGCGGCCTCTATTGCACCGTTTAATTCAACCGTACTTAGATCATAAAAGCGCGTTGGCAGCGGTTCATTACGTGCTGGAGAAAATCCATTAAATTCACCATTCGCTGAATCACCTATCCATTGCCCTGCTACTAAACTTTGTCCTGTTAATGTCATGCTTTGCTCCTGATTAAATTACTTGAAATCCAAATGCATATGGGTCGTCGTCGTCCACTGTGATCGTGCTTGTGCCCGTCACTCTAGACCAGCCTTGTATGCTTGGCAAAATGGCTGTTACGCCTGCGATTTCTGTTACCTGTTCAATGCAGCCGACAAATTGGCTACCGATATAGCTTTCGTGGATAAAATCTTGCCCTTGAGCCAACTGTCCTTTGGCAAAAAGCTGTGCCATACGGGCACTGGTGCCTGTTCCACATGGTGAGCGATCAATAGCTTTGTCACCATAAAAAACAGCATTTGCGGCGTGTGAATTGGCATTTTTTGGTGTGCCAGTCCATAAAACATGACTTGCACCTTGAACGGTTGGGTCAAGCGGGTGAACACATTTTATTTTTGCGTTTATGGCATCACGCACTTGCGGGCTGTACTTTAAAATTTGCCCAGCGGTTAAATGCTCAATGCCTTTGTAATTGGCTTGCGGTTCAACAATAATGTAGAAGTTCCCTCCATAGGCAATATCCACATTAAGCTCACCCAATTCATCCACTTCAATGACAATTGACTTATGTGCTAAGTAAGCGGGAACATTATAAATTTTTACCCACTGAACTTTGCCACCAATCATTTCATAATTGATTTGAACACGCCCTGCTGGCATGTCCAATAACAGAGTCCCCGGCACTTTTGAATGAAGTAAACCATGCTCTAAAGCAAACGTAACAATGCCCATTGTGCCGTGGCCGCACATGGGCAAGCACCCTGATGTTTCTACAAATAAGATAGCGGCATCGCCGTCCTCTGTGGTGGGCGGGTATAAAAACCCGCCCGACATCATGTCGTGACCACGAGGCTCAAACATGAGCGCTTGGCGTATCCAATCGTGATTTTGCAAAAAGTCTTGGCGTTTCTCACTCATGCTCTGCCCGCTCAATTGCGGGTGACCACTGGTAATAAGCCTTACGGGGTTGCCACAGGTGTGACCGTCAATACAAAAAAAGGTCCCTTTGCGCATAACTTAGTCCAATTTTAATTTAATTAAGTCAACCCGGCTTGCCATCGCTTTGTTATAAAGCGCAGTGACAGTTACTTTTTTACATGATTTTCTCAATCCAATAATACACTGAGCACACTCATTAATTAGTTCGTCGATCGTTTTTACTACTGCTGTAAAGTTAATCGAGTAATCTGCATTTAACTGGGTCTTTGCTGCAACAAAGACTGTTTGCCAATTTACTGTCATTTTAACCACCTGATTGATGTTTAGACTTGATATAGTATGTATATTGTATACAATAATCAACATTCTATTTTAGCATTTTATTAATTTACTCGTCGTATGGATCTACGACGAGCCTAATTAGCAATCATAAGACACTGAAAAAAAAGAATTTAAATGATTTTAAGATTTCACATTATTGCAGGTTGAATTATTAAGTAATAAGTAAAAAACGGCCTGTAAGTTTTAATGCACATTGTATAAGTGAGGTTACACATTTTGGCAGAGCAAAATAAACAACAAATAGCTGTGGTTGGTGCTGGAATTATCGGCATTTGTTGTGCACTTAACCTACAACGAGCTGGCTTTGACGTCACTTTATATGACGAAAATGGATTAGCTCAAGGCTGTTCAAAAGGTAATGCGGGGCATTTTGCTACCGAACAAATTTTTCCACTTGCACACCCGTCATTACTGAAAAAGTTACCGGGTATGCTATTCAACCCATTGGGCCCATTAAGAATAGATTGGCGTTATCTAATTCAAGCCCTGCCATGGTTTTGGTTATTCACTAAAAATATGAGAAGTAAAATATATAAAACCAACACGTTAGCACTTAAAGCGTTAAATAAGAGTGCAATTATCGCATACGACAACTTACTAAATGAGTTCAACTTAGGACACTTGCTAACTAAAAAAGGCAGTTTACTAACATTTGAACTAACACCACTTAACCAAATTAATACAATTTATAATAACTTTATAGCTCAAGGTATTGCTGTTGAACTACTCAGCGCTGAAGAGGTAAAGTTATTAGAGCCCAATTTATCAGAAACAATAACGTATGCATTATTGTTTAAGGATGTAGCCCATAGTGTAGATCCGCATCTATTTTGTTTAAATTTAGCTGCGCAATTTAGTGCTTTAGGTGGCAATTTTTGTCAACAAAAAATAACCAGTGTAAAGCTAACAGAGAAAGTGTTTACCCTTGGTAATAATGAGCAAACATTTACTGCTGATAAAGTCGTTATCGCAGCAGGTGCATGGAGTAAGCCTCTAATTGTGCCGTTTGGTTATAAAGTCCCACTTGATACTGAGCGAGGATATCACTGCATGCTGGCAAGCAATTATGGCTTAACAAGGCCCGTTGCTTCAGCGGAGCGTAGTTTTATCATGACTCCAATGAGTCAAGGCCTGCGTATTGCTGGCACTGTTGAGTTTGCTGGTACACAACGCGAAATGAATAACAAACGTGCACTTGCGTTGTTACCAAATGCCAAAGCAATGCTCAAAAATACAGCACCTCCGTTACAACCAAGCAGCATTTGGATGGGCTGTCGACCATCACTGCCGGATTCATTGCCAGTAATAGGTGAAGCACCTTATCACCCTAATCTATTTTTTGCTTTCGGCCATCAACATCTAGGTTTAACACAAGGTGCTATTACAAGTGAGCTAATAACTAGCTTGTGTTTACAACAAGTACCTAGCATTGATATAAAACCATATTGTATCAGCCGCTTTTCAACTCAAGCTGCTTGCAGTCCACACGCCCCACTTGCACAATAGCCACACTAACGAGGAGAGCACTATGACCACCCAAGGCATTGGTACCCAAACCAAAGAACAAGCACTTGCCAGTTTATCTAACATGACTGACGATTTAACCCCAATTCAACCGCAAGAGCACCTAGAACGAATTAAAAAAGCTCAGCAATACATGCAGGCCAATGGTATTGATGCCATATATTTAAATGCAGGCACAAACCTTACTTACTTTACGGGAATGCGTTGGTATGCAAGTGAGCGTCTGGTGGGAGCAATTTTACCTGCTAATGGTAGTGTGCAATATATTGCTCCGTATTTTGAAATTGGTTCATTAAATGGCTTTAAAGTGATTGATGGTCCAATTCACGGTTGGCAAGAGCATGAAAGTCCATACGCATTATTTGTCAATATATTATCTGAAATGGGTATTGCAGCTAATGGCACAGTTGGTATTGACGAAAGCGCACAGTTCTTTATTTTTGATGGCATTAATAAAGCCCAAAATGGCTTAAAGTTAGTTAATGCACAGCCTGTTACTGCACATTGTCGCATGCATAAATCAGCCAATGAACTTGCATTAATGCAATGTGCTATGGATATGACGCTGGCGGTACATAAAGCAACTGCCAGTATGCTACATGAAGGCATCAGTACCACTGAAGTAGAAGCGTTTATAAAGCAAGCACACCAAAAAGTAGGCGCACCAGGCAATTACTTTTGCATTGTATTATTTGGTGTTGCAACTTCTTTCCCCCATGGTGTAAAAGACGCGCAAATATTAAAAAAAGGTGACATGGTATTAATTGATACTGGTTGTAAAGTGCATGATTACTTATCAGATATCACCCGCACCTACGTATTTGGTGAAGCGAGCGATCGCCAGCGCCAATTTTGGAACTATGAAAAAGCGGCACAAATTGCTGCATTTAATGAAGCAAAAATAGGCCAAACATGTGAAGCCGTAGATGCTGGAGCTCGTAATTATTTAACAGCACAAGGGTTGGGTCCTGAATACCAAACTCCTGGCTGCCCGCATCGCACTGGCCACGGCATTGGCTTAGACATTCATGAATGGCCATATTTAGTAGGCGGTGATAAAACCCCTCTTACTAAAGGTATGTGTTTTAGTAACGAACCAATGCTAGTTGTACCTGATGAATTTGGCGTGCGATTAGAAGATCACTTTTATATGACTGAATCAGGACCTAAATGGTTTACAGAACCCGCACACAGTATTGATAATCCATTTGGCTTGGCTGAGTAAGCCAGATAAACAAAAAATAAATTCGGCTATATAATATAATATTAAACAGCACAGTTGCTCAAACTGTGCTGTTATTATGCCACTTTATGCGTGTACTAATTAAGTTAAAGTTCTCTGCGGTTTGTGTCAACTAAGCCCTCGTCACCCTCTGCTTTACAAGTAAATAATCGCTGTATGAACCTAAAACTCTGCATGTTTTTAACTCATATTTTAAAGGGTAAGTTAAGTATGTAAACGTTATTATTAGTTTACTTTTAAACCCAAACACCATACCATTTATTGTATACAATATACACAAATACAAGGTGACGATAATGATAAAAAGTATAATCCTTCTACTACTCGTATTTTTAACTGTAGCTTGCCAACCACAAGCAGCGACTTATATTAAAAATCCTATTAAACCAATAACACCAGCACCATTAAAAGCTGATATAGCAGTGAACGGTTACACAAGTACACTAAAGGACATAGATATTAAGTTTTTGGGTAAAGAAGTTCCCTACACTTATAGTGAGAGTAAAATTGCTAATAGCCGAGGTTATAATTGGTGGATAAGCAAGCACTTTGCACTTAAAAGTGACCTACCTGAAGAAAAAGTAAGGCTATATTTAGAGTTATTAGAGATGTCTTATCCACACTATGTTGCGTTGTTTGGGATGGAGCCACCTAATATTGAACGCCAACGGATTGCTGTGGTTTATGGTAGTAGTCGTTCAAGAGTCCGTGAAGCTATGCTTGATGATGGTTTTTTACGTGGCGTTCATAAAACAGCTGGTGGTGAAACCATGTATTATAATCGCGCAGGTTACAACTTCCCTAGTCATAGAGAACATCATCAGCGCTACATCGTGATCCACGAAACAATGCATGCATTTCATATGGCATTAAATGGCCATTCTACTTGGGCACCCAATTGGATAACAGAAGGTCTAGCTGATTCAGTTGCTCATCATGTTTATGATCCAAATCTGAAACAACTAACAGTAATGGTATTTGATCGTGCCCCAATGAACTATATAGAGATGGGCTTAAAACAGTATTACAGCGAGAATAAACCCACTATTGAACAAATTAACGATGATCCTGCACTTAAACGCGGTCTTAATTTTTTTATCATTCATTATCTTTTAAGTTCACCAGAGCGAGCACAATTTTTTGCTTACTTTTTAAAGCAGCTTAGGCTAGCTAACCCCCATAGTGAGTCAACCCTTTCAACGGCTAACTCATTACTTAAACACACTTTTAAAGATTGGCAAGCAATTGAACAAGGCTTCGCTGATTTTGTACAAAATATTAAGCCAAGTTTTCATATAGTGTCAGGACCATGGGAGCAAGATGGGGCTTCTTATTGGTTACGAAATACAGACTCAACTGATTTATCTCGTTTAGATATTAACCCACCGAGAAAACAGACCCACCCTGTCATGGATTTTCCTGGGCCATTATCGAATCAGATTATAAATATTTCTAACAAAAACCAAGTGGCTGTTTTAATCGGTTTTGAACAATCACAGATACGCCGAAGCGAAGTCGGTGTTGCTTTACAAGCAAAACGTAGCAAGCATAATCAACTATATAGGCAGCGTTTTATTGGGAAAGAACAAATAAATGATGATCAGTTGTTGGAATTTATAATCGTTGATGGTGAACGCTTGCATATAAATGGGCAAAATATAAATAAATTTAGTTCATTACAGCTAGGCTTAACACCTGAAATTAGGGAGGCCTTAATTAAAAATAAATCTATTGCCATCCTGCTTTCTTTAGAGGAGGCACATATAAAAATCACCTTAACTGCACTAAATAATAAATTAATAGAGCAGCAAATTATTCTGCCTATCGCTCGTGATATACTAACAACATTAAACACCAAAAAAATCAGCTTACTAAGTAGAAACAACAACCATTTACTTACCCCTTATTTATATCCTGCTAACTCATTTAGTAATACACAGCCATCTGTTGCCCAAATACCTAATCCCTGGGTGTTTAAAAATTATAATTTACTAAGCCGCTTATTCAGAACGTGCCAAATTCATGTCTTTAAACTAACAAATTGTGAGCTTGAATTAAGTAAGTTAATGGCAAAGCTAACAGATAAAAAACACCATACAACTATTAACTCTGAGTTAAACTTAAAGCTTAACGATTACATGAAGCGATTAGGTGATATTGGTTTTAGAGCGCTTTCTGGTATTGATTCAAGTATATACTTTAATAAAAGTGATGCTTTTTTAAGAGTTTACAACCCCACAGATTTTGAACTAAAGATTTCAGCTAACATTCAATTTTTAGATACTAAAGGGAATGTTATTGCAAAACAAAAAATAAGTAATGCGCTAAAACCCGGCACTCATAATCTCGATTTAACGAAAGTCCAAGGCGCTAAAAGTTTAAAGGTTGACCAAAAACTACAATGGCAGTCACTTAGCTATCAATCACATTTTCGTGAATCTCTAATGCCCTTTAATGGTGTTGGAATGAAATATAAGTACACCAAAAACAATAAAAACATAGGTGTTTTCAGCGTAACGCTTACAGGACCATATTCAGGTAAAACTGATGGTACGCTCACTCTTTCTGCTATTTCTGATTTAAAACCTTTAGTAATAAAAGAACTCAAACAAAAGGTGAAAATAGAACCTTATGAGAGCAGAACCTATCACTTTGAATTAGCTAATAACAGTGAGCTCACTCGTGCAAATATTACAGCATATTTAGATGTAGATGGTGAAAAAATAAGATTAGTAAAAAACGTAAACTTAACTAAATAAAATCATGCGTTTTAAGTTGCTCACAAAAGCAGCTTAAAATTCTCGCCAACCTGCGAAAAAATAAACCTGCTTAGTAGTAACATTTATAATCGCTACAAAGTAAGCTTTCTTACATGACATTAAGTTATTTAAATCAAAGAGAAAAATGGGATTTTACGAGTAAATATAGATATATTGATTTTGGCAATCATTATGGATATGATAATGGCTATCATTTACAATTACCTTTTGGACTTCTTTGCTATGAAATTACTATTTAAACCAGCCAAAACTTTAGGTGCAAGCCTTTTACTAGCCTCGGCGTTTATGGCTCAACCAGTATTAGCTAACGGCCCTATTGGCGAGCATGTTAATCATCTTCAAGCTAACCTTAAAAGTTACGCAGAAGAAGTAGAATGGATGGTAGGCAAAGTTGATACCATGGTAAGCGACTACGATACTAAAGGCGCAAAATCTGTAAAAACTGATGATTTAATTGAATATTGGGAATCAGTTAAGTTTCACAGCGCAATAGAAACTAACTTTGTACCGGTATACGCTTCTATTTGGCAGGGTCTTTATGGCGTAAAAATGGCCATTGATAATAAGCAGCCTGCTGAGGAAGTTCGTAAACAACAAAAAGCGATGAACATAGCCTTGTGGCAAGGCCTTGGGGCTGTTAAGCTTGCTGCAAAATTCCAGCAAAAAGGCTTGTTAGACACTGTAAAAGCAACCGCTACAAAAGAAATGACACAAAGTGCCACAATTGATGAAATTAAGCACAAATTAGACCGTGTAGTAGCTAAATTTGCTGAGCGTTTACAAGACGAAGCAACTGAAATTGTTCACGATACTTATCTACACCTGTTTGAAGGCGTTGAAGGTACACTTATTGAGCAAGACGCTAACCTAGTTGAAGTGCTGGAAAAAGACTTTAACGTAACACTGCCACTAGCAATTAAAAACAGCAAAAGCGTAGATGAAGTACGCGATGTGATCAGTGATATGCAAACAAAATTAGACCGCGCTAAGGTTTTAATAGAAAAAGCCGAAAAAGCCCGTAAGGATGTATTTTAAGTGAAGCGTAGGACCTTTATTCAAGGCCTAGCTGCGTTAGGGGTGGTTGGCTCATTGCCACTACCTCTTTCTCGCGCGCTAGCCGCTGATATAGCAAACCCAGTTTCTGTTGATGATTTACCAAAGCTTAAAGGTGAGTTAACCCTTTATTTAGGCCGAGGCGAAGGTGGTTTGTATGAAAACGTATTACAAGCAATTCAGAAAAAAAATCCAGACTTTAAACTCGGTATACGCCGAGGTCCTACTGCTGCTTTAGCAAATACCATTGTCGCAGAAGCTAAAGCCGGTGTTCGCCGCGCTGATTTATTTTGGGCGGTTGACTCAGGCGCAATTGGTTTGGTAACCGATGCAGGTCTTGCACAACCTATCCCAGGTGATTTATCTGCTCAGTTACAACCACAATTTAGATATAAAGAGTGGGCACCTGTAACTGGCCGTATTCGTACATTGCCATATAACACGTCGCGTTTGACCAAAGATCAAATTCCAACAAGCATTATGGAAATTGCCGACAGCGACTTAAGCATTGGTTGGGCGCCCGCCTACGCTTCTTTTCAATCGTTTGTAACCGCAATGCGAATTTTAGAAGGCGACGACAAAACCGCTAAGTGGCTTAAAAAGATTAAAAAACGCGCTAAAACATACGCTGGAGAATTAGGTGTTGTTATGGGCGTTGAACGCGGTGAAGTTGATATCGGTTTTGCAAATCACTATTACACTTTGCGTTTAAAATCAGGTAAGCCTGATGCCAAACTAGATTTAGCATTTACACAAAATGATGCGGGTTGTTTAGTCAATGCATCGGGTGTATTAGCGCTTAACGACGATCCGCTTGCAACAAACTTTATGCGTTACTTACTGAGTAAAGAAGTACAAGGTTACTTAGCCAGTGAAGCGTACGAAATTCCGTTAGTAAATGGTATTATTCAACCTAAAGGTTTGCCGTCTCTTGCTGATATTTCTCCCCCTAAAGTAGATTTAACACAGCTAGCTGATTTACGCCCTACTATAGATTTGATGCGAAGCAGCGGCGTATTGTAATGAAAATACCAGCCTCTTATCCAATGGCGCTGCTTGCAGCGCTTGTTGCGCTAACCCCTGTTTATGTATTAATTGTGCTTGCAAGCGATGCAAGTTCAGTGTTTGACACCCACAATCTAAAAATTTTAGGAAACACGTTATCGTTAATGGGTTTAACGGTACTCGGATCTATTTTGATTGGTGTGCCACTGGCGTTTATTAGCGCATATGTACATTTACCATTTAAAAAACTCTGGCTGGTTGTATTTGCAGCGCCGCTGGCAATTCCCAGTTATATTGGCGCATTTACCCTTTATGCAGCTTTTGGCCCCGGTGGCGAAATAAACACCTTAACAGGAATAGAAACCCCATCAATGTATGGCCTAACCGGCGCTGCCATTGTAATGACGCTTTATACTTTTCCATTTGTAATGATGACAACTCGCTCATCCCTACTGAGCCTTGACGCGAGCATGGTTAATGCCGCGCGTACGCTTGGAATGTCGATGACGCAAAGTATATTTAAAGTTATATTACCCCGCGTAGTTAACGGTATTGCAGCAGGCTCATTATTAGTCGCGCTTTATACGTTATCAGACTTTGGGACGCCCGCAATGATGCGCCTAGATACCTTTACCCGCGTAATTTATGTTGAATACAACGCCTTTGCGTTAGGGCGCGCTGCAATGCTTTCACTTCAACTGATGGTTATTGTCGGTTTTTTACTTTTAGTTGAATCACAAATAAAAACAGCGCCTGAGCGCAATGGTCGCCCGTTAATTTTATTTCCAAACAAATTACAGTTAAGTGCAATGTTTGTTACATTTGCACCTGTTTTACTGCTTGCTATTGGCTTACCTTTGGCTATATTTTCGCTTTGGTTAGCTCGTGATGGTTTTAGCTCATTTGATTTTAATATTGCGTGGAACTCTACGTATGCATCGGGTATTGCGGCAATTGTAGCTGTTATCGTTGCGATCCCCGTTGCACATGCCGCACTGAGTGGAAAAGCGGGTCGTATAATGGAGCGTGTTACTTACTTTGGTTTTGGTATTCCGGGCATAGTAATGGGCACAGCGCTTGTTTACGGTGGTTTGCAGTTACCGTTTTTATATCAAACACTGGGATTGCTTATTATTGCTTATATGCTGCGATTTTTACCACTTGCTGTGGGCTCTGTTAGAACAAGCACTGAGCACTTAGATCCAAGCTTAGTAAAGTCTGCGCGCGTATTAGGGGCAAGCCCACGTGAAGTATTTACTCGCATAACATTGCCTTTAACTATGCGCGGTATTATTGCCGGTGCAGCACTGGTGTTTTTAGAGTCAATGCGCGAACTAGAAGCCACGCTACTACTTGGCCCAACAGGGTTTGAAACACTCTCTACTTATTTATGGCGTGTATACGAAGCGGGCTATTTTGGTCGCGCCGCTATTCCTGGATTATTGTTAGTAGTTATATCTGCCTGCGGGTTAGCTATTATGATGTCTGGCGAAAAACGCAACCAGTTTGAACATTAAGGATTTAAGAAACAATGCTATCTGTAAGTCAGTTGTCTATAGATTATGGCAGTAACCGCGTAGTAAGCGATTTAAACTTATCGCTAGGTGAAAACGAAATCCTTATGCTTGTAGGGCCAACAGGTTGTGGTAAAAGTACAATTTTACAAGCCCTTGCTGGCCTTATACCTATTAGCGAAGGCGAAATAAACACGGGTAAATGGCGTGCTACACCTAAATTAACAATACCTCCTGAAAAACGCAGTGTAGGTATGGTGTTTCAAGATTTTGCGTTATTTCCGCACTTAACCGTACAGCAAAACATTTGCTTTAGATTAAAAGATACAGCCCCTGCTGAGTATTGGATAAACCTACTTGGACTGAGCGATTTTAGAGATAAAAAACCAGCAACGCTTTCTGGCGGCCAAAAGCAGCGCGTTGCACTTGCGCGTACCCTTGCCCACCAGCCTGATTTTGTATTACTTGATGAGCCGCTTTCTAACTTAGATGCGGCCCTTAAAGACATGCTTCGCTGGGATATTAGAAACGCACTTAAAGCCGCTGGCGTACCTGCTATTTGGGTAACACATGACCAAGAAGAGGCACTTTCTGTTGGCGATCGTGTTGGCGTTTTAAAAGGCGGTGAAATTCAACAAATTGATACGCCAGAGCGCTGCTTTAGTACCCCAAACAATCGCTTTGTGGCACGTTTTTTAGGTGAGGCGAGCTTTATTAGCGGCCAATTTAGCCAAGGACAAGCCACTACTTCAATTGGTAATGCTCCCGCTCATGGCGTTGACTGTGAAAGTGGCGACGTTGATGTACTACTTCGACCAGACGATGTATTACTTGTTCAAAGCAGTGTTGGCAATAACGGCGAAGTAATTTGGGTCCGTTTTGAAGGTGGCAGCCGCTTGTGCGCTGTAAAACTTGCGTGCTCTACTGTTGTAACCAGTCGAGTAAGCCATGAAGTTGTGGTAAACCCTGGCGATGAAGTACATGTATCACTAAGTACATCCCACCCACTAGCGGTTTACACAAAAGCTAACTAGCACAGCTTAAAACTAAAAAAGCCCATTTATATGGGCTTTTTAAATTAATACGGTAAAGCAAATCACCACTCAAACATGTAGGCCATTTTGCTTATTGTTTTAAGCGGAACATTATGCGAATTACGTTTAGCATATAGGTGCTGCATTGATTTGTCTTTCACTTCACCCACTATTACTTCTTTTACTTGATAGCCTAAAGCAACAGCAGCTTGCGAGTACGCTATAAATTCCCACTTTTTAATATTGGTATTATCTACAATTACCAATGGCATATTTTGAGCAAGTGCATTTATAAAACGCGCTAAGTTTAAATTATGAAATTGCGACAATTTAAATTTATCGAAATGATATTCGCCCTGCTCGTTAATAAAGTAATCATCAGTTGAGCAGATTAGGTATTGGCTTTCGTCAACTCCACCTAATTCGTCAGCAAGGCTTTGCGCATAGTAAGACTTACCGCTTCCTGGTAGTCCTCGTAAAATAAAAACTTGTTTCATAGCATCGATTTTTTAAGTGTGAATAAATATTAATTTGATTTGTTTGTTAATAATGCCACAAAATCATTAAATTTAAGAGCAACAAATCATAATAGTGGCAATTAAACTCTAAAAACTGTTTAAAAATAAACCGCATGCATAAAAACTTTTAAAGAGTTGCCCACAATAGTTTTTTTATTCAACTTTACTAGGTAAGATACAGGGTTCAAGTGCAGCGCCGTTTATGTGCAATTTATGCCCGAGTGTTGCGCACAGTTAAAATAAAATAGTTAGGCAACTTATATCATTGGAGTGAAGATGAGCCATTTAGCGATTTCAGAGCTATTAAAAGGCAATGTTGCGGTAGACAGCCAAGTAACAATTAAGGGCTGGATCCGTACTCGCCGCGATTCAAAAGCAGGAATTTCATTTTTAGCCGTTCATGACGGTTCGTGTTTTGATCCTATTCAAGCGGTAGTTCCTAATTCACTGAATAATTATGATGAAGTTACTAGCTTAACAGCCGGTTGTTCTGTGTCGGTTACTGGTGTTTTAGTGCAATCTGCTGGCCAAGGTCAATCTTACGAAATTCAAGCTAACACTGTGACTGTATTAGGTTGGGTAGAGAATCCAGATTCATACCCAATGTCAGCAAAGCGCCACAGCATTGAGTACTTACGTGAGCATGCTCACCTTCGCCCTCGTACAAACATGATTGGCGCAGTAACACGTGTACGTAACTGTTTAGCACAAGCTATTCACCGTTTTTACCACGAGCAAGGTTTTTACTGGATCAGCACGCCAATCATTACGGCAAGTGACTGTGAAGGCGCTGGCGAAATGTTCCGTGTATCAACGCTTGATATGCAAAACTTACCGCTTACAGATAAAGGCGAAGTTGATTACAGCGAAGATTTCTTCGGTAAAGAAGCATTCCTTACTGTATCTGGCCAATTAAACGGCGAAACTTACGCGTCTGCAATGTCAAAAATTTACACGTTTGGCCCAACATTCCGTGCAGAAAATTCAAATACATCTCGCCACCTTGCAGAATTTTGGATGGTAGAACCTGAAGTTGCGTTTGCTGATTTAGAAGACATCGCAAAACTTGCTGAAAACATGCTTAAGTATGTATTTAAAGCCGTACTTGAAGAGCGCCGTGATGACATGGAATTTTTTGCACAACGTGTAGAGAAAACCGCAATTACTCGCTTAGAAGAATTTGTAGATAAAGACTTCGCACAAGTTGATTACACAGACGCGGTAGAAATCCTTAAAACGTGTGGTAAAAAGTTTGAGTACGCTGTTGAATGGGGTGTTGATTTACAGTCTGAGCACGAACGTTACTTAGCTGAAGAACACTTTAAAGCACCGGTAGTTATTAAAAACTACCCGCGCGATATTAAAGCATTTTACATGCGCCAAAACGAAGACGGAAAAACAGTTGCTGCAATGGACGTAGTAGCACCCGGTATTGGTGAGATCATTGGTGGTTCACAACGTGAAGAACGCCTTGATGTACTTGATGCACGCCTAGAAGAAATGGGCTTAAACAAAGAAGATTACAGCTGGTACCGCGATTTACGTAAATACGGTAGCGTGCCGCATTCAGGCTTTGGTTTAGGCTTTGAACGCTTAGTTGCTTATGTAACAGGTATGGGCAACGTACGTGACGTTATTGCCTTCCCTCGTACTAAAGGCAGCGCAACTTACTAATACTAAGTTAGCCGTTTATAAATACTAAAAACCAGCCAATTGGCTGGTTTTTTTGTGTTTTTAATTTACCGTATAAAAAAGCCGCAGCACTCTAAGAGGACCACGGCTTTCAACCAGAATAAATTTTGCTTAATTAAGCGTTATAAAGCGCCTTCAAGCTGAGGTAGCACTTCAAATAAATCAGCGACTAGGCCGTAATCTGCTACTTGGAATATTGGCGCATCAGGATCTTTATTAATCGCAACGATTACTTTTGAGTCTTTCATGCCCGCTAAATGCTGAATAGCACCGCTGATACCTACTGCAATATATAAGTTAGGCGCTACAATTTTACCTGTTTGCCCTACTTGCATGTCGTTAGGTACAAAGCCTGCATCAACTGCTGCACGCGATGCGCCAATAGCTGCACCTAGTTTATCGGCAATACCATTAAGTAATGCAAAGTTTTCGCCGTTTTGCATACCGCGACCACCCGATATGACCACACTAGCAGCTGTAAGCTCAGGGCGTTCTGATTCTGTTTGCTCAACACTTACAAAGCTGCTTAATTGCGAACCTGATACTGTATCTACATTTGTTATAGCAACAGCTGATTGCTCGCCTTGTAAATCAAAGCTACTGGCACGTACGGTAATTACTTTTTTACTGTCGAGTGATTTAACCGTTGCGATTGCATTACCTGCATAAATTGGACGTTTAAATGTATCTGCGTCCACTACTGCGATAATTTCAGAAATTTGCGCAACATCTAAAAGCGCGGCAACACGTGGCATAAAGTTTTTGCCTGTTGTCGTTGCACTTGCAACAATGTGGCTGTAGTCATCGCTAAGCGATAAAACTAAATCGGCCATGCTCTCAGCTAACTGGTGTTCATAAACGCTATTATCGGCAACTAAAACATTATTTACGCCATCAATGCTAGCAACGTGTGAGCTCATTGCGCTTAAGTTGTTACCTGCAATAAGTACATCAACAGGAAAACCCATTTTTACTGCAGCGTTAATAGTTTTTGAGGTTTCTGGTTTTAAGGCACCGTTGTCGTGCTCTGCAATTACGAGTGTTTTCATTTAAATCACCTTTGCCTCTGTTTTTAATTTTTCTACAAGCTGTGCAACGTCTTCAACAATAATTCCTGCGGTACGTTTAGCTGGCTCTTCTACGCTTATTAATTGAATTCGCGGTGTTAAATCAACACCAAGCGAATCAGCTGCTATTACTTCAAGCGGCTTACGTTTGGCTTTCATAATATTTGGCAGTGATGCATAGCGAGGCTCATTTAAGCGTAAATCAGTTGTAACAACCGCTGGTAAGTTAAGTGCTACCGTTTGCAGGCCCCCATCAACTTCGCGGGTCACGTTTACTTTGCCATTTTCAGTAACAACCTTGGATGCAAATGTACCTTGGCCACGTTTAGTTAAAGCCGCTAGCATTTGACCTGTCTGGTTATTATCTGAATCGATTGACTGTTTGCCTAAAATTACAAGTTCAGGAGATTCTTGCTCTACAATTTTAGCGAGTAGCTTTGCAATATGGAGTGACTCGAGCTTTTCATCGGTTTCGATGTGAATGGCTTTGTCGGCACCCAGTGCTAGTGCTGTGCGTAATTGCTCTTGCGATGCTTTAGGACCAATAGTAACAGCAACAACTTCGCTGGCCGTACCGGCTTCTTTAAGGCGAATGGCTTCTTCTATAGCAATTTCACAAAACGGGTTCATTGCCATTTTTACGTTGGTTAAATCAACGTCGCTGTTGTCACTTTTAACGCGTGCTTTTACGTTGTAATCAATCACTCTTTTTATTGGTACGAGAACTTTCATAGGAACTCCATAATTATTGAAACCTACAAGGTGACGTGCACGTCAACCTATTTATTTTATGAAATTAGACTACTTCCTGTTGACGTAAACGTCAACCTAAAATAACCTTTAACTATTCACAGTCTGTAACGTTTAATTTGCAAGGTTATAAATAGGCTGTACACCTTATTTAAATGCGTAGTAAACATTCGAATAAGTCCGTCATAGATAAAGAGGTTATTATGGTCGAACGTGAAACCATGGAATTTGATGTAGTAATTGTTGGTGCAGGACCTGCTGGGCTTTCAAGTGCAATAAAACTGGCGCAATTAGCACAAGAAAAACAACAAGAGTGCATGATTTGCGTAGTCGAAAAAGGTTCTGAAGTGGGTGCACATGTACTATCTGGTGCTGTATTTGAAACCAAAGCTTTGGATGAGCTACTACCAAGCTGGCAAGAACTGGGCGCCCCTGTTACAACCAAAGTAACTAACGATGAAATTTATTGGTTTAATAATGAGCAAAAAGCGACATCTATCCCCCACTTTGCTACGCCTAAAACATTCCATAATGATGGTAACTACATTGTGTCTATGGGTAATGTATGTCGATGGCTTGCAGAGCAAGCTGAAAACTTAGGCGTAGAGATATTCCCAGGATTTAGTGCTCACTCTTTAATAATTGAAGATAAAGCAGTAAAAGGCATTATTACTGGCGATATGGGAGTCGACAAAGACGGTAATGAAAAAGACGGTTACATGCCAGGCATGGAACTTAGAGCAAAATACACTATTTTTGCTGAGGGTTGCCGAGGCCATTTAGGTAAGCAGCTAATTAATGAATTTGCACTTGATGCAGATTCATCGCCACAACATTACGGTTTAGGCTTTAAAGAAATTTGGCAAATAGATGAAAGTAAACATGAGCTAGGTAAAGTAGTTCATGGTACAGGCTGGCCACTCAGCGGCGATACTAATGGTGGTGCATTTATGTATCACAGCGAAAAAAATCAAGTTGTTGTCGGTTTAATTGTTGATTTAAATTACTCAAATCCGCATTTAAGTCCATTTGATGAATTTCAACGCATTAAGCACCATCCTGTATTTAAAAAGGTACTTGAAGGCGGTGAACGTATTGCATACGGTGCGCGTGCTATTGCCAAAGGCGGCTTACATTCATTACCAAAAATGCATTTTGCTGGTGGATTACTTGTAGGGTGCGATGCAGGCACACTTAATTTTGCAAAAATTAAAGGTAATCACACTGCAATGAAATCGGGAATGATTGCCGCTGAGGTTATTTTTGACGCACTGCAAAATGAATTAGCAAATACCGATTTAACCAATTATCAAACTGCGTTTGAAAAAACGTGGGCATACAAAGAGCTATATCAATCTCGTAACTTTGGCCCTGCTATGCACAAATTAGGTAAGTTTATAGGTGGTGCATACAACACGCTTGATCAAAATATCTTTAATGGCGCTTTACCGTTTACGTTTAAAGATAATACGCCCGATCACTCTACCCTTGTTGATGCTAACGCCGCAGACAAAATAGCGTATCCAAAACCAGATGGGGAATTGAGCTTTGATAAACTTTCAAGTGTGTTTTTATCAAATACGAATCACGAAGAATCACAGCCGTGTCATTTAAAGCTCAAAGATGCGTCAATCCCTATTAACGTAAATCTAGTGAAATTTGATGAGCCTGCACAGCGTTATTGCCCAGCAGGCGTTTACGAAGTGCAAGAAGTAGAAGGCAGTAAAGAGTTTGTTATAAACGCTCAAAACTGTGTGCATTGTAAAACCTGTGATATTAAAGACCCTAGTCAAAACATTACATGGGTAACACCTGAAGGCGCTGGTGGGCCAAACTATCCGAATATGTAACTAAATTATGCGCTAGATACGTATTTAAGTACTATTTTTACATATAAATTATAAACATATCCTAAATTGCAGGGGCTTCGGCCCCTTTTTTACGTTATGCTAATAGTAGTTTTAATAAATATGAGTATTATCTATGCCGTCGTCAAAAGTTGTTTTTCGTTTTTTAGCAGAGCCTACCGATGTAAATTTCGGAGGTAAAGTTCATGGTGGGGCCGTCATGAAATGGATTGACCAAGCAGGCTATGCCTGTGCTGCTGGTTGGAGTGGTCATTACTGTGTAACGGTTTCGGTTGCAGGTGTTAAATTTAGACGCCCTATTCTAGTAGGCCAAATTGTAGAAGTAGAAGCTAAAATTGCCCATACGGGTAGAAGTAGCATGCAAATATTTATTCAAGTTAGATGTGGCGACCCAAAAACACAGAACATGGTAGAAACAAACCACTGTGTTATTAGTTTTATTGCTATGGACGAAACTGGCTATCCTATAGAAGTGCCTTCATTTAAAGCTGTAACAGAAGAAGATATTAAATTAGAAAACTACGCTATAAAAATGAAAGAAATTGCGATAGAAACAGAAAACTTGCTTCATACAGTTTAGATACCAAAATAATCATTTAAGAATGTATCCTATACCTATAGGCATGTAAAAAACTCATAATGTTTTGTAAAACATACAACTTGTATTTGAAAACAAAATCATCAAAAAGTTCAGTTTGTTTATAAAACAATCTAAACGCCATAATAACTAATACAAAAGTAGCTATTATGGCGTTTTAATATCATTTTTAAAATTGGCATGTTCGCTGCAACTAGATAATTGTCGTTTGATAAGTTTAATCAAACATTTAAATTATTTTAAAGGAGCTATTCAATGATTAAAACACTTTCTCTTTCTGCACTTGCTTTAGCAACAATGGGTTTTAACTCTGCAGCACACGCTGACATTTCTGATTTCGATTCTCCACGTATCTACACAGGTATTGGTTACGGTCAATATTCTTTTGAATTTGAAGATAGCGATAACGACACTGATTTTGACGACGATGCACAAATGCTTAAAGGTTACGTTGGTGCACAATTTAATGAATACTTAAGCTTAGAGCTTGCATATCAAAACTTTGATGAAGTGAGTGATATCGACAGCAAAGCTGAAATTGATGGCGTATCGCTTGCCGCACGTTTGGGCTATCCTATCACTGAGAGCTTTTCTGTGTATGCAAAAGGCGGTTGGCTTGAATGGGATGCTGATTACACACAAGATTTACCAGTAGGCGGTGTAACAGCTTCTACAGATGGTGGTGATGCATTTTACGGTGCGGGTATTGAATACGCACTTACAACAAATGTACAATTTCGTTTAGAGTACGAACGCTACAAACTTGATGACGATATTGATCCAGATATGGATGTAGCATCTGTATCAGTTCAGTACATGTTTTAATTAATATTTAACATGTATAAAAGGTAAGCCTAAGGGCTTACCTTTTTTGTTTCAGGCTCTTTTTAATTAATACACTCATATAAACCATTCAGTCTAATTAAAGATTTAAACCGAGCGGTTTATAAGTAATAAACTTTCTTACCTTAATGCGATAAAGACTAAATGCGGGTAGAATAGCGCTCTATTTTATTTGTACCCGAGTACTATGAGCGATTACACCATTTCGGCTATTGGCCACATTGCATCTCCTTATAAACAAAAGTTTGCTATACCTAGGCAACCGCGTTTAGTGCCCCAAGCTAAAGCAAAGCTTATTTTTACACCTGATTTTAATCGCGAAGAATTTGTACGCGGGCTCGATGAATTTACTCATATTTGGTTGCTATTTCGTTTTCATGAAACAGCTGATAAAGGTTATTCTGCTATGGTACGCCCTCCACGATTAGGTGGTAATGAGCGAAAAGGCGTATTCGCTACCCGCGCTACATTTAGACCCAACGCGATTGGAATGAGCGCTGTAAAACTTGAAGGCATTGAATATAAAAACGGACAGCTTAGCTTATTACTTGCTGGGATTGATTTACTTGATGGCACACCAATCATTGATATAAAACCGTATTTGCCTTATTCAGACTCAATGCCCGATGCAAGCGCTGGCTTTGCTGACACGCGCCCTGAAACACAAATGACGGTTGAATTTAGCCCTCAGGCAATTGAGTTCGTTAATGCCCAAACACAATACCCAGACTTACATGATTTTATAACCAATGTTTTAAAACAAGATCCTCGCCCTGCTTATAAAAAACAAAAAGAAGAAATGCAAAGCTACGGGATGACTCTCTATGACTTTAATATTCGCTGGCAGGTTAATGATGCACATAACTTAGTAACAAGCATAGAAAAAAACTAAATAACTCACTTAGCGCTTTAGTGTAAAAGCATCCGCTGGTAAACTTAAGCTCTATTAAAAGAATATAATTACTCTATTTCGGAAAAAACATGCGTACAAGCCAATATATACTCGCAACACTTAAAGAAACGCCATCAGATGCTGAAATTGTATCGCATCAGTTAATGCTTAGAGCCGGTATGATCCGTCGCGTCGCTTCGGGTTTATACACTTGGTTACCCTCTGGTTTACGCGTGCTACGTAAAGTAGAAAACATTGTACGTGAAGAAATGGACAAAGCTGGCGCCATTGAAATGCTAATGCCTGTTATTCAACCTGCTGATTTGTGGGAAGAGTCTGGTCGTTGGAATGAATTTGGTCCTGAGCTTATGCGCTTTACAGACCGTCATAACCGTACGTTTGCACTTGGCCCAACACACGAAGAAGTTATTACAGATTTTGTTCGTAAAGAAATAAGCAGCTACAAACAACTACCGGTTACTTTATACCAAGTACAAACTAAAGTACGCGACGAACGTCGTCCTCGCTTTGGGGTAATGCGTGCTCGTGAATTTACAATGAAAGATGCCTACTCTTTTCACTTAAGTGAAGAGTGTTTAGATGCAACTTATCAAGCAATGCACAAAGCATACTGTAACATTTTTGAGCGTTTAGGCCTTGATTACCGCCCTGTTATAGCCGATACAGGCTCTATTGGTGGTAGCGTATCGCATGAGTTTCATGTACTTGCTGAATCGGGCGAAGATGCAATTGCATTTAGTGATGGCAGTGATTACGCCGCTAACATTGAAAAAGCTGAAGCACTGGCACCTATTGAAGCTCGCCCTGAAGCATCAAAAGAGCTTAAAGCGTTTCCAACACCTGACGCTAAAACTATTAACGAGCTTAAAAAACACTACGGTGTTAAGCCACATCGCGGTGTTAAAACGTTAATTGTTTATGGTACGCCTGATGAAAATGAAGTACGTGGTTTAGTTGCCTTAGTACTTCGTGGCGATCACGAATTAAATGAACTAAAAGCTGAAAAACACCCATTAGTAGACTCTCCGCTTGAAATGGCAACAGAGGCGGATATTGTTGCTGCTATTGGCGCAAAGCCTGGCTCATTAGGCCCTGTTGGCTTATCAATGCCTATTATTGTTGATAGAACAGCTAACATACTTGCTGATTTTGTTGCCGGTGCAAATAAAGACGACGAGCATTACAGCGGTATTAACTGGGATCGTGACGTAACTGATTACGACGTTGCTGATATTCGTAATATTGTTGAAGGCGATATGAGCCCATGTGGTGAAGGTACTTTGCAAATTAAACGCGGTATTGAAGTTGGGCATATTTTCCAACTTGGCACTAAATACTCAGAAGCCATGAAAGCCGGCGTGTTAAACGAAGGTGGTAAAAACCAAACAATGACTATGGGTTGTTACGGTATTGGTGTTTCACGTATTGTTGCCGCTGCTATTGAGCAGAACAACGATCAATACGGGATCATTTGGCCAAAATCAATCGCGCCATTCGATTTAGCAATTGTTCCAATGAACATGCACAAATCGCATCGTATTCCTGATATTGCAAATAACCTTTACCAAGGTTTAAAAGATGCAGGTCTTGATGTGTTATTTGATGATCGTAAAGAGCGCCCTGGCGTTATGTTTAATGACATGGAGCTAATTGGTGTGCCATTTACGCTAGTAATTGGTGAGCGTAACCTTGACGAGAATAAAGTTGAGCTTAAAAACCGCCGTACAGGTGAAAAGCTAATGATTGATATCGATACAGCAATTGATGCAATTAAAGCAGCCGTTAAAGGTTAATAACACCCACGCTTAGAACAGACTATAAGGCCGCATTTAAAATGCGGCCTTTTTTATGCGCAATTAATAGCAATGCGTAATGGTAGCTTATCATCAACTCACCTTTCCTAAGGCGCATTGAACTCGTGGGTTGAAATTTGTTCAATCTAGGGGCGATTTAATCGCAGCGCGAAGCTTGTAACCTAGTAGACTCGATAACTGCTCCTGCGCTATTCTACTGACTTACATCCATGTAAGAATAAGTAAAAGCCGAGCAAAGCTTCCGCGTCCTGCTTACGCCCCTTACCGACATCTATGTAGGCAACAAGGAGCTAATAGCCCCTATAAGAACTCAAAGGGCAGCGCATGTTTGGCATTTATACTGCGTTATCACCTATTTATGGGGAATAACCACGCTACATATGATCTTCCTTGCCTAAAAACAAACAGTCTGCTGTAAAATCAATCACGAAAGGTCAACACGCCCTAGCTCTATATAAATATTTTAATTGCATGACTTTGTATAAATTGTCATAGAGGCTTCGCTAAAGTGTCTCATAAGTGTCATTGGGTTTATCTACAGTGTTAATTATTACACTATGGATAACGGGCATGACAAACAATCAACAGCGTAAGAAACAACACTACCCTACTATTTGGATATCAGATGTTCATTTAGGTTACAAAGACTGTAAAGCCGATTATTTGCTCGATTTTTTAAACTCGGTAGAATCCGACACACTTTATTTAGTGGGTGATATTATTGATTTGTGGTCGATGAAAAGACAGTTTTATTGGCACCCTTCGCATTATCAAGTATTGAGCTGTATACAACAAAAAGCAGTTAACGGTACACGCGTCATTTATATACCCGGTAATCATGACGAAACGTTTAGGAACTATATAAATCAAACGTTATTTGGTATTGAAATCCACCAGCAGTTTATTCACACCACTAAAGCTAATAAACGTTTTTTACTCGTACACGGTGATGATTTTGATTCCGCGACACGCTATAACAAACTTATTAGTATCGCGGGCGATGCAGGATACGACTTTTTATTATTTTTAAACCGCTGGACCAATCGTATTCGAAAGCTATTTGGTGGTAATTACTACTCGCTTGCATCATGGATAAAAGCTCGCGTACACAAAGCACGTGAAGCAATTAAAGCCTTCGAAGATGCCGCAATTCATGAAGCTAAAAAGCAAAACGTAGACGGTATTATTTGTGGACACATTCATCATCCCAAAATAAAAGTAGATGACGGAATTATGTATTGTAACGATGGAGATTGGATTGAGAGCTGTACAGCGCTGGTAGAGCAGCAAGATGGAAAAATTGAATTACTACATTGGTCAGACACACAATCCGTACTCGATAGCGCCGACATAACAAAGTTAAATATATCGACGGATGCTAAACCAAAAAAATCAGCTGCATAAGCAGCTGATTCACAATTAATAACTATTAACTTAGCCAGGTGATTAACTTATCTTTTAGCGTTCTTGGCTTGATTGGTTTAGTAATATAGTCGTTCATGCCTGCAGTTAAACAACGCTCTCTATCACCTTCCATCGCGCTTGCTGTCATAGCAATAATAGGAATGTGTGTGTAATCGACTCCGGCTTTACTATTTCTGATTTCACTTGTTGTATCGTACCCATTTAGATTAGGCATTTGGCAGTCCATTAAAATTACATCAAAGGATTGTTCTGTGTTTTCTCTCAATGCTTCTAATGCTTCTACGCCATCTGATGCACAGGTGATTTTTACTTTAGTTCGTTTTAAAATCGCCTTAGCTACTTCAATGTTTATCATATTATCGTCTACTAATAATATATGATAAGCAGAAAGGTCAGGCTCTACTTGTTCTTCTGTTAAGCCTTTGGGTGGCGCTATAATACAGTCTTTACTAGCACCAAATAAGCTTGCTAATTTATAGCTGAATTGATCTTGGGTAAGCGGTTTATTTAAAATATGGCTACCTTCAGGTAACACCATTTTAGTTGGTTTATCGGTCACCATGTCGCGTAAAATTAAGACGTACTTTTTATTAAACTGTTTACAGTAATTAATAAGGGCATCAATTTGAGGGTGTTCATCATCAATCAATAATAAGTCAGCCTCAAACTCTTTATGCTCACTAAAGTAGTCGAGTCTTATAATGTTTTCTGCATTTACTTTACAAGTTAATAGCAACAAATCGCACACATTTTGATAGACATTATCGCGCGCTATTAATGCAGCTACGCTAATGCTAGTAGCAAGTTCAATACCTGTATTTAGTTTTTTCTCTTGTGCGACGTGTAGCTCAACCGTTGCTGTAAATGTACTACCAACGCCCTTTTCACTTATAACAGTGATATTACCACCCATTAACTGAGCGAGCTTTTTACATATAGATAAACCTAAGCCTGTACCACCAAAGTGGCGGGTTGTGCTTGAGTCTTCTTGTGTAAACACTTCAAATAGTTTGTCTATGTTCTCTGGTGCTATACCAATACCAGTGTCTTTTATTGTAAAGCTCATTAATAACTTTGAGTCGGTAATGTACTTAGAACCAATTGTTAGACTTACTTCACCTCGGTGAGTGAATTTAAAAGCATTATTAACTAAGTTAATTAAAATTTGTTTAAGGCGATGGCTGTCGCCAATAACCATTCTGTCTACTACATCTTTAGTATCTAAAAATACTTCAAGACCTTTGCGCTGGCCTTGTAACGCTAAAGAGCTAATCATATCGCTACATACTGTAACAACATCAAATGTATGATTATCAATATCAAGCTTACCCGCTTCTATTTTCGAAAAATCGAGAATATCGTTAATCAAGTTCATCAATGAGTTAGCACTGCTGTTGGCTAGTTTTAGGTAATGATATTGTTGTTCGCTTAAGCCATCTTCTTTGAGCATTTCAAGCATACCCAAAACGCCATTCATCGGTGTACGGATTTCGTGGGATATATTTGCTACAAAATCACTTTTTGCTTGGCTTGCTGCTAATGCTTGATCAATTGCGCGCTCTAGCTCAACAGTCCTTTGTGATACTTTTAGCTCCAAAGTACTGTTCAAACCTTCAAGCTCTGATTGAGTGTTTTTTAAGGAGCTAATATTTCTTAAAATAGCCGCTACTTGATAACGGTTATTGTATACATCAAAAATACTGCTGAGCGTAATTGAAAAGTATTGTTTATTGCCATAACCATCTGTGTAGATAGCTTCAAACGGCATTTTTGACCCGTTTGAAATAGTCTCTTCTATACAGTTGCTA
This sequence comes from Pseudoalteromonas sp. AS84, assembly GCF_038900255.1. Classification (NCBI taxonomy): domain Bacteria; kingdom Pseudomonadati; phylum Pseudomonadota; class Gammaproteobacteria; order Alteromonadales; family Pseudoalteromonadaceae; genus Pseudoalteromonas; species Pseudoalteromonas sp. AS84. The sequence continues at coordinate 77,243 of NZ_JBBMQY010000013.1, read as the reverse complement.
TCGACTTCATTTAAGTTAAATAAAGAGACAAAGTCAGGACTAACACCTGTAATTGAAGTACCAAAAACCTCTTTAGCCGTGCTGTTAAAGTGAACTATTTCGCCAGTTTGCTCAATTGTAAAAATAGCATCCAGTGAGTTTTCAATTACTTTATTATTTTGCTCTTTTAACGAATTAATTAACAATTTACGGTTGATGAAACGTTGGTATAAAAAGGCAATAATTAAAAATATACCAAAAAACATGAGTAGCATAACAATAAAGTTTTGACGCCTTTCACTAACCTTTACTAACAATGTTTTAGTATTAACACTTACACCAAGCTCTAAAGGTAACATCGCAATATCACCCTCAAGCGAAATACGTTTTTTTAATGTATAAGAAATTGGGTAATTACTTAGCGGTAAAGTACCTTGCTCTAGCATTGTGGTTGCAGCGGAAAATTCTTCAGTCCACGTTTTCGCTTTATTAAATTCAAATCCGAAGCGCAGTTGAGAGTTTGGATGATATAGAAATTCACCTTCATTATTCATGAGGTAAATGTGTGTTCCATCTGGCGATTCAACCGTTAAACTTTTTATTAATTTATCAGCAAAGTAGTTAGTGACTAATATTGCAAATATCTTATTTTTTTCATCAAAAACAGGCTTAGCTACACGAAAAGTACTTATATAGGGTTCTTGTATCTGCCCATTTTCACGGTTGTAGTTAATAGGAGAAATATAAACACTTTTATTATCGAGCATGCTCGCTTTTATCATGTAATCGCGTTGACCTTTTTTTTGTAATTGCAGGCCTTGAAGTCGATTAATTTCCCCTAGCTGGTTTCGATCAACCCTGACAACTTCTTGTCCACCATCTGCGAGAATAATATAGCGAGCCTGAAGTATGCTGTCATCTGTGCGCATAAAACCACTAAAAATGCTCGCTAAGCGTTCTTCCCAAACGTCAATGTGCGTGCCTAACAAGGGATCTATTTTCTTGTTTTCAGTGGCGCGAGTAATGCCTTTAATCGGGGGGGTAGCGTCTAAAAAGCGAATAGCGGTAACACTATCTTTGAGATGGTTTTTTAGTGAAAGGCTTTTTGTTTCAAGCTCACGTTTTAATTCTATTTGAGCTGAATGGTAAACATCACTTCTTACTTTTTGATCGAACATATATAGAGAAGGCAAAGCTATAAGAACAAATGTTATTGTTGCAACGAGCATTAATTTATTATTTTTTGTTACATTCAACAAAATATTTCTTTTTAGCATTTACCTTCACCATAAATTTTTATTGTTATTAGTATAGAGCATTAAAGAAAGAATTGGACCATCTAACTAATCATTTGTCGTTATTAATTCTGGTGTTTTTAAATATTTAAGTACTAATGTACTACCTAAAAAGCTGTATTTGCAAAAGGTTAATCCAAGATAAACAAACGTTGAACCTAAAGGATTATTTAGGAATGCTCTGATTGTTCAGACCTTTTTTCACAACAAAGATGACTATAACCATGCAGAAAATAAACCCTCCTCCTATACACATATAGTTGATTATTGGATTAGACTCAGTATCAAGAGTCATTGCTAAGAGCCCATAACTCAAAAGCATTAAACCAATAAGTGACGCAGCCATTAATCTAATGAGTTTTTTTGTGGTTTTTTTCATTCTATTACTCCTTGTTCCCTAGCAATACTCTCTAAATTTTTCAAAAATTGAATCGATTCATGCGTTATATCCTTAATTATAAACTGAGGCTCTATTTCAAGCTCTCCTTCATCTATGTTACTGTTATTAACAGTCTTTAAAAAAACTGCTTTCCCTTCATTGTGCAGTGAGATTTCCGTCGGTATTTGATTTGTTTCATACTTAAATTTACGCATAAAATCTATTAAAGGCACATCTAAAAAACCAACAAACGCTTTTCCAAAATAAGTATCTTCGCGTGCTCGTTTTAAAAGCCAAGTATATTCAGCAGATGATAGAAATTGGTTTGGGAATGAGCTCGTTTTTACTGTTTGGACTTTTTCATCATCAAAATATCCTATAAATAAATTTTCGCCCTCCTTTTCGTAGGCAATATAATTATTAGGGTCGTTTTTAGGATCAAGACTCATTTCATAAATTTGTTCTTCAGTTAATCCTGGCGCATATTTCATCATATCAGTAAGAGCTTTATCAGCATTTCCTTTATTGACAGAATAATCCAATCTGTATGCGATATTTTTTTGATGATCTAAAATATATTGTCCATCATCTTTAATAGTCATTTCTGTAAAGGTTTTATTTGGCAAAACATAGTCTGTACGAAGGTATTTATCGGTGACTTTTATTTTAATGTATGCGAAATGATTTAGTTCTTTAGTTACTTGATAATTGAGTGAAAGGTAGTTTTGCGCGTTTGCGTGTCCACATAAACTTGCAGTGAGAACGATTATAAATTTAAATATATTTTTCAAAATTTCATCCTTAAAATTTAGTAATTAAAAATCGACGAAACCACATCGTATTTAGCTATTATTAGCGCCTATACTAAAGTACCTATTACATTAAATAGATATAACTTTTGGTAGGCTCATAGCAAGTATGATGAGTATAAACATAAAAACGAATAATCCAACATGAAGTTTAAATGGGTAAACCATTTGGCTTGTTCTGTCTAACGATACTGGATATTTATATTTTAATAATGAAAACACGAGTGTTTTACTATCAACACTCCAATGAGACAGTGGGATACTCTGCCCCTTTGTTGTATTAAATACTAGTGAGATTAAATGCGACCTTTTTGAAGTTCTGCCAATCGTGCCTTCAACTGAGTCGTAATCGTAATTCCACTTAGCCTCAATACTAATAATATCCTGCTTAGTTAGTGTGCGCGGTGTTTTATCAGTGAATAATAACGCGGGTAAATAAAGTTCATCATCATCTATTATTATGGAGCTTAAAGGCGCTGTTTTTATAAAATAGTATTTATTACAAACAATAACCTTAGCAAAGTAATAACTTACATAAGTTATTACTAAAAATGCAAAAGAGGGTTTCCAATTTTGTGATGAAAACGCAATAAATAGCGTAAGCAAAGCAAAACACACTACGATAATGTGAACTAAGCTTTTCTTACTATCAGGGAGCGGTAGCGCACACCTAAGTATAGAAAGGTTATTTTTAGCCTCAGCATTACCTAAAATAGTGTTTTGCGGAAATATTTTTGAAAATTTGTTTACTGTTACTGAGTTTGTTTTTTCAGCCTCGGCCTCTTCACGTTTAGCTGTATAAACGCGCTCAACGGTTGAGAGTTTACTCACTATTAGCTGTGCTTGTTTAGCTTGCTTGAAACACCTAAACGTATAAGTGCTCAATTTGCCTTGTACTGAGGTGTAATTAATATCTATGATATTTACAGCTTTATCTGCTCTAAACGATATTGTGTTTATACTGTTTGTATCAATGGTGTGGTGACTATACGTGAAGATTTCTTTCTTAAAAAAGTAAGCCCCCAACTTTACATCTATTTGATTATTGTGTTCATCAAATTTTAATCGATGTTGGAACATCAAAAGCGCAAGAATTAATAAAACATCAAGCCCATCACTTGTATCAAAAAACAAACCTTGACTTAAAACACCTAGTACAAGCCCTGCTACAGTTAGCCAAATGAATAGCCATTTAATCGTTTCTAATAGTGATTTTAATATAATTGAATTAGCCAAAATTCCCTCTTTGAATAAAAAAGTATGCTTGATTGCATACTCTCATAACATATAAATACTTAAGGTATTCGAAAAGCCAATTAGCTAGACGCAATAATAATTATCCAACCGTTTTCTTTAGTAAGTTCAAATACACAGCCGTCAGACACGAATTTTTTTTCACCATACTGGGCTCTTATGTCAACCTGTGCATAATTAGATTTCGATTCAGTTGATAATTTTTGAGATAAAACCTTGAATTCAGGGCTTGTTACATACTTTTGAAACTTTTCTGCCTTTTTACTCAAGTATGCGATAGCGCGTTTTTTTTCGTCTTCTGTATCTTTAAAATGCTTTGGTACAAAAGACATCAAGGTATCAATATCTTTATCGGCTTTTGCTTGTCTAAACTCTTCGCATTTTTTTATAAATAATGGATCTTGATTATCCTTAGCAGGAAAATTCACATTTGATTCATTAGCAAATGCTGCTGTACTTAATACCATAATACTAGAAAGGGCTATTAATTGTGATTTCATTTCAAATCCTTTGTTAACGGAACAAATAAAGGGAATGTCGTGTAAATATTTAGTTTTTCACTTTTATTATTTTGCTCTGTAGCAGTCGCGTCCATTGTAAATTCAAAACCGCCCTCCACTGGTTTCCAAGTAAAACTGTCTACATCAGGAGGACCAGATAAAATTAGCCCCTCTTTATTAATACATGCTAAACCTTTTAATAAGCTTTCTTCCTTTTCTAGCGCCCACAAGTCCTTTCCCATTACAGACAAGAGGATGGTACAACTATGCTTACTACTTTCTATATCTACATCATATATTAACATGTCACCTGATTGAAACTTAACAGAATTTTTAACAACAGCCGTTACTGAATGAGAGTCTACACACCCTTGCAAAACTAATGAGCCGAGCAATACATATATTGTTTTTTTTAACATAGCGTTCCTTTTAAATACTCTTAATTATTATTTTTGCGTTCACTTTTTAGCTTTTTATATAAATCATCTGCCACTGCAGTGGCCTTGCCAATAATGCTATAAGAGTCATCTTTTAAAAATGCGTCAAGCGACTCGTCCCGCAAATTTTGTTCGTACCAATATTTAAACTCTTTTCGACATGAAACCTGTTAAGTTACTTGGTCCATTTAACTGCTTTCCACAGCGACTTTAAACACTCTAATATTAGTTACTCACTTAAACTCGGCAAGGTACATCGCTATTATAGGGAAATTAGCCAAAATGCCAGAAACTCGTAAAAACAAATAGCCGATACTAGATCCCCCTCCTTCAAATGATTTTATATAAATTAATGGGTAATCAAAGTAATACAACAAATACAAAACATTAAACAACCCTACTCTATTAACGTTCAACTCAATTTTTTCGCCTGTTTTTAGCTTTATAAAAGCCCTATTTAGCGCAGCATTTACTTGAATTTGTGTATCAGACACGTGATTAATGAGATTGTAATTAAATAATATTGATTCGATGTCATCCCTTTTAAATATCCTGCTTTGCTTTAATGAATCATTTACAAATGGGTTAACTTGAATTTGCTTATTACTTATGGTCATTACTTCTTTTGAACTAAACCCAAACTTGCGCCATATAAGAATGCGTTTTAATAATAGAGTACCAATAAGTAGCGGTATATAAATAACTAAACCAGCTAAGCTATAGCTATCAACTAACCAAAGTCCGGCTACCAATGAAAGCGTAATTAAAGCAACTGTAAATAAAAGCTCCACTGGAAAAGACAAATGACATAATAAACGCAATAAAGGGAGTTTAATTTCACTCGTTGGGCTTAAGGTATCCTGCTCTTCAAAATGAGTGTTTTTAAACCATTTTGTATCGTCTAGACAGTTTGGCTGCTCATTGTTATTCATATTTAGCTTATTAATAAGTTGACCATAAGCCACTTGCCATCGACTTACCCAAACTTACATTTTCCTTTTATTGTTACATTATATTTCTTTTTACCAAGAAAAATTTTTTGATGTTGTGAATGTATAATTGACCCACAGCTCGCCAGTATAACCATACTTTAATGCATTCTTTTGTGATGTTTGATATATGCTGCTTTTAGCATCCTCAAGCACCTCAGTACCGACGATTGTAAAGTTATGAATACCCAAATACTTTTTGTAAAGAGCTGAATCATGAATATCTAATATGTAGTCACCATCATTATCTAAGTCTAAAAAATCAGCTATATCATCATAATCCGAATCTAATGGTAAGCCTTTATCATTTACTTTTTCTTGATTATCTAAAATTGAATTACCATCGCTATCAAAGTCAATAAAGTTGTACAGGCCGTCTTCGTCTGGATCGGTGTACCCTTCGAACTTATCACTAATTGCATCGCAATCACTTTCTTCGTCGAGCATATTTAGAATGCCGTCACTATCGAAGTCTATTCCAATAGATGCATCTACATAGTATTCATAAAAATCGGGGATCCCATCTCCATCGGTATCTTGACTATTAGGAAGTATACCTAATGCCCTCTCTTTGTTGTCTGGGATACCATCAATATCTTCATCAAAAAAACATCTACTTAATATGTAAAACTTGGATTTCCGTCTGATTTAGCATCAATCACACCCAAATGAAATAAACCATTTTTAGGGATGATAACTGTTACAAATAAGGTTTTATTTCCTTTACTAGAATGAATTAAAGAAGAGTTAATAGCGAAGCCACTTTCATCAGAAAAATAAGCTTTTGGAGCAAAGCTTTCAGATTCATAGGTAACTAATGCTGAAACAAAATCTCCTTCTTTGCCATGAAAACTATAAAGGTCGCCATTGTCTCCTTTGTTTGAAATAGCACCTTTTATCCTAAAAGGGATCCCTGCAGCTAATGGTGAAGCAACACAGGGGTTATCATTAGGCTCACTGTCTTGAACTTCAATAAATTTAGAGCGATTAGTATTAAATGGGAAATCATCATCAACATCAGGCACTGCATCGCCATCTTCGTCTTTATTCTGCCATGTGCCTACATGGGTAGTTGGCTGAATAGTTTTTGCGTGTGACGGATCTGTATAAATGAGAGAGCAAAAAGCGCAGCCAGCAGTTAAAAGCGAGAGGTGAAATAGTGATATTTTCAAGAATCCATCCTTGTTATGTAATCCATAGTTCAGCCCATAAACTTAAACTATTTAATGACTTAATACAAACCACTTTAAAATAATCGCTTAAAGCAAAAAGGCATCACTAAAGTGATGCCTTTTATAATCAGTTACATATTACCTAAATAATACATCTTCTCGGTTAAACCATTTAACGCAAAATGCCAGTAGCCCAGCCGCAATGATTGCAGTAGCTAAAAATATTAAGCCCACAAATGTGTAATCAACAGTCCCTTTTACTATTTCTTTAATCGCTAAAGCCACGTTTGTAACAGGAATGAATGCTGTTTTAGCAGTAAGCTCCATATTTGGCATTATTGAAATAATAATAGGGAAAAATACACCCATGCTAAGCGGAGCCATGTAGTTTTGCGCTTCTTTAAACGTACGTGCATAGATAGATATAGCCAACGCTAAAGCCGAAAATATAGCTGCAACAGGTAATAGCAGTACAAATATCATCAGTAAATCGGTTACCGCTAATGTACTAAATGCCGCTTTAATAAAATCAAGATCAGCAAATGCAAGCGCTAGTGCTATCCAGCAGCCCATACTCAAGACCGTTATGGTTGTGGAGGCAATGGATGTAGTTAACAAAGTTATAAATTTACCAAGCACCAGCTCTGTACGCGTAATAGGTGTAAGTAGGAGTGTTTCTAGCGTGCCGCGTTCTTTTTCGCCAGCGCCTAAATCAATAGCTGGGTAAGTAGCCCCCATTAGTACTAATGGTATAAGTAAGTAAGGTAAAAACCCGCCAATTTTTTCGCCAAGGTTTTCACGTTTATCGGCTGTATCTACTTTAATGACTTCAATTGGATTAAGAATGGATTTTTGAACAGACTCTTCAATACCAAAACTGATTAGCTTTTGAGTTTGTAGCACGTCACTGTATTCTTTTGCGAGCTCTTTAACGCGTTCGAATAAAAAATTGATAGATTTTGAATCGTTAAATACAACCTGCCACTGGCTTTGTTCACCTTTATCTAGTGTTTGCTCAGCATGGCTAGGTAAATAGATACCCATATCGATATCACCAGCTATAACGCCAGCTTTAAGCTCTTCAATGTTATTAAAGGTTTTAGTGCCTTTATAAAGCTCAAAACTTTTGTGATAAAACACTTTATCAGTAAACTCTTGTGCGTATTCACCATTAATAATGGCATACGTATTTACTTTTTGTTCTGCATCCATCGCTGCTTGTGAGCTTATAAATGCCATTACAGCAAACAATAACGGAAATATAGCGACAGGGAGCGCAACAACAAATAATAGCGTTTTTTTGTCGCGTAATAACTCTCTTAATTCCTTTTTAAATACCTCAAACATCATGTTTCTCCGTTAATATGTTCATAAACGCTTGATTAAGCTCATCACTATTACCTGCTTGTTTAAATTCATCTACTGTTCCGTCAAAGCAGCTAATACCTTCGTTAATTACAGCGACTCGGTCACATAAAAGTGCAACTTCATCTAAATGATGGGTAGAAAAAATAACAGGAGTACCTTGCGCCTTCAAACCCTTAATAAATTGAATAACGGTTTGCGTGGTCATTATATCGAGCCCCGTTGTTGGCTCATCGAGCACCACTACTGCTGGGCGATGTACAACAGCACGAGCGATATTCGCCTTTTGTTTCATACCAGTTGATAGGTTTTCAGCGCGTTTATCTACAAACTTATGCATATCAAGCAATGTGAATAGCTCATCACAACGCGATGCAATATCGCTTTTGCTCATACCGTGAAGCTTTGCAAAATACTCTATGTTTTCTTTTACGGTTAAGCGGCCATACAAGCCGGTAGAACCTGATAAAAAACCGATAGACTTACGCCCTAATAACGGTTTTTTCACAATGTCGTTTCCAGCAATTGTTATTGAACCTTCATCGGGCTTTAATGCGGTTGATATCATTCTAAGTGTTGTTGTTTTACCTGCGCCATTGGGTCCTAGTAATCCAAGTACCTCACCCTTCGCGCAGCTAAAGCTTACGTCTCGTACTGAATGAAAATAGTCTTTATCTTCACGAGGATCGATGTCGTCTATTTTATTTTTTTTGTGATCTTTAGTTAGCTTAAATTTCTTTTTAAGCCCAGCAACTTCTATCATGTTCGTATCCTTCGTTTCGCTCTAAAATAATCTGTATTGTTATAAAAAGAGTCGTCTTTGTTTTCATCATGCCAACCAGGCACGCCTAATAATGGCAGTGGCGAAAGCTGTTTGTTATCGGCTAAGCAGTTATCTATTTTAATCATCTCATAAAGGGCTTGGTCTAGGTACTGATATTGAGTAACTAAATCTTTACAAAATGTTTCATCTGGTACACAAACAAACAATGCTTTACCCGTTAAACCTATATAAGGTTTGGTGAGCATTTCATAATTAGCATGGCCAAACATAAACGCTTTAATGCTTTTTCCCCATTCACTTTTATGCTCAACAAATGCTTTTTTCCATTGGTGATCGCGAAGCAATTCTTGCCATTTAGTATCGCTTATTGCCAATACCACACCACATTCGTCAAAGAGCGTTAATGCATTACGATGTTTAGTACGCTTTTGCAAACCATGTTCAGCTATATCTTGCACATGACGCTGGTTAATAAGCGCTTTGGTTTTAGGAAATAAACACCAAATAAAGCCACCAAACAAGTCATGCCAATTCTCACTGCGTGTAGGTACAACACCCGTTTCAAAAATAACTTGTTCGTAATAACGATCGCCAAAATCTACCTTTGCATCATCTTCAAAAGTAATAGGAATATTATTCGCATTAATAGCGGTTAAAAATGGAGAAAACCACTGCGGAGCCGGCCAATCAGTTAGTTCGTTAACTTTAAATAGCTCACGTAAGTGCGAAAATGCACCGGTTTCTAAACTACTAATTTGCCACTGCTCGGGGGGAGTAAAACGCTTCATTTAAACCTTTAACAATTTATGCCTATAATTTACGAGAAGTTTACCGCAAAAACTGGTTCTACTTAATAGAAGTTAATATACTAATCACAACTTAAAACAAAAAAAGAGCTGACATGAAACATTATTTCTCTCTCACACTTCTCGCTACTGCTGTTTTAGCAGGTTGCGCAACAACAAGTATTACACCTACTGATGTAACAAATGGTTATAACAGTATTCAAGCTGATGAATTGGCAAAACATGTAAAAGTACTCGCATCAGACGAATTTGGTGGTCGTGCTCCTTCATCACCTGGCGAAAAGCTAACGCTTGATTATTTAACTGCGCAGTTTAAAGCCCTAGGTTTAGAGCCAGGTAATGGCGACAGCTACTTACAAGAAGTTCCACTTGTGTCGCTTGAGGCTGATGCAAACATGGTATTAAGTATTGGTGGTAAAGACTATCAATACAAAAAAGACATGGTTATGGGGAGCAGCCGCATAAGCGCACAAGAAGGCATAGAAAATTCTGAACTTGTATTTGTGGGCTACGGCGTTAACGCACCTGAATACAATTGGAATGATTACGAAGGATTAGACGTTAAAGGCAAAACGGTTGTAATGCTGGTTAACGATCCAGGTTTTGCAACAAAAGACCCTGCTTTATTTACTGGCGACGCGATGACCTATTATGGTCGTTGGACTTACAAATATGAAGAAGCGAGTCGACAAGGTGCCGCTGGTGCAATTATTATTCATGAAACAGCACCTGCTTCTTACCCGTGGTCGGTTGTTGAAAACTCGTGGAGCGGCGAGCAGTTTGGTTTTCAAAAAGAAAACAACAACATGGACCGTGTAGCCGTTGAAGGCTGGGTCACAACTGACGTAGCAAAAGAGCTCTTTACTAAAGCAGGTTTAGATTTTGATACCGTTAAAACAAATGCTGCTAAAGGTGCTTACCATGTTGATATGGGCGATTTAACTGCTTCTGTTAATGTTAAAAATACGATTAAAAAATCAGTGTCGTATAACTTTATTGCCACTTTACCTGGTAGTGAGAAACCAGATGAGCATGTTATTTACTCGGCTCATTGGGATCACTTAGGTACAGATAAAACACGTAAAGGCGATCAAATTTATAACGGTGCTCACGACAATGCAACGGGTACCGCTGGGCTAATTGAAGTAGCTGAAGCGTTTACTAAATTACCAAAGCACCCTAGCCGCTCAATGACATTTTTAGCGGTAACTGCTGAAGAGCAAGGCTTATTAGGTTCTAAATACTATGCGGCAAATCCAGTGATTGCAGCGGATAAAACAGTCGCTAACATAAACATGGATAGCTTAAATTTATTAGGCAAAGTAAAAGACATGAATGTGGTTGGTATAGGTAAATCACAAATGGATGAGTTTTTAGAAACTGCAGCTAAAGAGCAAGGCAGAACAATATCAGGCGATCCTAAACCGTCATCTGGTGGTTACTACCGCTCTGATCACTTTGCATTCGCTAACATGGGTATTCCGGCTATGTACGCAGGTGGCGGCACCGTGGCTGCTGATGAAGAAACGGCTAATTACCGTAAACGTATGAGCTTAGTACTTCGCGGTTGTTACCATCAACCATGTGACCGTTACCGTGATGAATGGGATTTATCGGGTGCTGTTCAAGACTTACAATTATTTTATAAGGTAGGTTTTGATATTTCTGAAACAGAACAGTGGCCAACGTGGAATACAAACTCTGAATTTCAGCGTAAGTAGTTCTATTTAATCACAGCCTAAAATTTAAGTTTAAACTAATTTAGATTTAGCTATCGAAAAACTCAAACAGAGTAATCGATTTAAATAGATGCAAATGATATTGATTATCATTTAATTAAAATATACAGTGTGACCTAGTTAATTTATTAGGTCGCATTGTATGACTTCACTTCCTCACATTGGTTTTATTACTCCTGCCTCAAAACGATTTTTGAGCCAAAATAAACGCTTACTGCTGCCTTTATTTATTTTAACTTGCCTTGCAATACCGCAATTACGCGAAATTACAATGACCGCACTCAGTGATGCATTTTTTCAAGTGAGTGTGTTTGTTGCTGCTACCCTTTTAATTTATTACTACGCTATAGAACACTTACCTCAATTAGAGCTTAGTTATTTAAGTGCCAAGTCCCCTATTTTAGAAATTAGCTTTGCAGCGGTTTTAGGTGCATTACCTGGCTGTGGTGGCGCTATTATTGTGGTTACTCAATTTACGAAAGGCCAAGCAAGCTTTGGTGCTATTGTTGCGGTGCTAACAGCTACAATGGGCGATGCAGCGTTTTTATTACTTGCTACCCGCCCTACTGAAGGCTTGTTAATTATGGGAATAGGGTTAGTTGTGGGTACATTTAGTGGTTTACTGGTTAATACAATACACAAAAAAGACTTTTTACGCCCAACAGTGCAAGAACAAAAGCACCAAATTAAAATACTCTCAGCTAACATTATTAAAATCAGTAAACCGGTTTGGATGGTAGCAATTATCCCAAGCCTTATAATTGCCTTTTTGATTGCATTTAATGTTGATTTTTCACAGTTTGGTTCAAACACAAGCACTGTAATTACACTATTTGGTGCATTAATGGCTTTATTTATTGTTAGTATTTGGGCACTTTCGTCAAGAGGTGAAAGCTATCAAGAAGTAACGTCAGAAGACGATACCTGTCACCCCCCTTCTAAAATAATAAAAGTATTACAAGATACCCATTTTGTTACGGCATGGGTTGTAGCCTCTTTTATGCTATTTGAGATTTTGGTTAACATTGCCGGACTTGATTTACAAACGTGGTTTGTACATTACGCCTATTTGGCCCCATTAATTGCAGTGCTTATTGGATTTTTACCCGGCTGTGGCCCGCAAATAATTGTTACAACGCTTTATATTCAAGGCATTATTCCCTTTAGTGCTTTAGCAGGAAACGCAATTTCTAACGATGGTGATGCGTTATTCCCAGCAATAGCAATGGCGCCCAAAGCTGCAGTTATAGCTACACTTTATACGTCTATTCCCGCATTAATAGTTGGTTATGGATTGTATTTTTTTGCTGAAATTTAAAAAATGAGATTTAAAAACGCAAAAAAGCTCAGCAATTGCTGAGCTTTTAACATGTTAAGTTATTCTTACTTATACAGTAGTTGGTTCTGCTGCTAATTCTTTTGGATTTGGACCAAAATCGTTCTCGCCTTCGTGCGAATCTTGCGCAAGAAAAACAATTAAAACAATCCAACCGATGATTGGTACTAACCAAAGTAACTGCCACCAGCCTGAACGGCCTGTGTCATGAAGACGACGTGCACCCGCACTTAAGCCAGGAATTAATAGCGCTAAGCTATAAATAGAGCCAATGAACATTGTTCCTAGTACACCATCAATCGCATTACAAACTACTGAAAAAATGAAGTTAAATAATATAAACATCCAATATGCTTTACGACGATTACGGCCTGAAAAATCTGCGTAGCTACGCAACGCGTTCATATAATGTTCCATGAAATTTCCTTAGTGTTATTTTTTATATTCCCTAACGGGGTTAATCTAATTACTTTTTAGTAACATTTGTATCTTAATTAAAAACAGCTCAAATTAAAACAAAAAACCAGCTAAAAGCTGGTTTTTATTACATATTAACAATTTAGCTATTAACTCATAGCCATCATCATTGCTGATGGATTTTCTAAGTACGATTTCCATAAATTATTAAAACGAGCAATAGTGCCCCCATCAATAACACGATGATCCCCAGACCAACTCACTTGCATAATAGCTTTACTTACAACTTGCCCACTTTCGTCAAAACGCGGTAAATGCTGTAGTTTACCAAGCGCAACAATCGCCACTTCTGGTTTATTAATTATAGGGGTCGCAATAGTGCCGCCAATCGCACCAATGTTAGAGATGCTAATTGTCCCACCTTTTAAATCATCCGGTGCAACACGCCCTTCTCGCGCTGAATGAGTTAAGCGGGTTAAATCATTTGCCACATCAACAATGCTCTTACTCTGGCACGATTTAATGTTAGGCACTAACAAGCCGATTTTAGAATCAACCGCTATACCAATATTATGATCGTTATAATAGGTAAGCTCTGAGCATTCATCGTTCACTTTTGAATTAAGTACAGGGTACTCTTTCATTGCTAGCGACAATGCTTTTACAAAAAATGGCATCATAGTGAGTTTTACGCCTTGTGCTTTGTACTGCTCTTTTAAAGAACTACGCAAAGCTATAAGCTGTGTTAAGTCTATTTCATCACTAAACGTAAAGTGCGGAATAGTTGAAACCGACGCTACCATTTGCTTGGCCATGGCCGCTTTAATGCCTTTAATTTGCTCGACTCTTACGCCACCGCTTTGATTCTGCGTTTGGTTTTGTACTGCACTTTGAGAAGCATCGCTATCAAGCGGTGAAGTATCAATAGTATTTGGCACTTCGCCTTTTACAAACTCTTCAATATCTTGCTTGTAAATACGTCCATTTTTACCACTACCTGGTACACAGGTTAAATCAACATCAAGTTCACGTGCTTTTCGACGAACCGCAGGCGATGCCACCGCTTTTTGATTGATAACTTTAGCAGCTTGCTGCGTTTTAACAGGGGCAACATTTTCAGCGACGGCATTAGTTTGAGCCTTTACGACCGCTTGGTTTATATCAACATTTGGTTTTGCTGCACTGCCTGCAATTGTCATTTGAAACAACGGGCTATGTACTTTGGCTATTTCGCCTTTTTGATAATATAACTTTTGTACAGTGCCTGTATATTTTGCCGGAATTTGTACTAATGCTTTGTCGGTCATTACGTCACAAACCGCTTGGTCTTCTTCTATTTCGTCGCCTTCAGCAACTAACCAATCAACAATCTCACACTCAACAATACCTTCACCAATATCCGGTAATATAAAGTCCTCAACCACATCAGCTGCATCATTAGTTTTATTTCCAGCTTGTACTGGCTCTTGTACTACTTCATTGCTAATGCTTTCACCTGCTACATCCATAGCAAATAAAGGAGCGTGTACCTTAGCAATCTCTCCTTTTTGATAATATAACTTTGAAATTACGCCATCATGCACTGCCGGAATTTGTACTAATGCTTTGTCTGTCATAACATCGCAAATTGGCTGATCCTCAGATACGGTATCGCCTTCTTGTACTAGCCACTCAACTACTTCGCACTCAACAATGCCTTCACCAATATCGGGTAATATAAAATCTTTAGCCATGGTAACCCCTAAAAATCCATTGATTGTTTAATTGCAGCCAACACTTTTAGTGCGTCCGGTACGTATTCTTTTTCAAGTGCCAGCGGGTATGGCGTATCTAAACCACATACACGTAATATTGGCGACTCTAAATGCAAGAAACACTCTTGTTGTATTGTCGCGGCTATCTCTGCACCAAAGCCATTGGTTATAGGCGCTTCATGACTCACGATTAAACGGCCGGTTTTAGTAACCGATTTAGCAATCGTTTCAACATCCCAAGGTAAAATACTACGAAGGTCAATTACTTCACAGCTTATACCTTGCTCGCTTGCTTGCTTTGCTGCATCTTCAATAATCTCCATTTGAGCACCCCACGCTAAAAGCGTAATATCACTACCCTCTTGTACTACTTCAGCCGTGCCTAATTCAATACTATAATCTTCTTCTGGCACTTCGCCAATTGATGCACGATATAAACGCTTAGGCTCAAAAAATATGACCGGGTTATCATCTTTAATTGATGCACGTAATAATCCTTTAGCTTGATAAGGATTACGCGGTACAACTACTTTCAAACCTGGTGTGTGCGAAAAATACGCTTCGGGTGATTGTGAATGGTACAAACCACCGGCAATGCCACCGCCGTAGGGCGTACGAATAGTTAAGTTACCGACATTAAATTCATTACCACTGCGATAACGAAACTTAGCGGCTTCATTTACTATTTGATCAAACGCTGGAAAAATATAATCAGCAAATTGAATTTCTGCTAATGCAGGCGCACCAAAAGCCGCTAAACCATTAGCAAAACCTAAAATACCTTGCTCAGTTAAAGGCGTATTAAAAACACGATGTTTACCATACTTCTCTTGCAAGCCAGATGTTGCTCTAAATACACCACCGAAGTAACCAACATCTTCACCAAAAATACAGGCTTGAGGGTGTTCATTCATCGTAATATCCAGAGCAGAGTTAATTGCGTGGAGCATGTTCATTTTAGCCATTACTTAATTCTCCCTGCGGTTACTGGGTAAGCATCTGGATGCTGTTTTATATGTTCTTTTAGTTGCTCGTACTGGCGTTGCAATAATGGAATTGGTGTATCGTAAACGTCAGATATCAATTCTTCTAAAGCGGGCTTCGCAACAACTTCAGCACGTTTAAGCGCTGCTAAAATTTCTTCACGAATCGACTCTTTTGCTTTTAAATCGTCTTCTTCGTTTAACCAGTCTTGCTTGACCAGCCATTTTCTAAATTTATCAATAGGACACGTTTGATGATTCGCTTCTTCATCTTTAGAGCGATAACCACTTGGATCGTCTGACGTAGAATGCGCTCCTAAACGATAAGCAATCGATTCAATAAGTACAGGTTCACCTTGTGTTGAAGCTATTTCGCGTGCTTTTTCAGTCGCCGCATACACAGCAAGTGCATCGGTGCCATCAACACGAATTGTTTTAATACCATAACCCACTCCACGAGAGGCAATACCATCGCCTTTAAACTGCTCATCAGCAGGGGTAGATATGGCATAACCGTTATTACGTGCAAAAAATATAACCGGCGCTCTGTGAACCGCTGCCATATTTAAACCAGCATGAAAGTCACCTTCAGATGCAGCACCTTCACCAAAATAACAAATGGTTACATTATCAATTGTGCTGGAAAGCTCGCCTGTTTTAGCGTCGATGTGCTTTATTTTTTGGCCATATGCATAACCTGTTGCCTGTGGTATTTGCGTACCCAATGGCGATGAGATCGTCATGTAGTTTAGCGCTTTAGAACCATAGTGAATTGGCATTTGACGACCTTTGCCTAAATCCAATTCATTTGAAAACATTTGGTTCATAAATTGATCAAGCGTAAAGCCACGATAATGCAGTGCTGCCTGTTCACGATATTGAGCCATGATCATATCGTCTTGATCAAGTGCAGCAGCAGAGGCTGTAACTGCGGCTTCTTCGCCTAGGCATTGCATATAAAAGCTAACACGGCCTTGGCGCTGCGCGCCTTGCATACGTTCATCTAACAAACGTATAAAACGCATTGTTTCATATAACTTAATAGCGGTATGTTTTGAAATATCAGGTGCGGTTGCACTAGGATGAATGTCGCCGTCCTCAGTTAAAATACTAAGGGTTGGAATATTAAGCGCTTGACCATCAATAAATTCAAGCTCGTGGTTAATATTCAGCGATACGTTATTTGGATTACTCATAACCTACCTTCTTTTGTTGTCGGTAAAACAGTGCCCCTTTAAATTATTATTATGGGTGATTGCTGCTGGTTAAACTTTGCAACATCTGCACTATCTTTAATTAAAGCTGCCAACACTTTACGTTAACGTAAAGTGTTATTCAACAGATCTGGGACGAAACAAAAGCAAATACAGGTTAAATAAGTGGCAAGTTAACGATACGGTTACTTTAATTAATAGTAATCATATAGTTAACTTGAAGACATCAGTGGTCTGATGAGTTTAATTAGACGAAATTGCTATCAATATCCATTGGAATAACTGTAAGGAGTGCTCTTTGCCCTAATGCTACGCTCGCATTTGGGAAAATAATAGCCTCTCCTTCAACGTCAGCATGAATCGCTTTATCACCGTCGGTTGCAAGTAGTTCACCTTTCGCAAAGCCAGTAAAGTTCTCAGCATTATCAGAAAAAGGAAAACTAAAATCGTCCTGCGTTCTATTAATTGTGCGATGGACAGCAAATAACTCAAAATCGTTTGCATTAAATTCAGGATATTCAACTTCATTTTGACTAATTAATGCAGTTAAGGTTTGCTTTGTTTTTTCAAAGCGAGCCATGTCGTTTTGGCCAAATGGTTTAACTTGACCTAGCTCTACGGTAAATGAATCAGCTCCATGTATAAATGACGAATAATAGCTAAATGTTGTTGCAGGAGATTTCATCATAAGTACGGTATTTACACCACAACTCAATAAAAATTGTAACTGCGACTTTTTCCAAGGCTTACCATGTAAAAATGGATACACAGCAAATTTTTCGTTTTTAGAGCCTCTAATTGCAGTGTGTAAGTCGTAGTGACACCGGCTACTGCCTTGCTCGCCACGCGTATAAAAATCGCTTACGTATTGCTCAAGCTTTGCAGCACGGGTACGCTCATTATTCATTGGTACACCTTCAACTGTATGGTGACCATTAAATAATCTATTTAAGTTTTCTTCTACAAAACGCAGGCCAATATTAATTGATTGTGGATTACCATAAATAAACAAAGCGCGCTGTTTAAGTATCAGCTCGCCTTTTATAATTTGTTTAATAAGTGCATCACAAATTTCAATTGGCGCAGTTTCGTTACCGTGTACGGCGCTTGAATAAACTACATCTTTTGACGTTGTAACAGCAGGTTGAAACTCAATGACTCCGGTATCGTGTATATTTACACGAGTCCCATTATCTAAAACAAACTCACCTGCAGCTAAATGCCATTCGTTGTCACGACTAAGCGTTAAAAAATCGCCCGTTTGTTTTAATTCATTTAAGTAAGATGGATTGGCTGACATATAATAAGCCCTTTAAAATAATGTGAGAGTAGACTCTTATGCATATATTTTTATATACACAAGGTATAGAAACGAAAACGGCTGAATAAATCAGCCGTTTTAAAATTATTAGATTAAGTTAGCTTATAACTGAATCTACAAGCTTTTTAGCTTCTTTTTCAAGTAACGCTAAATGCTCTTCACCTTTAAATGATTCAAGGTATATTTTATAAATATCTTCAGTACCTGATGGACGCGCTGCAAACCAGCCGTTCTCAGTTACCACTTTTAAACCACCAATGGCGGCATCGTTACCTAGTGCATGAGTCAATTTTTGCAAAATAGGCTCGCCAGCAAGTGTATCTGCTTTAACATCAGAAGCACTCAATGCTTTTAAACGTGCTTTTTGACCGCTTGTGGCTGGTGCATCTAGACGTTTATAAATTGGAGAACCAAACTCTTGTTCTAATTCTTTATAAAGCGCTGATGGCGTTTTACCTGTCACAGCAAGTATTTCTGCTGCTAGCAAGCCCATAATAAAGCCATCTTTATCTGTACACCATACAGAGCCGTCAAAACGTAAAAATGCAGCACCTGCACTTTCTTCGCCACCAAACGCTAGCTTGCCTTTGCTTAAGCCTTCAACAAACCATTTAAAGCCTACTGGTACTTCTTTAACTTTTCGTTCATTTCGTGCCGCTACTTTATCTATCATTGAGCTTGAGACCAACGTTTTACCAATTTCTACGCTTGAGCTCCAATCACGATGCTTGAGTAAGTAATCAATTGCAACTGCTAAAAAGTGATTTGGATTCATTAACCCATCAGGCGTTACAATCCCGTGACGGTCGTAGTCAGGGTCATTACCAATAGACACATCAAAATCATCTTTTAGTGCAATAAGATTTGCCATTGAATAAGGTGATGAACAATCCATACGAATTTTGCCGTCTTTATCAAGTGGCATAAAAGCAAAACGCGGATCAACAACATCATTAACTACAGTTAAATCTAAATTATATTTTTTTGCAATGACTGGCCAAAAGTTGATGCCTGAACCACCTAGTGGATCGATACCAATTTTAATACCTGCATCGCTGATTGCTTTTAAATTAACGATATTTGCTAAGTCATCAATATAAGGAGCCATTAAATCTTCGTAGCGGATAAAGCCAGAACGCGATGCTTTAGCGAATGGGAATAACTCAACTTCAACTAAATCTTCTAATAAAAGTTGATTAGCTCTGTCTTCAATCCACTTAGTTACGTCGGTATCAGCTGGTCCGCCATTAGGTGGATTGTATTTAAAGCCACCATCTTCAGGAGGGTTATGCGAAGGCGTAACAACAATCCCGTCTGCTAATTCATTTGGGTGTAGTTTATTGTGGCTCACTATAGCGTGGCTGATAACTGGCGTTGGTGTAAAATCACCGTTTTCTTGCGTTATCACTTGCACTTCGTTAGCAACTAATACTTCAATAGCCGAGTTAAATGCCGCTTCACTCAATGCGTGTGTGTCTTTGCCTAAAAATAACGGACCAAATATGTCATTTTGTTTTCTGTAATCACAAATAGCCTGAGTAATCGCTAGAATGTGTGACTCGTTAAATTTAACATCGTAAGAACAACCACGGTGCCCTGAAGTACCAAAAGCAACACAATGATCTGGATTTTGTTCAAGATCAGGTTCGTTTAAGTAGTACGCAGATACTAATTTAGGTACATTAACCAATGCCGATTGTGGAGCAGTTTTGCCTGCGCCTGAGTGAATAGCCATTATATTTCCTTACAGGTAATCGCGAATTTTTTCAGCTTGCTCTGCACTATATCCAAGGCAAAGAGCAACTTCATGAAGCATCATTTTTTTACGTGTTGTATTAGAGTTAGTCATAACCCAATATTCACTATCGGTTATGTTCTTAGGGTTCATACTACTCCCGCTGTTTACTAAAGCTTCTTTACTAGTAGCAAAGTAAACACGGTCACGCCCTTTTATGTCTAATACCGCAGAAAAATCAGTTTTATGTGTGCGGTAAAATGCACTTAAAATAAACAAAAAGCGTCCAACAACGCCCTTTTGCATTGCCAGCTCTTCTTTATTTAATACATTAAAAACATTATCGCTTTTTTGCTTCACTGGTGCGTGAGCTAAAGGCGTTTGTTTTTTTGCAGTCTCAGCAGCAGATGGCTCTGAGCTTTTTAATGTGGCGGTAGACGTGGTCGCAGTTTGATTATTTTGAGTTAGTTCTACGTTTGCGGTTTGAATTTTTTCGCCGCTCAGATTTAATAAACGACGTAAAATAGTGGATGCACTTTCACCAATACTTTGCGTATTGCTTGCAATATATTGATATAACTCGTCGTCTATGTCGATTTGTTTCATGTTCTTCCTGTCATTACGGGTCACATTTTTTTCTCCCGTGTGATTATACCCAAACCAATCAGAAATGCGAGTTACAACAAGCACTCCCGTAAACATATTAATATTTACCTAATTGTTGTTGATTTAAAGCACAAAAGCCCAATTTAGTAAATAGTCGCTGTATTTTTTGCTTTTTAGAGCAATGCTCGGCAAACTATGGCGAAATTTTCAGGAGGCGGGTATGCAGTTAAATTACAGGCAACAAGGGCAAGGTCCTAATGTTATTTTGATACATGGGCTTTTTGGATCATTAGAAAACCTAAATGTAATCGCAAAACCATTAAGTGAACACTTTAATGTTATTAACGTTGATTTACGTAACCACGGACTTTCACCGCATAGCAAGGAAATGAACTACCCGGCAATGGCTCAAGATATTGTTGAGTTATTAGCAGATTTGAACATAGATAAAGCACATTTAGTTGGGCATTCTATGGGTGGTAAAGTGGCAATGGAATTAGCGCTTACACATCCTGAACTTGTAAATAAGCTTGTTGTACTTGATATAGCACCTGTTAGTTACCCCGCTCGCCACACAAAAATATTACAAGCATTAAAAGCGGTTTCAGCGCAGTCAATAGACGATAGAAAGCAAGCTGATGTAATTATGCAACCTTATATAGAAGAACTGGGAGTGCGACAGTTTCTACTTAAAAGTCTCGCTAAAAATGAGGAAGGTCATTTTGCATGGCGGTTTAACTTAAATGTGCTTGACGAAAAATATTCTACAATCACATCCAATGTTAATGAAAATAATTCTTGTTCATGCGATACTCTTTTCATTAAAGGTAATGATTCTGACTATATTTTGCCCGAGCATCGTACTGCAATTAAAGCTCGCTTTAAAAATACTAAAGCTAAAATAATTCATGGCGCAGGCCATTGGCTTCATGCTCAAAAGCCACTTGCTGTAAATAAAGCGATAAACGACTTTTTAACTGCGGTTTAAAGTAATTTTAATCGCGTGTTTTTGATTTTGCGCACTAAATATATGAATAATTATATGCTATAGTACGCGCCGTTTAATTTAAAGGTTATACGTTGATGGTCAGTCAGTTAATTAACGAATTTGATACCCTAGGGTTGTATTTTGGCTTAGCCGGTATTTTCATATTCATCGGCATGGCAATTAAAGACGTACTAAAAAGTGGCAATGTGCCTAAGTTCGGACAATACATTGTCTGGGGCGTGCTCTTTTTAGGTTGTTCGGGCTTTATTGCTAAAGGGCTTATTCAAGTATTTTGGCAAGGCGCAGGTGTAGGTTAAGCATGGCGAAGTCAGAAACAGATAGAACTACACTCGATTTATTTGAATACGAAAAACGCCCAGGCAGACCTAAAACCAATCCCCTTTCACGGGATATGCAGTTAAAGGTAAATAAACGTAATCAAATAAAAAGAGATAAAGCACGTGGTTTAAAGCGTGTTGAATTTAAAGTTTCATCGCAGTTATATCAAGCATTGAGTGATATGGCAGATGCACAAAATATTAGCCGCAGTGCGCTGATTGAAACAATTTTACAAGAAAGATTGGCTATTGATACATAAAAGGTTTTAAATCCATGGCAAGTGTAGGCATTTTTTTCGGAAGTGACACAGGTAACACAGAACACGTAGCAAAAATGATCCAAAAAGAATTGGGTAAAAAGCTAGTGGCTGTTCATGATATTGCAAAAAGCTCTAAAGAAGAGATTGCTGAATTTGATTTGATCTTATTCGGTATCCCTACTTGGTACTACGGCGAAGCACAATGTGACTGGGATGATTTTTTTCCAGAGCTTGAAGAAGTAGACTTTGAAGGTAAACTTGTCGCTATTTTTGGTTGTGGAGACCAAGAAGATTACGCTGAGTACTTTTTAGATGCGATGGGCATGATCAACGATATCGTTACTGAGCGTGGCGCTATTGTGGTTGGTCATTGGCCGAGCGAAAGCTATGATTTTGAAGCATCTAAAGGCATGGCTGATGATAAGCACTTTGTAGGTTTAGGTATCGACGAAGACCGCCAACCAGAGCTTACAGAACAACGTGTTAAAGCATGGTCTGCCCAAGTATATGAAGAAATGTGTTTGAGTGAGCTAGCTGACTAATTTACAACATATATCGCTAACTGTTTAAATAATTATCAAACAGTTAGCGTTTTAAGCTTTAGTGGCAATATAAATCAATTGTTCTTTGCACTTAACGCTTAGGCACGTTATCCTGTTTGTTGCTAATGTGTCGTGTACATCTTTGCAAGATGTCTAGTATAACCAAATAAAATTGAGACAGATTTAATGACTGATCATAACTTGGAACTTAAAAAAGCCGGTTTAAAAGTAACTTTACCGCGTATTAAAATATTAGAGATTTTACAATCTCCAGATAACCAACACATCAGCGCTGAAGATGTTTACAAAATTCTTTTGGATTTAGGCGAAGAAATTGGTCTTGCAACTGTATATCGCGTACTTAACCAATTTGATGATGCGGGTATTGTAAGCCGTCATCACTTTGAAGGTGGCAAATCAGTATTTGAACTTTCTGGAAGCACACACCACGATCATTTAGTATGTTTGAAATGTGGCAAAGTGGTAGAGTTTGAAGATGAAATGATTGAACGTCGTCAACTTGAAATTTCTGAAGAAAATGGTATTACACTTACAAACCACTCTTTATATTTATACGGTGAGTGTAATGATAAAGCAGCGTGTAAAGAGTTTAGCGACGCTAACAGCTAATACCGCTTTTAAAAAGCAATAAAAAACCTGCTATGTGTAGGTTTTTTTGTGTCTAAAATACGCTTGTAATAAACATACCCAGTAAAAACTGGGGATATTAAACCTGAACTCTGGTTAAGAGATTTACCAACATATTGAATCATGGTGATATTTAAATTTATTTTCTCTAGCCAGAGATTTTAAGTGAAAACAAGGCGAATTCACGCGTCAATAGCTGGCCTATTGCAAGTAAATTCAACGCAGTTAGCGCTGAAAATAGCTGTTCGAGATAGATTTATTATCCAGAGTTCAGGTTTTTTAGATATTACTTATTGAGTTTTAGACCATGAATCGCGAAGACCCACTGTTTGGTTAAATACAACGTTCTCTGATTTAGAATCACGAGAGAAATAACCTGTACGCTCAAACTGAAAGCCCTGCTCTGCTTGTGAATTGGCAAGCGATGGCTCTAATTTAGCGTTTGATAAAACAACCAGTGACTCTGGGTTTAGTGTAGTTTCAAACTCATCAGCGGCTGCTGGGTTTGGCACACTAAACAAACGATCGTATAAACGAACTTCTGCCGTAATAGACTCTGGTGCTGAAACCCAATGAATAACACCTTTTACTTTACGTCCGTCACTTGGATTTTTGCCCAGTGTTTCAGCATCGTAAGTACAGAAAATAGTTGTGATTTCGCCGTTTTCGTCTTTTTCAACACGCTGTGCTTTAATAACATAAGCGCCACGTAAGCGTACTTCTTTATCAAGCACTAAACGTTTAAACTTGTTATTCGCTTCTTCTTTAAAGTCTTCTCGTTCAATATAAATTTCGCGAGTAAATGGTACATCACGGCGACCCATTTCTTCTTTATTTGGGTGATTAGCCACAGATAAAACCTCAACCTTGTCTGCTTCGTAGTTTTCAATAACAACTTTAACAGGATCGAGTACGGCCATTGCACGCGGTGCATTTTCGTTTAAGTCTTCACGGATACACGCTTCAAGCATGCCCATTTCAACCATATTCTCTTGCTTTGTTACACCAATGCGCAAACAAAACTCACGAATTGAGCCCGGTGTATAACCACGGCGACGTAAACCTGCAATTGTAGGCATACGTGGGTCATCCCAGCCCTCAACAAAATTGTTTACCACTAAGTCGCTTAGCTTACGCTTTGACATAATAGTGTATTCAAGGTTTAAGCGTGAAAACTCAATTTGTTGTGGATGACACTCTAAACTAATGTTATCAAGTACCCAATCGTATAAACGACGGTTATCTTGGAATTCTAATGTACATAACGAATGTGTAATGCCCTCTAGCGCATCAGAAATACAGTGCGTAAAGTCATACATTGGATAAATGCACCACTTGTCTGCTGTTTGATGATGATGAGCAAAACGTACACGGTAAATAATTGGATCGCGAAGCACCATAAATGAGCTTGCCATATCAATTTTTGCACGCAAGACACATTCACCTTCTTTGAATTCGCCAGCACGCATTTTTTCAAATAACGCTAGGTTTTCTTCAACTGAAGTATCTCTGTATGGGCTGTTTTTACCTGGCTCTTTTAATGTGCCACGATATTCACGTGCTTGATCTGCTGTTAAAAAACAAACGTACGCTAAACCTTTTTCAATTAACTCAACAGCGTAGCCATATAAAGTATCAAAATAATTAGAAGAATACTTTATATCACCATCCCAATTGAAACCTAACCACTGAACATCTTCTTTTATAGAATTAACGTAGTTAATATCTTCTTTTTCTGGGTTTGTATCGTCGAAACGTAGGTTACATAAACCATTGTAATCTTTTGCGATGCCAAAATTTAAACAAATTGATTTGGCATGACCAATATGCAAAAAACCATTTGGTTCAGGTGGGAAACGTGTATGCGTAGTGGCATGTTTTCCACTTGATAAGTCTTCATCAATTCGGGTTCTAATAAAGTTACTTGGGCGATTCTCAGTTTCCGCCATAGGAGTGCAGTCCTCTAAATATTACGTAATAACAAAACTAATGCATTATTACAAAAACATACACTAACATACAGCAATAGATTAAGGTTTATTTTAGATATTACTTAACTTTAATTCAGCTTAACTCTTGTTTATGAATAAAATTTGTTTTAGCGCAATATTTAAGTCATCAAAGCCAATTATAGTAGCAAAATAACCTACTTTATAAGGATTCGAAGATGGCTACACTTAATCAACATCGTGTATATATTCCAACTAACGCACGTGCAAACCACTACCTTTTAGCAGAAGTCACCCCTAATCAGGATTTTTACAAAAGCTTTAGTAATATAAATTGTTGCTATGAACGTGTTGCGCGCCAACTGTTTGCTTCTTGCGATGAATATGAGCTTTATAATGTGCACTTATTAGCGAATGATAAATTGCCCGTTGTAAGGTTTAATGATGAGTCTTATCAGTTTGAGACAGATAAACAGATGCTCTTTTTTTATAACCCTTGCTATCATGAAGCGCATAAGATTTATTACACTGAAGGTACACAGAGTAAAAAAATACGTATTCTATTTTTAGCTACAGGCGATGATTTACGAGCCAACTCTGCAGAATTTCATAATAAAGTTCAAAAAGTCTTAAACACTCTACAAGAACAACTTTTAGTAAATCAATCCCAGTTTAAACTTCGCGATCATCAACACTTAACATATGACCTATTTGCTAAAGAAAAAGGCAATAAAGAAAGCTATGGTTACAAATTAAGAAGCCTTTTCCCTCGCTATCAGTCAAGACAATGCAGCATACCCGATGATCACGCAGAGATGACTTACGCGACTTTTACTATACCGGTTTCGCGCGCTATTAAAACGCAATTTCAAACACTAATGAACACAAATGACTATGCTAAATTTTATGACTACTTTGCCTACTCATTTATACGTGCGTGTCAAAATAACAACCTGAATCATGGCTCTATGGTTGCTAATGGCGCAACACCTATTATACGAAACAGTAAAATTGATAAAAGTGAAGGCAATGCAGAACTTCAAAAATTAAGTTTTGATATTGACTCTAATGAAAATCAGATTAAGTATTTTTATGAGGCAAATAAACTAGTAGAGACCCTACATTTTGTAGTGGTTGCTACGCAACAGGATAAACACGAAATGGGGTACGGTCGATTTATGAACCAAGTGGAAAAAACAATTCATTCTCTGTGCAATGAGCTAGCCATAAATAAGCAGCGACAAGATTTATCTGTACGTTTTTTCCAACATATTAGTTACCCGTTTTAAATTTTCATCTAATAACAAAAAGGCCCGCATATGCGGGCCTTTTTAAAGGAAACAAGCGATTACCAGCCTGTTTTCTCTTTAAGTGCTTTACCGATATCAGCAAGTGAACGTACAGTTTTTACGCCCGCAGCTTCTAATGCAGCAAATTTCTCATCAGCAGTACCTTTACCACCAGCAATGATTGCGCCAGCGTGACCCATACGCTTACCTTCTGGTGCAGTAACACCAGCAATGTAAGATACTACAGGTTTAGTTACGTTTGCTTTGATGTACTCTGCAGCTTCTTCTTCTGCAGTACCACCAATTTCACCAATCATTACGATTGCTTCAGTCTGTGGATCTTTTTCGAACATTTCTAGAACGTCGATAAAGTTAGTACCTGGAATTGGATCACCACCAATACCAACACACGTAGACTGACCAAAACCAGCATCAGTAGTTTGCTTAACTGCTTCGTACGTTAAAGTACCAGAGCGAGAAACAATACCTACTTTACCAGGTTTGTGGATATGACCAGGCATGATACCAATCTTAGTCTCACCAGGAGTGATAACACCTGGACAGTTAGGACCGATCATACGAGTACCTGTTTGATCTAGTTTGATTTTAACATCAACCATATCAAGTGTAGGGATACCTTCAGTGATACAAACAATCAGCTCGATGCCAGCATCGATAGCTTCTAAGATTGCATCTTTACAGAAAGGAGCTGGTACATAAATAACTGAAGCTGTTGCGCCAGTTTCTTGAACAGCATCACGAACTGTGTTGAATACAGGAAGACCAAGGTGCGTTTGACCGCCTTTACCCGGGCTAACACCACCAACCATTTGTGTACCGTACTCAAGCGCTTGCTCTGAGTGGAAAGTACCTTGGCCACCAGTGAAACCTTGACAGATAACTTTTGTATCTTTATTGATTAATACAGACATTATTTGCCCTCCGCAGCAGCAACAACTTTCTCAGCAGCGTCTGTTAGTGATTCAGCAGCAATGATATCTAGACCAGAGTTCTTAAGAACTTCACGACCTAATTCAGCATTAGTACCTTCTAAACGTACAACAACTGGTACGGTTACGCCAACTTCTTTAACTGCACCAATGATGCCTTCAGCAATCATGTCACAACGTACAATACCGCCAAAGATGTTTACTAAAACAGCTTTAACATTGTCGTCAGAAAGAATGATTTTGAATGCTTCAGAAACACGTTCTTTAGTCGCGCCGCCGCCAACATCTAGGAAGTTAGCCGGTTTGCCGCCATGTAGGTTTACGATGTCCATAGTACCCATCGCTAGGCCTGCACCGTTAACCATACAACCAACATTGCCATCTAGAGCAACGTAGTTAAGTTCGAAGCTTGCTGCGTGTGCTTCACGTGCATCTTCTTGAGATGGATCGTGGAACTCACGGATTTTAGGTTGACGGTAAAGTGCATTACCATCGATACCGATTTTGCCGTCAAGACAGTGAAGATTACCTTCGTCTGTGATTACTAACGGGTTGATTTCAAGTAGTGCGAAATCAAAATCAGTGAACATTTTACCAAGACCCATAAAGATCTTAACAAACTGCTTCATTTGTACTGGGTTAAGACCCAATTTGAAGCCTAGCTCACGTGCTTGGAAAGCCTGTGGACCCACTAGTGGATCGATTTCAGCTTTGTGGATAAGCTCAGGTGTTTCTTCTGCAACAGTTTCAATTTCAACGCCGCCTTCAGTAGACGCCATGAAAACTACTTTGCGAGATGCACGGTCAACTACTGCACCTAGGTACAATTCGTTAGCAATGTCAGTACAGCTTTCAACTAAAATTTTAGCTACTGGCTGGCCTTTCTCGTCTGTTTGGTAAGTAACTAGGTTTTTACCCAACCAGTTAGCTGCAAACGCTTTTACTTCGTCGATAGTTTTAACTAGCTTTACACCGCCAGCTTTACCACGTCCACCTGCGTGAACCTGAGTTTTAACAACCCACATATCACCGCCGATTTTTTCAGCAGCTGCTGCAGCTTCTTCAGGTGTATCGCAAGCGAAACCTTGAGAAACTGGTAAACCATATTCGGCAAAAAGTTGTTTTGCCTGATACTCATGCAAATTCATGATGCTTTATCCAATTTTTTATACTAAAAGAGCTGAATATTTTTTCAAATAAACAACTATCCCAAATTGCGCACCTAGTATAGATCCCAAGGCTTAACATGAAAACCCCAGTAAGACCAAAGGCGCAAAAAAAAAGCTGTGAATGTTCATTCACAGCTTACATTTCATACAACTAGATTAAACATCTAGCAATAAGCGAGTTGGATCTTCAAGTAACTCTTTAATAGTCACTAAGAAACCAACAGATTCTTTACCATCAATAATGCGGTGGTCATAAGAAAGTGCTAAATACATCATAGGAAGTATTTCAACTTTACCATTTACAGCCATAGGACGGTCTTGGATTTTATGCATACCCAAAATCGAAGATTGTGGCAAGTTAATGATAGGTGTAGATAGTAATGAGCCAAATACTCCACCGTTAGTTATAGTGAAGTTACCACCAGTCATATCAGCAAGCGTAAGCTTACCATCACGACCTTTAAGTGCTAGTTCACGAATACCTTTTTCGATTTCAGCAACAGATAGTTTGTCACAATCTTTAAGTACTGGAGTAACTAGACCTCGTGGAGTAGATACTGCAATGCTAATATCAAAATAGTTATGATAAACAATATCGTCACCATCGATTGATGCGTTAACATCTGGGAAACGCTTAAGTGCCTCAGTTACCGCTTTCACGTAGAAAGACATGAAACCTAAACGAATACCATGACGCTTTTCAAACACTTCTTGGTACTGCTTACGAAGGCTCATGATTGGTTCCATGTTCACTTCGTTGAATGTTGTTAACATTGCAGTTGAGTTTTTAGCTTCAAGAAGACGTGTTGCTATCGTTTTACGTAAACGGGTCATAGGAACACGTTTTTGAGTACGATCGCCCATCGGTGCTGCTGGAGCAGAAGCTTCTGCTTTTTTAGCCACTGGCGCTGGTGCTTTTAAGAAAGTATCAACGTCTTCTTTAGTTACACGACCATTTTTACCCGTGCCATTAATCTTAGAAGCGTCTAGGCCTTTCTCAGCGATTAAACGACGAACTGATGGTGTTAACACATCTGAACTTTCGCTTGAATCTGCTGCTGGCGCAGAGTCTGCTTTTGCAGCTGGAGCCGCTGGTGCACCGCCTGCTTTAACCGAACCAATTACTTGCTCGCCTAATACAGTATCGCCTTCGCCGTGAATGATATCACCCATGATGCCATCTTCTTGAGCTACTACTTCAAGAACAACTTTATCTGTTTCAATATCTACCAAGTTTTGGTCGCGTGTTACCGCGTCACCTGGTTGTACATGCCATGTAGCAATTGTTGCGTCTGCAACTGATTCTGGAAGTACAGGTACTTTAATGTCCACTTCTTTACCTTCTGATGCTGGTGCTGATTGCGCCGCTGGCGCGTCTTCTGATTTAGCTGGTGCTGATTCTTCTTTAGTTGAACCTTCACTTGCTGGCGCTGCATCAGCATCACCAAGTAAACCCATAACTTGATCGCCAAGTACGGTTGCACCTTCTTCTTGTGATATTTCTGTAATTACACCGTCGTGCTGTGCAACCACTTCTAAAACCACTTTATCTGTTTCAATGTCTACTAAGTTTTGATCGCGAGTTACTTTGTCGCCAACACTTACATGCCATGTAGCAACGGTAGCATCTGCAACCGACTCAGGAAGAACAGGAACTTTAATTTCTGTGCTCATTGCTTATCCTTTATTTTCTATAGTAAGCGCGTCGGCTACGAGCGCTTGTTGTTCTTTAGTATGTACTGACATGTAACCACACGCTGGCGATGCAGAGGCTTTACGACCTGCATATTTTAATTTAGCACCTTGTGGGATTGCATCAATAAAGTGATGTTGTGAACAGTACCATGCACCTTGGTTTTGTGGCTCTTCTTGACACCAAATAAAATCAGTTACATGTTGGTAACGCTCTATAATTGTTTGCATTTCATCGTGTGGGAACGGGTATAACTGTTCAACACGTACAATTGCAATATTATCTTGCTCAAGCTTACGACGTTCTTGTAATAGCTCGTAGTAAACTTTACCGCTACAAAATACAACACGCTCTACTTTCTCTGGCTTAATATCATCGATTTCGTCAATCATATTATGGAAAACACCGTGTGAAAGCTCTTCAAGTGATGAAGTAGCAAGCGGGTGACGAAGTAGTGACTTAGGCGTCATAACAATCAATGGACGACGAAGTGGTCGAACTGATTGACGACGAAGCATAGCGTAAACTTGCGCTGGCGTTGAAGGAACACATACTTGCATATTGTGATCAGCACATAGTTGCAAGAAACGCTCTAGGCGTGCTGAACTATGCTCTGGACCTTGACCTTCGTAACCATGAGGTAACAATATTGTAAGACCACATAGACGGCCCCATTTTTGCTCACCAGAACTTAAAAATTGGTCAAATACTACTTGAGCGCCATTGGCAAAATCACCAAATTGAGCTTCCCAAAGTAGTAGTGAAGTTGGCTCCGCAGTTGCATAACCATATTCAAAGGCAACAACAGCTTCTTCAGAAAGAACAGAGTCAAATATTTGAAAAGTACCTTGGTCTTCACTCAAGTGTTGAAGTGGCGTATAAGTAGCACCGTCTGATTGGCTATGAACTACCGCATGACGGTGGAAAAAAGTACCACGTCCTGAATCCTGACCCGTTAAACGAATATCAGTACCTTCAGTTGCAATTGTTGCATAAGCAAGCGTTTCAGCCATACCCCAATCAAGTGGTTTCTCTCCAGAAGCCATTAGTTTACGGTCGTCATAGATCTTTTTAACGCGTGACTGTGCTTTATATTGCTCTGGGTAAGAAGCTATCTTCTCACCAAGAGCCTTAAGCTCTTCTAAAGGTACGCTAGCATCATACTCAACGTCCCATTCATGACCAACATACTTTGCCCAATCAGAAGAATGTGAAGTCTCTGGCTGGATTTCAGAAACAACACAGTTACCTTCATCTAATGCATCACGATATTCATCAGCGAGCGCTTTAATTTCTTGTTCAGAGAAAGAACCTTCAGCAATAAGTTGATCTGCATAGATTAAACGCGGCACTGGATGTTTTTTGATTTTTTGGTACATAACAGGCTGAGTTGCATTAGGCTCATCAGCTTCATTGTGACCATGGCGACGATAACAAACTAAATCGATTACTACATCACGCTTAAACTGATTTCTAAAATCAAGTGCAATTTGAGTAACAAATGCAACTGCTTCAGGATCATCTGAATTAACATGGAAGATAGGAGACTGGACCATTTTAGCAATGTCAGTACAGTATGGCGTTGAACGAACGTCATCTTGCTTCGAGGTTGTGAAACCTACTTGGTTGTTAACAACAATACGAATACTACCACCACAACTAAACGCGTTAGTTTGTGACATATTAAACGTTTCTTGTACAACACCTTGACCAGCAATCGCAGAGTCACCATGGATCGTAATTGGTAATGCTTTAATACCAGAGCTGTCACCTAAGCGATCAAGACGAGCACGCACAGAGCCCATAACTACTGGATTAACAATTTCAAGATGTGATGGGTTAAAAGCAAGTGCCATATGTACATTGCCACCTTTGGTAGCAAAATCAGACGAATAACCCATATGATACTTAACATCACCAGAACTTAATGTTTCTTTATGAATACCAGCAAATTCATCAAATAACTCTGATGGGTTTTTACCAAGTACGTTCACAAGAACATTTAAACGACCGCGGTGAGCCATACCAATAACAGCTTCTTGTTGGCCGCTTTCACCAGCACGGTGAATAAGCTCTTTAAGCATTGGAACTAACGCATCACCACCTTCAAGTGAAAAACGTTTAGCACCTGGAAACTTTGAGCCTAAATATTTTTCAAGACCATCAGCTGCTGTAAGCCCTTTAAGGATACGAAGCTTTTCATCCTTTGAGAATTTAGGTCTAGACTGGACAGATTCTAGACGTTGTTGTAACCAACGTTTTTCCTCTGTTGATGTGATGTGCATATACTCAGCGCCAACCGAACCACAATAAGTAGTTTTCAGAGCTTGGTATAATTCACCTAAAGGCATAGTATCGCGCCCAACGGCAAACGATCCTACGTTAAACTCGCGGTCAAAATCACTTGAAGATAAGTCGTGGTACTCTAGCTCTAAATCTCGTACACGTTCTCGCTGCCAAATGCCTAATGGATCTAGGTTTGCATTTTGGTGTCCTCGAAAACGGAAAGCATTAATAAGTTGTAGAACTTTAACCTGTTTAAGGTCACCGCCACTACCCTCTGCTACCACTACTTCTCTATGCTTGTTTTTAGCAAGCTGTGCAAACTGTGCTCGAACCTCTGAATGTTTTACTTCAACATCCACACCATCAACTTTAGGTAATTGTTCAAACACTTCTCGCCATTCGTCTGGCACAGAAGTCGCATCGTCTAAATACGCTTCATAAAGCTCTTCTACATAAGCAACGTTGCCGCCGTTTAAATGTGAAGATTCTAGCCATGCCTTCATCACACCTTCGTGCATTTATAAGCCCTTTTTTTTAGCGCAGAAATTAATAGTTATTATAACAAGATGGCTAATATAATTTTAATATTAGCCATCTTACCTTTACTAAGCTATCAAACCGCTCGGTTTAGTAACATAGATTTGATTTGTCCAATTGCTTTGGTCGGATTAAGACCCTTAGGACAAACGCTAACACAGTTCATGATACTGTGACAACGGAACACACTGAACGCATCGTCTAAATCCGCTAAACGTTCTTCAGTTGCTGTATCTCGGCTATCAGCCAAGAAACGGTAAGCATGAAGAAGGCCTGCCGGACCAATGAACTTGTCTGGATTCCACCAGAACGAAGGACACGATGTTGAACAACATGCACACAAAATACACTCATATAACCCGTCTAATTTATCACGTTCTTCAATAGTTTGAAGACGTTCGCCTGCTGCAGGCTGATCATTAATTAAATAAGGTTTAACTTTTTCGTACTGAGTGTAGAACTGACTCATGTCAATAACAAGGTCACGAACCACAGGTAAACCTGGTAGTGGACGTACTACTATTTTACCTTTGCCATTTTTTTGTAGCGTAGATAAAGGAGTAATACATGCTAAACCATTTTTACCATTCATGTTAACACCATCAGATCCACACACACCTTCACGGCATGAACGACGGAAAGATAATGTAGGATCTTGTTCTTTTAGAAGAATAAGTGCATCCAACACCATCATGTCGTGACCTTCCTCTGTTTGCAAGGTGTATTCTTGCATACGAGGAGCGTTGTCAACATCTGGATTATAACGATAAACTGAAAATTGTACTTGTGCCATCGTCTATCTCCTAGTAAACACGTGCTTTAGGTGGGAAAGCTTCACGCGTTTTAGGCGCATAGTTTACATCACGCTTGCTCATTTCATCCGTTACAGGATTGAATACTGAGTGACATAACCAGTTTTCGTCATCACGATCTGGGAAGTCAAAGCGAGAATGTGCACCACGGCTTTCTGTACGGAAGTTTGCAGCTACTGCAGTTGAGTAAGCTGTTTCCATTAAGTTGTCTAGTTCAAGACATTCGATGCGCTGCGTGTTGAAGTCTGATGATTTATCATCAAGACGAGCATGTTGCAGACGTTCGCGAATTTCTTTAAGTTCTTGAAGACCAGATGCCATTGAGTCACCTTCACGGAATACCGAGAAGTTAAGCTGCATACATTGTTGTAGGTCTTTTTTGATTTGAACTGGATCTTCACCTTGGCCAGCCGTTGAATTTTCCCAACGATTGTAACGTGCAAGAGACGCTTCTAAATCTGATTCTGAAGCAGATTTAGATATTTCAACGTCATTCAGGTACTTACCTAAGAAGTTACCCGCAGCACGACCAAACACAACTAAATCTAGTAATGAGTTACCACCTAAGCGGTTTGCACCATGTACAGATACACAGGCAATCTCACCTACTGCAAATAAACCTTGAACTACTGTTTCGTTGCCTTGAGCATCGATTTGTAGCGCTTGTCCATTTACATTAGTAGGAACACCACCCATCATATAATGACAAGTTGGAATTACTGGAATCGGCTCTTTTGCAGGGTCAACGTGAGCAAATGTTTTAGCAAGGTCACATACGCCTGGAAGACGTAAGTTAAGTGTTTCTTCACCTAAGTGGTCAAGTTTTAACTTAAGATGTGGACCCCAAGGACCATCACAGCCACGACCTTCACGGATTTCAGTCATCATTGAACGTGCAACAACGTCGCGAGACGCTAAGTCTTTTGCGTTTGGAGCGTAACGTTCCATGAAGCGCTCGCCATCTTTATTTAAAAGATAACCGCCTTCACCACGACAACCTTCAGTTACTAGCGTACCAGCACCTGCAATACCCGTTGGGTGGAACTGCCACATTTCCATGTCTTGCATAGAAATACCAGCACGTGTTGCCATACCAACACCGTCACCAGTGTTAATGTGAGCATTAGTGGTTGATGCGAATATACGACCTGCACCACCAGTAGCTAATACAACAGCTTTAGATTTGAAGAAGGTAACTTCACCTGTCTCAATCTCAATTGCAGTACACCCTACTACATCACCATTATCGTTTTTAACTAAATCAAGTGCATACCATTCAGAGAATACATTTGTTTTGTTTTTAACGTTTTGTTGATAAAGAAGGTGTAATAAAGCATGGCCCGTACGGTCAGCAGCTGCTGCAGTACGTGCGGCTTGTTCACCACCAAAGTTTTTCGATTGACCACCGAAAGGACGTTGGTAAACACGGCCATTTTCAAAACGAGAAAATGGTAAACCCATGTTTTCTAATTCAGTAATAGCTTCTGGGCCAGTTTGACACATGTATTCAATAGCGTCTTGGTCACCGATGAAATCGGAACCTTTAACGGTATCGTACATATGCCATTCCCAGTTATCTTCGTGTGAATTACCAAGCGCAACCGTAATACCGCCTTGAGCAGATACAGTGTGTGAGCGCGTTGGAAATACTTTAGATATTAATGCACACGTTTTGCCAGATTCTGTAATTGCTAAAGCAGCGCGCATACCTGCACCACCTGCACCAATTACTACGGCGTCAAATTCACGAACAGAATATTTCACTTAAACACCCCATAATACGATTAGACCAATAGCTACGTAAGCAACGGCCATTAGGTTTAATACAAAACCTAAAACTGCACGAAGCTTTGCGCACTTAACATAGTCTGTAAGAACTTGCCAAAGGCCAATGCGGGTATGAACCATAATGCAAACAAGGGTAATTAACGTAAACCCTTTCATTGCTAGGTTAGAGAAGAGGCCTGTCCAGGCTTCGAAAGTGACTTCTGGCGTCGCTAAAAAATAGCCGATAATAAAAATCGCGTAAGCGCTGATTATTAATGCCGTGGTACGTAAAGATACGAAATCTTGTACACCATCACGTTTTAGAGTTGCTTGATTTAAAACCATATCCACACCCCTGCCAATACGGCAAACACAACACCAAGAGCCATTGAAACTTTAGCGCTGAGGTTACCTGATTCAAGTTCTTCCCAATGTCCCATATCCATAATCATATGACGGATACCACCAATAAGGTGATAACCTAATACAGAAACAGTGCCCCAAGCTATAAATTTGGCAATGAATCCGTTAAACAGACCCTTGACGAATTCAAAACTTTCAGCTGAAGAGAGAGACTCAGACCAAGCCCAAATGACAAACGTTAAAGCAAAAAATAATGCAACACCGGTGACGCGGTGAAAAATTGAAGCTTTAGCCGTTGCCGGCATAGATATAGTTGTTAGATCTAGATTTACAGGTCTTTGCTTTTTCACAGTTACTTGCCCATCTTGCTCACAGTGGAGCTCATCTACTTGTTTTTCTAAAAACCCACCAAATATTACTGATGGAACTATCAAAATAAACGTACCAAAACAATTAAAGTTCACAAACCTGTAAATTTTAAGCTGTTAAGAATATGTTTACCCAAATACAATACGGTTTAAAACCACCGTTAGTATATATACCCACAGGGCTTTTTACAATTCTTGTTTATTTAGAGATGTTTGCGAATTAGCCAATAGTATTATATTTAATTAATACCGAATATTTATTATACATATATGCATAATGTTTATAAAAATTGACTTTAACCCCCTCTTTCACGTTAAAATGAAAAGATGTGCTTAAAACAGATTTCAGAACTTTAAAATCTAAAAATCAGAATAGATATCTTAATAGGAGATACATAACGATGGCAGATAAAAAAGCCACAGTCCAAATTGATGGACTAGATCCAATCGAACTTCCAATTTATCAAGGCACTGCTGGCCAAGATGTAATCGACGTACGTACGTTAGGTTCACACGGTCACTTTACTTATGACCCAGGTTTCATGTCGACTGGTTCTTGTGAATCTGCAATCACCTATATTGATGGTGGTAAAGGTGTACTACTTCACCGTGGTTACCCAATTGAGCAATTAGCTGAAGACTCAAATTACATTGAACTTTGTTACTTACTTTTAAATGGTGAGTTACCTTCTAAAGAACAATATGAAGTTTTTAAGAATGAAATCACTACAAGCACTATGCTTGATGAGAAGATTGCTAACTTTTTCCAAGGTTTCCGCTTCGACGCTCACCCAATGGCAATGCTTTGTGGTGTAGTGGGTGCATTATCATCTTTCTATCATGAAGACCTTGATATTACTGATGCTGAACAACGTAAAACAAGCGCAGTTAAGCTTGTCGCTAAGTTACCAACAATCGCGGCAATGGCTTACAAAACAAATATCGGCCAACCGTTTGTATACCCACGTAACGATTTAAGCTACGCAGAAAACTTCTTACACATGATGTTCTCTGTACCTGCTGAAGAATACAAAGTTAATCCTGTAACTGCAAAAGCAATGGATAAAATCTTTATGCTTCATGCAGATCATGAACAAAATGCATCAACTTCAACAGTTCGTCTTGCTGGTTCATCTGGTGCTAACCCGTATGCATGTATTGCAGCTGGTATTGCATCTTTATGGGGACCTGCTCACGGCGGCGCTAATGAAGCATGTTTAAACATGTTAGAAGAGATTGGCTCTGTTGACCGTATTGATGAATACGTAGCTAAAGCTAAAGATAAAGCTGACCCGTTCCGCCTTATGGGCTTTGGACACCGTGTTTACAAAAACTTTGACCCACGCGCTACAGTAATGCGTCAAACGTGTCACGAAGTTTTAGCTGAGCTGAATATCCAAGATCCACTTCTTGATATTGCTATGAAGCTTGAGCAAATAGCGCTTGAAGACCCGTACTTTGTAGAGAAAAAACTATACCCTAATGTAGATTTCTACTCTGGTATTATCTTAAAAGCGATTGGTATTCCAACAAGCATGTTCACTGTAATCTTTGCAATGGCACGTACTGTTGGTTGGATCACTCACTGGGATGAGATGCTATCTCAGCCTGGTCATAAGATCAGCCGTCCTCGTCAACTTTATACTGGTTACACTCAACGTGACTACGTATCAACTGACAAGCGTTAATTACGCTGGTTAGTTTAAAAAGGCCGCATTTTGCGGCCTTTTTTATTAACAACACTTGAGAATTATCATAAACCGATTACAATTCCTGCCTTAAAACACTATGTAGATTAGCCATGCTTGATTTAAAGTTTGATATAAATAAAATTAGAAACGACTTCCCAACATTAAATCAAACAATAAACGGCTGCCCGCTTGTTTATTTAGACTCAGCAGCAACTTCACAAAAGCCTCAATCAGTTATAGATACAATTACTGAATTCTATACGTTTCAAAACGCTAATGTACACCGTGGACGCCATACACTTAGCGAGCAAGCCACTTATTCATACGAACAAGTACGGGATAAAACTGCACAGTATTTTAATGTGTATAGTAAAGAGATTGTATGGACTAAAGGCGCTACAGAAGCCATTAATTTGGTCGCTAACGGATTAAAAAAACGCTTCAATGAAAGTCATACCATCATGATATCTCCGCTTGAGCATCATGCAAACATAGTGCCTTGGCAAATAGTAAGTCAACAAACGGGTGCTAAATTAATAGCACTTCCACTTAATAAAAATGGCACGCTGAACACCAAAGAATGCTGTGAATATATAAAAAAAATTAAGCCTGCCCTATTAGCTATTACACAAGCATCTAACACACTGGGTAATATTACCGATTTAAAACCACTAATTAGAGCTGCAAAAGGCGTCAATTCTCTTGTATTAGTCGATGGAGCACAAGGTGCACTGCATTTAAAACCCGATTTACGTGAATTAGACTGTGACTTTTATGTCTGCTCAAGCCATAAAATGCTCGGCCCAACAGGATTAGGTGTGCTTTATGGTCGATATGAGCAATTAAATACCCTTGATATTTACCAATCAGGTGGGGAAATGATCGATAAAGTGTACTTAACTCACAGTACTTATCGTCCTGCGCCTGCAAAATTTGAAACTGGAACACCAAATATCTCTGGAGTTTTAGGTTTCGGTGCCGCATTAGACTATTTAAATGAGTTAGATCACGCAAAAATTCAGCAGTATGAGCAAAAATTGTTTAGCTATGCAGCTCAAGAATTGGTAAAGATCGATGGTATTACAATATATAGCAACCTATATGACAATATTGGTACACTCTGTTTCAATTTAAATGATGAACATCCTTATGATTTGGCAACTTTACTTGACGGGTACGGGGTTGCAGTGAGGAGTGGACACCATTGTACACAGCCATTAATGACACATTTAGGGCTTAATGGAACGCTAAGAGCGAGCTTTTGTTTTTATAATACCTATGAAGATGTAGATATATTCATTGATTCACTCAAAAAGTGTATCGCTTTACTGGACTAAACGTCACTTTAATAGAATTAATTAGGATAACTCATGACAAATACGTTTAACAAAGTCACTGAATCTATAAAAAATGCACCCGCTTGGCAGCAAAAATATCGTGAGATAATGCTTTTAGGAAAAACTTTACCTGTTTTAGCTGATGTTTTGAAAACCGATGATGCACTTGTACCTGGCTGTGAAAGCAAAGTATGGATGTTTGTTGAATTTGATTTAACAGAAAATACACTTGTTGTAATTGGTGACTCGGATACACGTATAGTAAAAGGATTATTAGCCATTATTTTAGCGCTTTACAATGGCCTTACACCAGAGCAAGTAGTGAATAAAAATGCGTATGAAGAATTTGAAAAACTCGGCCTTATAAGCCACTTAAGCGCATCACGTGGTAATGGTATTAAAGCTATGGTTGATAAAATACAAACCATGGCACAACAAAAGCTTAGTTAACGAAAACTAAGCTTGTGAGCGTTGTTTTTTATCTAGATATTTACGCACCGCTTTTGCCGCAACAAAAAAGCCGAAGCTTCCTGTGATCATAGTCACAGATCCAAAACCATTATTACAATCCATATTCATCGAGCCATCAGCACTTTGCTTTGCATGACATACACTGCCATCGCTTCCTGGGTAAACCAGTTGTTCTGTTGAGTAGACACAATCAATATTAAACTTACGTTTAGGATTATTACTAAAATTATACTGCTTACGCAAGATATAACGTACTTTTGCAAGTAATGGGTCTTGTGTAGTTTTAGCTACATCACCAAAGGTTATTTGACTAGGATCTGTTTGCCCGCCAGCACCACCGGTTGTAATTATAGGGAGTTTATTACGTTTGCAATGCGCTATTAATGCTGCCTTTTCTTTAACTGCATCAATACAATCAATCACATAATCAAAATCTTGAATATGCTCTTGGATATTTTCAAGTGTAATAAAATCATCTATCACATTAATTTGGCACTCTGGATTAATAAGCTCACAGCGCGCTTTCATTGCCTCTACTTTAGCTTGACCAATAGTACCCGTTAATGCATGAATCTGCCTATTTACGTTAGTGGCGCAAATATCATCCAAATCAATCAATGTTATTTTACCAACACCAGTACGTGCAAGTGCTTCAGCCGCCCAGCTTCCTACACCACCAATACCTACTACACAAAAGTGTGCTTCTTGAAGCCAATCAAATTGTTGATGACCATATAAACGCTTAATTCCGCCAAAACGTATATCTGTAACTTTTTCGCTCATTTACCAATCCAGTTGCCATGGCGACTGCCATGCTTGAAAATCTTGATGTTTAATTAACGCTAAATACTCATCACCGCAGTCAGGTAGTAAAGTAAACTGTATTTGTTCACTATGCCATACAAAACTCAAGGCATATGCATGTAAATATGTACGATTTGAAGACGTACCTGAATACATTGCATCACCTAAAATAGGTGAGCCAACACTTTTTAGTGCTACTCTTAATTGATGCGTCTTCCCTGAGTATGGTTTTAAAAGATACCCTCTAAACCCAGGCTTATAGCTTAGCGAATAAAATCGAGTGATTGCAGGGTTAAGCTTACTCGTTAGTAACTTAAACGAGCCACGGCGAGATTTAGCCATATCGCCTTTAATCCAACCTTGCTTCTTTTTTGGTTTAGCATCACTAATCGCTAAATAGAATTTATTAATCGCATGCTCAGTAAAAAGCGCAGTAAAATTAGCTGCAGCGGCTTTGTTTCTAGCTAAAATAATAAGCCCTGATGTCACTTTATCTAAACGATGAACGGCATAAAGCTTTTGCGATAATTGTTGTTCGGCTAACACAACA
The DNA here is from genome assembly GCF_038900255.1 of Pseudoalteromonas sp. AS84. Taxonomy (NCBI): domain Bacteria; kingdom Pseudomonadati; phylum Pseudomonadota; class Gammaproteobacteria; order Alteromonadales; family Pseudoalteromonadaceae; genus Pseudoalteromonas; species Pseudoalteromonas sp. AS84. Next base: position 35,557 of record NZ_JBBMQY010000013.1, on the reverse strand, counting down.
AAGCCGGGGCCATCTTCTGAATGAAAATTAAGACCCGCAGGTTTTTCTAAAATATAAAAATCGTTATGTGTAAAAATAATTTTTAATATTTTACTTACTTGTTCACTCACGCGCTTATACTTTTAATATGCGCTATCACCTTCGCTAAGTCATCTGCCGTATCAACTCCAGCATGGGGTGCTATTTGAGCTTGCTCTATTTTGATTTTATAACCATGATACAACACACGCAATTGTTCAAGCGATTCAAGTAACTCAAGTGGCGATACGCTCAATTCTATATATTGTTTAATAAAACCCGCTCTGTACGCATAAATACCTACATGGCGCTGAAATGGCGCTAAATTAAGAGCACTGCTGTCATTCATCATTGTGCTTCTATCAAACGGAATACTTGCACGAGAAAAATACAGCGCATTTTTATTTATATCGCTAACCACTTTAACTGCATTAGGATTAAATACTTCATCACGCTCTTCAATAGCAACACTTAACGTTGCCATTGGTGCTGTTGAATCACTTAATAGTGCAGCAACTTGGGATACATTTTCTGGCGCAAGTAATGGCTCATCGCCTTGTACATTCACCACAATTGTATTACTGTCGAGATCAAGTAAATCAACCACTTCGGCTAAACGCTCAGTACCCGATTGGTGATCTTCGCGAGTCATTACAACATCACTAGTAAATAAACTTACTGCATCAAACACTTTTTGATGATCGGTAGCTATAACCACTTTACTTGCACCTGATAAACATGCTTTTTCGTAAACATGTTGAACCATTGGCTTACCGCAAATATCAGCAAGCGGTTTACCCGGTAGTCGGGTTGATGCAAAGCGAGCTGGAATTACAACTACGAATTCCACTTTTCAACCTCTTCTAAAGATAACTCACGTGCTTCGTTTTCAAGCAATACCGGAATATCGTCTTGAACGGGGTAAGCAAGCTTAGCTGCCGTACTAATTAGTTCGTTGTTTTCTCTATCAAAGCGTAATTTACCCTTACAAACTGGGCATGCAATAATCTCGAGTAGTTTTGAATCAAAGGCCATTGAGTATTCCTTTTTCTTTTAATAATAAATTTAATGTGTTTATTACGCTATCGGAAGGCTCTGCATCTACAGGTAAATAATACCAATTAGGTTTTGCAAAGGACTTACATTTAACCGCGTCTTTTTCGGTCATTATAATGCAATCATCACCAAACTGAATAAAATCATCTGCTGTATAAGCATAATGATCTCTAAAATGATGAGTCGACAATAGCTTAATATTTTGTGCTTCTAATGAGTTTTCAAACCGTTTAGGGTTCCCAATTGCACTTATTGCATGTGCCTCGCTTACGTTACTTTTTGCATCATCACTTGAATTAACTAAGCGAAGGTTACTTACTTGCAGCACGTAGCTATTATTAGCCTCACCGCCATTTTCAATTACTATATCAACACTTTGTAAGCGTTTAGTTGTTTCGCGTAGTGGCCCTGCGGGCATAACAAAACCATTACCAAAACGACGCTCACTATCAACAATACAACACTCAATGCTACGAGGCATTTTATAATGCTGCATTCCATCATCAGAAATAATGACATCTAGCGTATAATTTTTTTCTAATAAATCGATATTGTGTTGTCTATTAGGGCCAACTGCTATTGGGCACTTTAAACGATGGTATAAAAGCACAGGCTCATCGCCAGCCTGTTGGGCGTCAACAACTGAAGTGACTAACAGCGGGTAATTATCTGATTGCCCACCATAACCTCTACTAATAATACCCACTGATAAACCTTGCTCGGTCAAATGCTTATACAACCACAAAACAAAAGGTGTTTTACCATTACCGCCAACACTTATATTGCCAACTACAATTACAGGCGTTTTACACTCAAAAGGTTTAAGTATTTTAGCGCTATATAAGTATTTTCGAAATGACGATACAACCCAAAACAAAGCACTTAATGGTAATAACAGTAAAGTAATTAGACCAAATGGTTTATACCAGCTTTGTTCTATTTTACTCACGCCTGATCACCAAACTGCATTTTGCAAAGGGCTGAATAAGTACCGTCATTTGCTAATAAGCTATTGTGATCGCCACTTTCTATTACACGACCATTATCAATAACATAGATTCGGTCACTGTTTTCGATAGTAGATAAGCGATGCGCAATAACAATTGAGGTTTTATCTTTCATTAGCGTTTCTAATGCTTGCTGAATAAGCTTTTCAGATTCGGTATCAAGTGCTGATGTAGCCTCGTCTAAAATCAAAATAGGTGCATCTTTTAATATTGCCCGTGCTATCGCTATACGCTGGCGTTGGCCACCAGAGAGCATTACGCCATTTTCACCTACCATCGTGTTTAATTGCTCTGGCAGGTCTTTAACAAACTCCCAAACATGCGCTTGTTTAGCAACTTGCTCTAATTCTTCCTCAGACACATCATGCTTTATGCCATAACAAATATTGTTAGCAATCGTATCGTTAAATAACACGACTTGTTGAGACACTAAAGCAAATTGGCGACGCAAATCTGTTAATTTGTAATCTTGCAGAGCAATACCATCAAGCAAAATTTCACTTGGGAGCTCTAAGTCATAGTAGCGTGGTAATAAATTAGAAATTGTTGATTTACCCGAGCCTGAGCGCCCTACTAAGGCAATACTTTCACCCGCTTTAATCGTTAGCGACAAATCATTTAATACAGCTTCATCTTTAGTTGGGTACTTAAAGGTTACGTTCTTAACTTCAATTAAACCTTTAACTTTATCAACCGAAACAGTGCCTGTATCTTTTTCCATTTCTTCGTCTAAAACTAAAAATATACTTTGCGCTGCAGAGATACCACGTTGCATATCACTATTCACATTGGCAAGTTGTTTCAGCGGACGCAGTAACATCATCATTGAGGCAATTAATGCCATGAAGTCACCAGATGTAATCGTATCAATCATTGATGGCAACGACACCGCCCACAAAATAACTGCCATGGCACTTGCCGCTAAAATTTGAATTATAGACACACTAAGCGCTTTAGTTGCGTCCATTTTGATACGTTGCTGACGATTATGATTATTAATTTTCGAGAAGTGATTAATCTCTTGATCTTGACCACCAAAACCATGAATAACTTTATGCCCACTCAGCATTTGCTCAGAGCTACGGGTAACTTGCCCCATGGCAGATTGAATGTTTTTAGAAATGTGGCGAAAACGTTTAGAGACGACGGCGACAATAATAGCAACAAGTGGGATGATCACTAAAAATATCAGTGATAATTTCCAGCTGGTATAGAACATTACCGCAAGTAAAAATACAACAAATGCCCCTTCACGTACGACTATTAGCAAGGCTTTAGTAATCGCTTGTTGAACTTGTTCTGTATCAAATGTGATTTTTGAAATTAAATCTCCCGTTGAGTTTTTGTCATGAAAAGAAACGGGTAAGTGCAATATGTGCTCAAATAACTCTTGGCGTAAAGAACGTACAACTTGGGAGCCTACATAACTTAAGCAGTAAGAAGACATAAAGTTAAAAACACCACGCCCTAGAACTAACGCGATAACGACAAAAGGAGCGTACTTTAAAACTTCTGTATTACGCTGGTTCAAACCTTGATCAATAAACGGCTTCATTAATTGAATAAATAAAGCATCCATTGCTGAATAGCCTATCATCCCAATAATTGCGACAAATGCGACGCTTTTGTAGGTGCCAACATATGAGACAAGACGTTTATAAATTTGTGTAGTACTTTGATCCATAACACTCTCTAAATACAGTAACAATCTGTATTGTATCCTCCGATGAGATAAAACTAAACGTCAATCTTTGATAAACCAGTAACTTTCCTGCCCTCTTGCTGTTTCTATAGCCAAATTCTTTGCATAAAATTTAATACTAATTTGCCCTTCAACGCCTGTCGTAAATTGCTGAGCATTTATTTGGTTATAACGTTCGACGACAAGAGGCTTAGGGAATTCCCATTGCCCCTTATAGGCACTTGAATGAATAACTACTTTAGGGGCAACGTTATTAATAAAATTAACACTTGAGGATGTATCGCTGCCATGATGCGGGCTTAACATTACTGTACTTTTCAATGATTTATTATCCGCTAATAGCGATGCTTCACGCGCATTTGATATATCACCGGTAAGTAACACGCTATAGGTATTATCTGATACCCTAACAACGCATGAATCATCATTTTCATTTCCAAACCCTTTTGTACTAAAGCTTTGTATTTTTAATCCAGCAAAATCAATATTTATGACTTCACATACATTATGTGTATTTTTAGGATGAAATTGTTGTAATGTTTCACCAAAGCCAGCATCTATGAAATGTTGTAATCCTCCAGCGTGATCATTATCTTCATGACTTAGAATCGCCGTTTTCACTGTTAAATTATTTGCTTTAATATAAGGCAGTAAAATACTTCGCGTACGGCTAAAGCGATTGAAATAACTGGGGCCAAAATCATAAATAAGCACTTGATTATCTTTTTCAATTAATGCCATAAGTCCATGCCCTACATCAAATACATGTAGTTGCCACTTAGACTTTTCTATTAACCAATAATTTAATAAAAGCGTTATTGCTGGAATAAAAGCGAGCCATTTATAAGGAAGAAAATAAACCATCAACATAATAATATAAGTAAAAACGACAAATATTGAGTCAATTCTGCCAGTCGTTATCCACCTTAACGATTCTGGTATTTCATTAAGCAATTTAAATAGCGCATATAAGCCTGTATCAAACAGGTTTATTAAAATACTTATATCTAAGAAAATACTCAGTAATGTAAAAACAATTAAAAAGGGTAAGATAATGATTGAAAGCAGCGGTATAGCAATTAAGTTTATTATCAAACCCGCAATACTTACCCCATTAAAAAAATAGAGTGAAAGTGGCAATAGACCAATAAATAACGCTATTTGAATAACAAACAGTGAAATAACTTTGTTTTTTATGCGAGTGTTTAATATTGGTAATTTATTAATAACTGTAAAAATGATAGCAACCGCTAAAAATGAAAAGTAGAGACCTGGATTGAGTAAATTAAATGGGTTAACAATAAGAACAATAACCAAGGCAAATAAAATGCTCCGCCAACGCAGCGGCTGCTTAGCAAGAAAATACAATAATAAATAACAACCCAGCATGATAAGCGCTCGCGTTGCCGATACTAAAAAGTCACTTAAGTACACATAAACCAAGGCTACTAAAAATCCGCATGAACTGTAATAAAGAGTCAGGTTGAATGATTGCCCAATCGAAAAATTAATTTTTGCAAAAATGAATCGAGTAACAAGATAACCGAAGCTAAAAATCAAACCAATATGTAACCCCGATATAGCAAGTAAATGACTTAGCCCAAGAGATTGCATTAATTGTTTGTCAGCGTAGCTCATCAAAGATTTTTCACCGCTAAGCAATGCATAATAGAGCCACTGTAATTTTGTATCCGTATAAGTGTTTTTAAGGAAGTGTTGATAATCTAAAATTATGCTTTGTTTGTCGCTATTTATAATATTAAGATTTTTATTAAGCACTTTACCTTTAAATAATATTCTATTTATAAAAGCATAACGTTCATTATCAAATACATTAAAATTTTTATTACTACGAAAATGTTTTAAATGAATTAAAGCAGAAAATTCATCACCTACTATTAAAGGCTGTGCAGAATTAACACTGAGCATTGCTTTGGGTGCTCTAAAACCTGAAAAATAACTCCCTTCTAATGCCACTATTTTAACTTTAATATATTGAGGTTTTTTGTCAGAAATAACCTCTTCTACAATTAATGTAGAATCAAGTGCATACTTTTCATCCGGTTTTGGTATTTCAAAACTATAAAAAACGTAAAAATGCAGACCAACGAAGCAAATTGCACAAATAAAGCCTAACAATACATTTAAAAACGGCTTAAAATAAGCGCTCACTATAACAATGAAAATTGTGAATACTGTAAATTCGAGAGTTTGATAATAAAATACGGTTGCTATACAGCCAATTACAAACCCAAGACTTATCCACACTGATGTAAATGGTTGCTTTAAATGGCTAAAAAAACGATCCAAAGATTTTTACCTGATCCAAATAAAATTAGACATCATAAATCACTAAGAATATTTGGACGCCTTTTACAAGATGCAAATCTTTGGCATTTAAATAGACGTTCTGCTCGAGGTGCATTTGCAGTCGGGTTATTTTTTGCTTTCATCCCTGTTCCTTTTCAAATGGTTTTAGCAGCAGCCGGCGCTATATTATTTAGAGTTAATTTACCTATCTCAGTAGCATTAGTATGGCTTACAAACCCTCTAACTATGCCACCTATTTTTTATGGCTCATACTTAGTGGGTACATTAATACTTAATCAGCCTGAGCAACACTTTGTATTCGAAGCTAGTTGGTCTTGGTTTCTAGAGAGCATAGAAACTATTGGTCCTGCATTTTTACTAGGTTCGTTAGTATGTGCTTCTATTGCATCAATTATCGGCTATTTTGGTATTGATATTATTTGGCGCCGCTCGGTTAAAAAGGCATGGTTATCGCGAAATAATTAGTAGCGTTAAAGCTAAATAATAACTATAAGATTCATGGTAATCCTAATCTTATAAAATATTATAGACGAAAAAAAACCAACTTTATTAAGTTGGTTTTTTTATAATCAATATTAGTAAACTTTAAAAGCGAAATATACGTCTTAAGCCAACTAATGGTAATAGCAATAATGTATACCAAGGAAAGCTAGCAGAGTTACGCTCATAGACTTCTGCTTCTACTGGAGCACAGTTTTCTACTTCACCATTTGCAATTGGCGTTAACTTAACTGCAACTGCAATACTTTCATATTCAATTTCACCATTGATATCAGTTACAACACCGCCTAAAGAATCAAGTTTTTCAACTGTCTTAGTCGCAGTACCAAATATTTCATTATTTTCATTGATAGCTGTTGCTTCAACCATAGAATAAGCATAATCAGTTTCGCCATCAGTATCATAACAAGGCAGTAAATCGTTTAGATTAGTGATTTTATCTTCACCAATTTTGTAAATAAAGGCTTCTTTAAGTCGTGAGCTATCAGATACACCCACTTCCCCTTCGCCTACAATATAACCTTGATTATTTATATCGTTGCCATAAGAACTTGAGCTTGAAAAATAATCAGTTGGAAAAACTGTATTACCTGTTTCGATGTCATGATAGAAGAATTTATTACGAAGTGTACCTTCAATACGCTTTGTCGCATAACCTGTAATTACATCATTATCATTAATAGCGATTGATTTACCAGCCTGCCAGTCATCTTCTTGATTAATAAAGTCAGTGACTGCACCGTCTTTAAAATAGACTGGCATTGTAAGAATCGTATCATCATTTTTGTAATAACGCGTATTTGATGAACCTACAATTGTACCGTTGTTGTTCACTGCTAGAGCAGTACTCGTAAATGCGTCATCTTCCGTTTCACCTTCATCAGGTGTAAGTGCCATACCAAGCTCTTCAACAGAAATAATATTTAACGATTCATCAAGTTCCCATTTAACAGCACGCTTATTAAATAAGCCTCGTGAAATATTAGAATTTAATAAATTGATACACACTGACGTTGGTTCGTCTTCATTATCACAGTTATCATCAATATTATCTTGTCTGTCATCAGGAATACTTGTAGAGATATTACCTACAACAGTATAACCACTATTTGTTTTAACAATATCGTTAGCGCGGCTTGTGCCACCGTATTCATTAAACTCAGGCTCTAACTCAACACTTATACTGCCATCAGCACTTATTACAATCCCACGTTCTATAAACTCATGTGTGAACCACGTTTCTGCATCATCTTCACCATCAGGTGTAAAAGATACTTTATCGTAAGGAGCACCGCCCCAACCAACAGTAACGCCATCTTCACTTACAGCATTAAAAAGGTTAATAGTTGAACGCGTTAAGCCATCATAATCAACAGATGCAACATCAAATAACGGTTGCTCTGTTACTTGTGTGTCATTGTACTTTATGCCAACTAATGAGCTTAATTTTTGATATTCAAAATTTGTAGAAATTGAAGATAAAAAACTAACCATGAAAGTATGTGCATCTGAATTAGTAAGTACTGCATCATTATTTTCAATGTCATCAAGTGTAAAGGTAATCTCTTTATCACTTAAATCAAATGCAGCCTCTGTATTATCGTAGCTATTTTCAATAATATTTTCAGTAAAATCTATATAGCTGATATCAATAGGTAAATTGTATAAACCATTTGCGAAACCAATAATATGCCCGCTTTCGCTTACATCTGTTACATAAGAATATTTAGCGTCTTCAAGAGTCCCTAATTCACTTAACTGGTACGTAGCACTTGTTGCTGAAGTGCTTAATGTCGCTAAAATACTGGCAGCGAGTAATTTATATTTCATTTTAGTCCTTACTACTGATTCTGTAATTCTTCAAGTTCTTCCCAGCGCTCAAGCGCAGCTTCAAGGTCAGACTCAAGTTGTGCCAAATGGTTCAATGCTTTAGTTGTTACATCACTCTCTTGTTTAAAAAAGTCTGAGTCACTAACTACAGCTTGTTGAGCTTCAATTTCAGCTTCTAGTTTTTCCATTTTATTCGGTAGTTGCTCTAATTCAAGTTTTAATTTGTAAGAGAGTTTATTTGTTTTAGCTGCAGGTTTAGCAACTGGAGCGACTACTTTTTCAACTTTTTTTACTGGTTGCTGCTGCGTTTTTTTTTCTTGTTCAGCTAAATAGTTAACGTAAGCCTCATAGTCGCTATAGCCACCTACAATATCTGTAACTTTACCGTTACCTTCAAACGCCCATACACTTGAACATGTATTATCAATAAATTCACGGTCATGGCTTACAATCAGCACTGTACCTTGGTATTGATTAATGATGTCCTCTAGTAACTCTAACGTTTCAATGTCTAAGTCATTTGTTGGCTCATCGAGAACAAGTATATTAGATGGTTTTAAAAACAGTTTAGCTAATAGTAATCTGTTTTTTTCACCACCAGAGAGTGCTTTAACAGGGGTTCGAGCGCGTGCTGGAGGGAATAAAAAGTCTTGCAGGTAACCTAAAACATGACGTGAGCGTCCGCCCATCATCACTTCTTGTTTACCTTCGGCGACGTTATCTTGAACTGTTGCTTCTTCATCAAGTTTTTCACGATATTGGTCAAAGTAAGCAAATTCTAAATTAACACCTTGCTTAGTTATACCGCTATCTGGTTCTAAATCACCAAACATTAGCTTTAATAGTGTTGTTTTACCAATACCATTTGGGCCTACTAAGCCGATTCTATCACCGCGCATTACAAGTGTAGAAAAATCATCAGCAATAACTTTGTCTTTAAATGCATGACAAAGATGTTGAGCTTCAAATACTAACTTGCCAGAGCGGTCTGCTGTTTCAATATTGAAATCAGTTTTACCAACTTGGTCAACACGTTGTTTGCGCTCGGTACGAAGCTGCTTTAACTCACGAACTCTACCTTCGTTACGCGTTCTACGTGCTTTAACACCTTGTCGAATCCACGTTTCTTCTTCGGCTAAGCGTTTATCAAACAATGCATTTTGAGCTTCTTCAACTTTCAGATCATGCGCTTTTTGTTCTAAATAAGTAGCGTAATCGCCTGGGTACGAAATAAGCTTACCACGGTCTAAATCTAAAATACGCGTAGCAACAGCACGAATAAACGCACGGTCATGCGAGATAAATACAATACCGCCTTTAAATTCTTTTAAAAACTGTTCAAGCCACATTACACTTGCCATGTCTAAATGGTTTGTTGGCTCATCTAGTAATAATAAATCAGGCTCACTTACAAGTGCACGTGCGAGTGCCACTTTACGTAACCAACCACCAGAAAGAGACTCAAGTTTAGCTTCTGGGGTTAGTTCTAATTGTGTCAAAACTAATTGAATGCGGCTATCAAAGCGCCAGCCATCAGCTGCTTCTAGTTGATTTGATAAACGTTCAAGTTTATTTAATAACTTATCGTTACACTCTGTTTGAAGCTCGTTACTAACATGATGAAAATCAATTAGTAAGTTTGCAATCTCAGGCATACCTTGTGCAACGTAATCAAATACGGTGCCGCTTGCACCTTTTGGTGGATCTTGCTCTAAGCGAGAAATTCGAATGCCACCTAGCTGATTTATTTCGCCATCATCTAAAACAACTTGTCCATCAAGTACTTTTAATAAAGTTGATTTACCCGCGCCATTTCGGCCAACCACACACACTCTTTCGCCACTTTCTATAACGGCATCTGCTTTGTTAAGCAAAGCATGTGTACCAAAAGCAAGTTGTGCTTTTAAAATTCTAATTAAATCCATAGTTCTTATTTGCTCTTATTCTGCTTGTGCTAAAAATTCGCGCACAGAGTTTAAAGTAAAAGGCCAAAATAATTGCTCGCCTTTTTCACTTTTTAATACAGGAATAGTAATTTGATATTCAGCTATAAGCTGCTCATCAGTCATAATATCGATTAGTAATAACTCGCTAGTATCACAAAGTACCTCAGTGATAAGTTGCTCAGCTTGCTCGCACAAGTGGCAACCATCAGTGTGGTATAAAACCCAATTAGCCATGTGTGATTAGCCAGCTATTATGGATTTTTTTATTACGTTTAAAGTCTGGTGATAACGTTTTATCTGAAATATTAACGGCTTTTAAACCTAAACCAATCAGACCAACTTCATCTATAACAAAGCCACGTTTGTTATTAGAGAAAATCAACGTACCCGATGGGCTTAAAATCTTTTTTACCCACGTTAATAATTTAATATGATCGCTCTGAACATCAAATGCATCTTTCATACGTTTTGAGTTTGAAAACGTTGGAGGATCTAAAAATATCAAATCGTATTGCGCTGTTGCGTGCTCTAACCATTTTAAACAATCTGCTTGTTCAAAGCGGTATCGTGTATTACTAATACCATTTAAATCAAAGTTATCTTGGCCCCATTTTAAGTAGGTCTTTGATAAATCAACTGTAGTAATGGCTTTAGCACCACCAAGAGCAGCATGTACAGAAGCTGTACCTGTGTATGCAAAAAGGTTTAAGAAACGTTTATCTTTAGCATTTTCTTGAATATAACGACGCATTAAGCGGTGGTCTAAAAACAAGCCTGTGTCTAAGTAGTCAAATAAATTAACTTTAAACTTAGCACCGAACTCTTCAACAACCATAGTACGGTTTTGTTTAGACATAGCGGTGTATTGATCTTCGCCCTTCTGCTTTTTACGTACTTTTACAGCAATGTTTTCAGGTGAAATTTCAAGCTGTTGAGCCGTTAAGCTTATTACGTCTTGCAGACGCTTTTCTGATGTTTTTTCATCAATTTCTTTAGGCGCTGCATATTCAAAAATTACAGCAGAGTCCCCATAAATATCTACAGCAACATTGTATTCAGGGATATCCGCTTCATAGACGCGATAAGCATCTATTTTATTTTGTTTAAGCCAGTTTTTTAAGCCTTGCTTATTCTTTTTCAATCGATTTGCAAATGACGTTGAGCCTTCAAAATTAAGTGCTTTTTTATCATCTGTGGTCAAACTGACTTGCTTATCATCTAATTGATATAAGTTAAGTTCTACATCAAGCGGGCCATTCTTAAATTTATAACGCTTAAGGCGCACAAGTTTTAAAAGTTTAAATAAGCTCTCGTCCATACCAAGTAAGGCAAGTTTCCAGTGATTAAAGTGCTTTTTAAAGCCAACACCTAAATTACGGTGTAAATCAACAAGCTCAGCCATAGAGCCAATACGCTCACCATATGGTAAGTTTGAAATTACAACACCCGGTAATTTTGCAACAGCTGTAAGTTTAGTTGCATCACTTTGCTTAAACTTAATCACGTCGTCAAGCTCGGCTCGTTTAGCATTATCAATTGCTTTACTTAATACTTGTTCATCGTAATCGTGGCCAATTAACCACAATTTAGGATCGGTAATATTAGCGAGTAACTCTTCTTTAAGCTCTTTAAACTTAGCGGCTCTAAAACTTGGTAAACGCTCAAAAGCAAAACCTTCACGGAATAATCCTGGCGCTTCGTTTCGCGCCATACCCGCAGCTTCTATCAAAATAGTACCCGCACCACAACATGGATCGAATAAAGGCTGTTTTACATTTTCAAGCCAGCCACTTCGCTTAATTAATGCAGCAGCTAAATGCTCTTTAATTGGCGCTTTACCTTGGCCTTGGCGGTAACCGCGTTCTGACAAACGAGGACCTGAATAGTCAATATACATCGACACGCCGTAACGATTTAATCGTGCAACCACGCGCACATTAGCATCTTGCTTATCAACGTTCGGCCGTTGCTCGTATAAATCATTAAAATAATCAACAATCGCATCTTTGATCACAAGACCCGAAAATTGCGTGTTTTTTAATGAGTCATTGGTACCGTTGAAGTCAACAGCGAATGTTTGCGTAGGTCCAAACCATTCTTGCCAAGGTTGCGAGCGCGCAAAATTATACAGGCTATTTTTGTCATCTACGCCTTCTTTTTCTTCAATAAGCATAAGCACACGCGTTGCAAAACGAGTTGATAAACAAACCTTTTGCGCCAGTAATGAGTCAGCCTCAAAACGAACAGAACCAACAGTTTGCTTAGACACGGTTGCGCCAAGTTCTGTTAGTTCATCAACCAATAAATTTTCGATTCCGATAGAAGTAAGTGCGATAAATTGCAAAGTAATAACCCTTAATAGCTAATTGCGCAGGATTATAACATAGGTTGGGCGACAAACACGCCATAAAGACACGCTTAAGACTTAAATTTGGTTAGGCGGTTTGACTTTGATATTGCTGATTTAGGATGGGGTGTACTCGATTATTAAGAATACGGATTACTTCAAATTGCGCTAAAGATAAGTTTTCGTCTAATTTAAAGGTTTCACTTAAATTCAAACAAATAGATGCATCAGGACAATGCTCTACAATTAAAAAATCACCTGACTGCGCTTTAGATGTTAATTTAACTATTGCCTCTACACTTGGCTCTGTACCTGTGTACTCTTCAAAAAACCAACTTTTTGCTAAAACGGGTTTTAAGTGGTATTTAACAGCTGTCGCATTTAATGATATTTGACAAATTTGAGCCGCAGACCACAATTCAAATCCATCTAGATAATTATAAACTTGCTCATAAAATGCAGCATCTTCTAGGCTAAAACGTGGATTTTTAAAAACAGAATCGGTGAGTTGTCTTAATTTGTAAGGCGTACATAATTGCATGTCGTCATTTAAATCAAGTAACAAACGGTTTTTATCAGGACAAGCAATCCACTGCCATTGCTTTGATGCTTGTAACATTTACTCCTCCTTGGGTATGTTGGATAATTATTGCTCACAGTATAACTGCTTTTGACCACTTTTAAAATGTTTGCTTAGAACATTTATCGAACGATCAAAAGCTTAGATAACTGATCCTTATAAGCCGTTAACGATCGACTTTACCAATTGTGGACCTTTGTAGATGAACCCAGTATAAACCTGAACTAAATTTGCGCCTGCATCTAACTTTTCTTTTGCAGATGAAGCATCATCAATACCGCCAACTCCGATGATTGGTAAGTTACCTTTTGTTAAGCGCTTTAGTTCACTTACCACCTCTGTAGAGCGCATTCTAACAGGGTAACCTGATAAACCGCCCGCCTCTTCTGCATATTGCTGCCCCATGACTGCAGCCCGTTCAAGCGTTGTATTTGTAGCAATTACACCATCAATTTTATTATTTAAAAGTGACTCACTTACTTGCTCTATTTGTATTTGATCGAGATCCGGTGCAATTTTTACAAGCATAGGTACTTGCTTACTATGCTTTGCAATTAAATCTAACTGTTCATTTTTAAGACTTTGCAATAAGTCATCAAGTGCAGCACCATATTGTAAATCACGAAGTCCTGGGGTATTTGGGGATGAAATATTTACCGTAATGTATGAAGCATGCTCAAATACTTTACGCATACAATGAATGTAGTCATCTTTACCTTGCTCATTAGGAGTATCTTTATTTTTACCAATATTGATACCGAGTATGCCACTGTACTTTGCTGCTTTTACATTTTTGACTAAATTATCAACGCCTTTGTTATTAAAACCCATACGGTTAATAATAGCGTTTGATTCTGGTAATCTAAAAATACGCGGTTTCTCATTGCCCTCTTGGGGACGAGGCGTAACTGTGCCTACTTCGATAAAACCAAACCCCATTTGGCTAAAAGCATCAATACATTCTGCATTTTTATCAAGACCAGCAGCAAGCCCTACTGGATTTTTAAATTCAAGACCTAAGAAGTTTACGGGTTTATCTGAAACACTTTGTGACCAAGCTAGATTTAGAGGCGTATTAGCAAAACGACGAAGATTATTAAGTGCAAACTCATGCGCCCACTCCGCATCACGGGTAAACATAAAACGGCGAGCTAAATCATAAAACATCAATATAATCCTCTTTTTAAATTTCAGACAAAAAAATACCTCAGACAAGGCTGAGGTATTGTATAACAAATTTAACAATCAGTTATTTATTTACTAAACAAATAATAGATTAAAGCTAAATTATTTTCCTGATGTATCACAGTTGTGACTTAATAACATAAGTTCACGAAGTGCAACTGAGAACTTTGCAAAGTCGTGGCTTTGTGATGTTTTAAACTCAGCCAGCATTTGTTTCCAACGTTGAAGTAATAAATCTTGGCTATCCATCCACTGATCTATTTGACTATCAACATCACTCTCATCACCTTCAAAGCTATTTAAAACCACTTCAGATAACGTACGTTGCTGCCAATCAAGCTCCTCACGGTAAGATGAACGAGCAAGTGCTTGCCAATGATTTGCTACTGGTTGCTTAGTTATTTGCTCTAAGAACCAATGTAGACCCATTCTTGCGCCTAGTTTAAAGTAAGTATTCGATACCATCGAAATACTCTTACCTGAATTATTAGCAACTTCAGCTAAATCCATCACAGAGAATAAGCTTGATAATGAAACAATACGCTTAGCTATATCTGCAGGAACGCCGGCATCAATTAACTTATTGGCTTCAATTACAATGCGGTCATTTTCTTTTTCAATCATGTATGTATTTAAGTTATCACTTAAATCTTTAAATGTTGGCGCAAAGAATTCAATTCCTTGTTCAATCGTTTGTGACTTATTACGATGACGTAAGAACCAACGCGTAGTACGGCGAACAGTACGACGAAGTTGGTAAAGCATTTCAGTTTGTACCGCTGCTGGTATTTTATTATCCAGTGCGCTGATAGAAGACCATGTATCACGCATTTCAAATATTTCGCTAGCAATTGAGTAACACATTGCAATTTCAGCTTCGTTTGCACCGGTTTCTTCATGCATACGTACCATGAAGTTTAAACCCATATCATTAACGATACTGTTAGCAAGTTTAGTTGCAATAATTTCTTTACGAAGTGGATGGTTGTTCATCGCATCGTTAAACTTCTCACGAAGAGGACGTGGGAATGACTTCACAAGCAATTGGCGATAGTAAGGGTTTTCAGTAATTTCATCACTTACTAAAGACTCTTTTAATACCATTTTTGCGTAAGACACTAGCACTGAAAGCTCAGGGCGAGTTAAGTCTTTACCAGCGGCTGCACGTTCTGCCAATTCTTCATCACTTGGAATGAACTCAATAGCACGGTTTAACTTGCCATCTTTTTCAAGTGCATGAATAAAGCGAATCTTTTCTTTAAGCGTTGAAGTACCTTTAGACTGCGTAATTGAAATAGTATGTGTTTGACGATAACAATCTTTTAATACTAACTCAGATACCTCGTCTGTCATTGAGTAAAGTAGCTCATCACGTTGTTTACGTGTTAAGTCACCTTCAGCAACCAAGCCATTAAGTAAAATCTTAATGTTAACTTCGTTATCTGAACAAGCAACGCCCCCTACGTTATCAATAAAGTCTGTATTAACACGACCACCCTTAGCTGCAAATTCAACACGACCTAATTGAGTTGCCCCTAAGTTACCGCCCTCACCAATTATTTTAGCGCCTAAATCTCTACCATTGATACGTAGTGCATCGTTTGCACGATCCCCTACATCTGCATCAGTTTCTTTAGAGTTTTTAATGTATGTACCAATACCGCCATTCCACAGTAAATCGAACTCCATCATCAATGAAGCTTTCATTAACTCATTTGGGGTCATACTTGCTTTTTTAGTACCCAACATTTTTTTCATTTCTGGGCTAAGCGTAATTGATTTAGCAGCACGAGAGAAAACACCACCACCGGCAGAAATTAACTCTTTGTTGTAGTCTTCCCACGATGAACGCGGCATGTTAAATAAACGTTCGCGCTCTGGATAAGAAGTAGCAGCGTCTGGGTTAGGATCAACAAAAATGTGCATATGGTTAAAGGCAACTTGTAAACGAATATGCTTAGATAACAACATGCCATTACCAAATACGTCACCCGCCATGTCGCCAATAGCTACCACTGTAAAGTCAGTCGTTTGACAGTCAATGTCCATTTCACGGAAATGTCGTTTAACTGACTCCCATGCGCCTTTAGCTGTAATACCCATTTTCTTGTGATCGTAACCAACCGAGCCACCTGATGCAAATGCATCGCCAAGCCAGAAATTGTATTCATTAGCTATGCCATTTGCGATATCAGAGAAAGTAGCAGTTCCTTTATCGGCTGCAACCACTAAGTAAGCATCATCTTCATCGTGGCGAACAACATCGCGAGCTGGCACTATTTCACCGCGTTCAATGTTATCTGTAATATCCAAAAGACCACGGATAAAGATTTTATAACACTCTTGGCCTTCTTTAATAAACGCTTCACGCTCACTTGGTAATTGTTTACATACAAAGCCACCTTTAGAACCAACAGGTACAATTACTGTATTTTTAACTTGTTGCGCTTTAACTAAGCCAAGAACTTCAGTACGGAAGTCTTCACGACGGTCAGACCAACGCAAGCCACCACGCGCTACTTTACCGTAACGTAAATGCACACCTTCTACGCGCGGAGAATAAACAAAAATCTCAAACGCTGGAAGAGGAAGCGGTACATCAGGAATTAAGCTTGGTTGTATTTTAAATGATACATACGACTTAAACTGACCTGCATCATCTTTTTGGAAATAGTTAGTACGAAGCGTTGCAACAATCATATCGACGTATAAACGAATAATACGGTCGTCATCTAGGTTTGCTACATTTTCAAGCTCTAAATAGATTTGTGTGCTTAGCTTCTCAAGTGTTTTGGCACTTGCTGGGCTCTTAATTGAGAACTTTTTAGCAAATAAATTAACAATTTGCGCAGCAATATTTGGATAGTTAGCAAATGTGCTTTCAATGTAAGTCTGAGAGAATGTAACACCGATTTGACGCATATACTTAGCGTAAGCACGTAAAATAGAGGCTTCTCGGCCAGTTAGGCCACCCATTAACACTAAACGGTTAAAACCATCATTTTCCAGGCGGTTGCCCCAAACATTTGTTAATGCAGCGCGAAAACGTGCTGAAATCTTATCAAAATCAGCCATCCCTTTGCTATCAATAAGCATCGAGAAGTCCATGATCCAATTAATACGACCATCGCTTGTTTTAACTGAATAAGGCGTTTCGCCAACGACGCGCAGACCAAAGTTTTCAAGCATTGGCATAACATCAGATAAGTGAATTGGTTCGTCTTTATGAAATAAGCTTAATCGTACAATATTGCTATTAGCTTCTTCTTGAGGACGGTAGAAAAGCATTTCTAGTTTGTTTTCATCACTAAGTAATTCTAACTTTTCGATATCAACAACCGCAGCACTTGGAAGCACTTCATCTTTGTATGAGCGTGCAAACGCATTACAGTATTTACGATTTAAATCGTTACCACGTGCTTCGCCCGCAGATTCTAAAAGTGCAGATTGAAGTTTATCTTCCCACGTACGTGCAGCTTCTACTAAATTGTTTTCGATGTCTTTCACGTTATATTCGATCTTGTTGTCGGTCACACGAACGGTGTAATGAGTACGCGCAAGTGTTGACTCAGAGAAATAAGTAGTAAATTCGACTTTATCGTCAGAATTAAATGCATTGGCTAATATATCTTGCGTTTCACGACGAAGTGCCGTGTTATAGCGCTCGCGAGGTACATAAACCATGCAAGATAAGAAGCGACCATACGCATCTTTACGTACAAATAAGCGACACATATCGCGCTCTTGTACTTGTAACACACCCATAGCAACTTCAAGTAGCTCACTTTCGCGCGCTTGAACAAGCTCATCACGTGGGTAGGTTTCTAAAATATTTAAAACAGCTTTGTAAGCATGCGTGCCTTTAGCAAAATCACACATTTCCATGATGCGATTAATTTTACTTTTTAATACTGGCACATCAGTAGCACTGTTATTGTAAAAGCTTGATGAGAACAAACCAATAAAGCGGTCTTCACCAATTACATTGCCTTCGTCGTCAAAACGCTTAATACCTACATAATCAATGTAGGCTGGACGGTGAACGCGAGAAACAGAGTTAGTTTTTGTTAGGATCAGTAGGTTGCTACTACGTGCTTCTTGGCGAGCAACCTCAGGTAATTCTGATAGTAATCGTGTGTGTTCTTCAGTAGAGTTTTTCATCAAGCCAAGGCTCGATTCCATTTTACCTTTTAATTGGTAATCACCTTGAACTGGGCTTAGCTCATATTCACGGTAACCCATTAGGGTAAAGTTATCTTTAGCTAACCAATCTAAAAACTCAGTTGTTTCTGAAACTTCTTCTTTCGTTTTATTATGATGACGCTTGGGTAATTCTTTAGTTACTGCCATCAATTTTTTACGGATTGGCTGCCAATCATCAACAGCAACCGACACATCAACAAGAACTGATTCTAACTCTTTTTTGAAAGACTCAATCACAGAAGAATCTGTTTGACGGTCGATTTCAATAAAGAATACTGTTTTAGTAGATGAAGATTCTTGTTCTGCTTTTAAATTTGATAAACCAGAAATTTTAGCGTTTTCATCGCGCTTAATTTTTAATGGGCAGTGAAGTAATAAGTGAGAGGCGATATTTTCACGTGTCATGGCCATACGAACAGAATCAACTAAAAACGGCATGTCTTTAGTAATAATTTCTACAATTGTATGCGATGACTGCCAGCCATCTTTTGCCACTTCAGGGTTGAAAACGCGAATAACAGCGTCGTCGGTAGTATTTTTTTCTAGCGAGTTCCAAAGGCTTAATGCTGCGCCATATAGGTCACTATCGTTGCGGTTTGCCAAATCCTCTTTAGACATATTGCTGTACAAGGCTTTGGCGAATTTCTCAACGAGTAACACATTATCAGCGCGAACTTTTTTCTGGATCAGCTTACAGACATTATCTAGGATAACCGAGGCTTGGCCTTCATTTCGTGTCATTGTATGTTCCTTAATCTATTACTGCTCAGGAGCAGGAATTTGTACAGCTATTCATTAGCGTGGAGTCAATTAAATTCTAACCCTTTTACAGCTAATAAACAGCCTTTTCGATGAAAACATTTTAAGCATTTCAGCTATTTGGTCATCTATTCACAAATTGTAGATATAAATGGCCTTTACAGGCCATTTAGGAGCAAAATTATTCACATTATTTTTTCTGGTCAGTCCAGAGAAGACTACCAATAGCAGGTAATAACAACACTGCACCTAACATATTCACTAAAAACATGAAGGTTAACAGTATACCCATATCAACTTGGAATTTAAGATCTGAGAATATCCAGGTACTCACACCAATAGCTAATGTTATACCGGTAAATAGAACCGCACTTCCACGTTCAACAAGCGCATTTCGATAAGCAACACTCAATGGTACATTTTGCTTAAGCTGCCCCATCATCGACGACAGTATATAAATACCATAATCAACCCCAATACCCACACCTAAAGCAATAACTGGTAAAGTAGAAACGGTTAAGCCTATTTCTAATTGCACCATAAGTGCTTGTGCAAGCGTTGATACGATATAAAGCGGTAATACTACGGCAATCGTTGCTTTTACGCTTTTAAAGCTCATTAAGCATAAAATAATAACAGCACCATAAACGTAAAGCATCATTGGTATTTGCGCTTCTGAGACAGACTCATTAGTAGCAGCCATTACGCCAACAGGTCCTGACGCTAATTTAAATGCTAATTTATCAGTGCCCTCTTCTTGTGCAAATTGCTTAACACTCTTAATTACAGTATCGATAGTTTGTGCTTTATGATCATCTAAAAATATAATCACTGGCATAACTGAACAATCACCGTTAAGTAAACCTGTACTCGTTTCAACTCTAGATGTTGACTGTACTAAGCTTGCTGAATTTCGTGGCAAGCTTTGCCACTTCAGATTACCTTCGTTGTAGCCTGCGTTAACCGATTGAGCTACAGAGCTCAAACTTACAGCAGACTGTACACCGGCCACATTCTCTACTTTGTATTGGAAACGGCTTATACGCTCCATCACACTATGCTCAGTACATGCTGCAGGATATGCTTCTACAATTACCTTTAAGATATCAGACGAGATAGTATATTTATCAGATATTAAGAATGTATCTTGATTATAGCGCGCATCTTGATGCAGAGATGGCGCCCCTGCGTGTAAATCACCTATACGCATTTTATCTGCTTGCCAGTAGCCTAAAGCAAATAAAACAAGTGTAAAACCAATAATCATTTTAGCTACTTTAGGATCTGTTGCTTTTACAAGAAGGTCTCGAATTTTATCAAGCATGTTAGGCTTAGTAGCATCACCAGATTGAATATGTACACTGTTCTCAAAGTTCATGTACGAAGCCCAAACTGGTAGTAAAATTAAATTAGTAAATATAATTACTGCCACACCTAAACTCGCTGTAATGGCAAGTTCGCGAATAATACCAATATCGATGGTAAGTAATGTTAAAAAACCGACAGTGTCTGAAAGTAGTGCTATACCACCTGGGACCAATAAAGCCCTAAAACTTGACTGACAGCAAATACGTGTTGTTTTACCTTCACCGACTTTTTTACCAATCGCATTTATCATCTGCACACCATGGCTTACACCAATAGCGAATACTAAAAACGGTACCAAAATAGACATAGGGTCTAGGCCAAAACCTAAACTTGAAAGTAGACCTAATTGCCAAACAACAGCAATGATAGAACACGCGATAGGCAAAATGGTCAGCTTTAAACTGCCACAAAATAGCCATACCATAATAAAGGTAAAGGCGATAGCAATAGCAAAAAATACGACCACCCCTTTAGCGCCTTCTGCTATATCACCGGCCATTTTTGCAAAGCCAATAATATGGATGCTTACTTTTTCTGTGCTTAGAGGCTCTCTTAAATCACTTTCTAGCTTTTGCGCAAAAGCTAATGTGTCTAACTTTTGTTGTGTTTGTGGATCTGTTTCTAAAAGTTGAGCTGTTACCATTGCACACGAGTAATCGCTGGCAATCATACGTCCTACAACTTTTGCTTTTTCGATATTTTCTTTTACAACACCTAAGCCACGTTTGTCAGCTTTAAAGTTGGCAGGAATAATTGGACCGCCTGCAAAGCCATCCTCGACTACTTCAACAAAACGAGCACTGGGTGAAAATATAGAGTTAACTAATGGACGATTTACGCCTGGAATAAAATAAAGCTGATCGTGGACCGCTTTTAACTGAGTAAAGAATTCTGGATTAAATATATCACCGCTGTCATCACACACTGAAATCAAAATACTGTTTGCACCACCAAACTGTTTTTCATGCTTAGTGTATACTTTCATATAGTCGTGATTTAACGGGATGTTTTTATTAAACGAGGCATCTAATTGAATTTGAGTTGCTTTGAATACAAGTAAACACGTTATAAGCGCAAAACTTATAAGCATAATTAAGCGATGTCTAAAAATCGCCTTTTCAATAAAATCGAGTAACTTATGCATTAAGGGGTTAACTCCTTCACTTTAATGCCATCTTCTGTAGCCATGATTAGTTTGTTATTTAAAATCACGCCATCTAAAACTGCTTTACCATCGGCTAACTGCTCATGGGTGAGTAACCCATCTTGAAGATGAAAAATAACGCCACTATTGGCGAGCATGAGCCATTGTTTATTATTGTAATTAATGATGTTGTTGATCGTCGCAGTTTTTACATTTTCGAAATGCTGCCACTGCTGTTCACCATTTTGCTTCGCAAAAACATTGCCACGAAGCCCTGCCACAATTTCTTGTGTGCTATCTGATGCAACCGCGAAAAATGAACCAGGATAAATTTCCTCTATCCTTTGCCAAGTTTCACCATCATCAATGCTTCTGGCCATTAATCCCATTTCACCAACCAACATTAATCCGTTATCTGTTATTTCGATTCGATTAAAGTGCGGTAAAATTGAAGCTGTTTCTGCTTCATACCCTTCGGGGTCGTTTTCTTTTAAATCGTTTAAATAATCTCTGTCGTCACTAAATAGTAACGAATCTAAAAAGCGCTTTTGCCAATGTTTACCACCATCGCTAGTTTGGTAAAACATACCATAAGCGCCCACTGCAAAACCTTTCAAGTCATCTTCAAATAGAATATCTAAACATGGTTTGTCTAATTCTGGTTGTGCTTGTTGTAATTGCCAATTAATACCACCGTCAGTAGTATTTATTATTGTTGCATCGTGGCCACATGCCCAGCCATTATTTTCATCGCTAAAGTCAACAGCTGTTAATAGCACTTGAGTCGGTACAAGTTCAGCTTGTTGCCATTTATTACCTGTTTCACTTTTAATAACAGTACCATGTTTGCCTACTGCAATTAGCCCGTTACCTGTGTTTGTTATATCAGTAAGTAGGGTTTTATCTGCATTAATTGCACTGATTGCGTTTTCAGGAACATCCTGGGCAACACCCGCACCGCTTATGATCAGGCTGGCATATACTAAATACTTCATAATTTTAATCGCCTTGAACGAGAGAATTGTTTGTCTTTATATACTGAGGAAAGCGTTGCGCGATTTGGTATAAGACAAACGCGATGTGAAAGGAAAAGGCACTTAACATAAGTTAAGTGCCTTACTTCTAACTATCTACCTGCGCGACGTAATGCGCTTGACGTAAATTCGTTATCATTAAACGATTGTGAAAAATCGTACATTTTTTCTTGGTTATCTAAACCAATTGCTAAATAACGACGTGAATTTAAATCATGATAAACTTCAAGCGTACTCCACTGAGTAGGTACTTCGTAATAGTTAAGGCCATAAGCCATTGCTACACGGTAAAGTTGGTCGCGGTTATCATAAATATCCGTAACCTGTACTTGCCAGCTATCTTCATCAATGTAAAACACACGTTTTTTATAGATATGGCGTGTATCGTCTTTTAAGTTAGCTTCAACAACCCAAACACGGTGTTTTTCGTAACGTGTATGTTCTGGATTGATATGACCAGGCATTAAAATATCATCGTACTCTAGCTTATCACTATGAAGTTTATAGCTGTTGTAAGGTATATATAACTCTTGCTTACCTTTTAGCGTCCAATTGTAACGATTTGGCGAGCCATTAAACATATCAAAGTCATCGGTAGTGCGCAGGCTATCGGCTGCTGTGCCTGGTGCATCATATGCAACATTAGGTGCACGACGAACGCGACGTTGTCCCGAGTTATAGGTCCATGCTTGGCGCGGCGTTAATATTTGGTCCATCGTTTCATGAACTAATAACGCAGTACCCGCTAAACGCGCAGGCTCTGTAACGCTTTGTTTAAACTTAAACAAAATATTTGAGTCTTGAAGCTCCGCAGGTGTTGCACTAGGGTCTGAGTATTTAACTAATAACTGCTCATCAAAACCAACATAGTTATAAGAACCAGATGCAGTCGGTGCGGCTTGACCACCAAAACGCTCAATAGATTGGCCACGGTAACGTAATAAGTGATTCCAAATTGCCTCTAAACCAGTTTTAGGAATAGGGAAAGGAATACCAATCGCTGTA
Organism: Pseudoalteromonas sp. AS84; assembly: GCF_038900255.1. NCBI lineage: Bacteria > Pseudomonadati > Pseudomonadota > Gammaproteobacteria > Alteromonadales > Pseudoalteromonadaceae > Pseudoalteromonas > Pseudoalteromonas sp. AS84. The sequence goes on along the minus strand of NZ_JBBMQY010000013.1, from coordinate 11,541 downwards.
TTTTTAATACCATTACCGCCTTCAATTAATTCAGCAGTCGGTGCAAACTTTTTAGTCGCGTCATAAACAAACTGAGGGTATGAAGCTGAGCGGCGTGTTTCATACACTGGCATTTTAAATGTGTCCGGGTATGCTTCAAATAAAGCAATTTGACCTGGGCTTAGATTGGCTTTGTACTTTTCAATATTACTTTTATCGATAGTAAAAAGTACTTTATCAGCTGTAAATGGGTCAAGGTGATGCATACCAGCTTCATAACCTGCAGGAGCTGCTGTAATGCCGTTATTCCAAGCCGGAATAGAACCATCAGCATTAGCTGCTTTTTCTGCACCCATTGGCGTTAAATTTTGACCTAATTGAGCAACTTCATCAGCGCTTAATTTAGCTAAAGCTGCGCTACTTGCAAACAAGCTACAAAATGCTGTAGCGATGAGGGTAGGTTTTTTAATCATAGTAATGTTACCCCTAAATAGAATATTTTAAGTTAAAAGAAACGTAATCGCGGTCTGAGAAAGTATTAATATCGCCGCCGCCCCAAAACGAGTTATAGCTCACATCAAGTGACCACGCATTTTGGTAGTTAAAGTTCATAGTTGCACCTAAAGATTTACGATCTTCGATAAATAAGAACATAGGATCTGGTGTATTACCATTTACGTCATGAGAAAATACAAAACGTGGCGAGAAGTTAATACCGTTATATAGGTTAAAGTAATCACCTTTAGCAATTAAGCGATACCCCCAAGAAGACGCAGTAGCAAATGATTTTTCTTCAGCGCCATTTGATAAACCAAGTTGCAATGTTGAGTAATCAGTTGTACCAGGGCCTGTAATTGTTCCACTGCGGCCAGTACCCGAAACATTTAAACGCATCTCATCGTATTCTGGCATATTATGAATTTTTACTGCACCTACTTCACCAACAACAGCCCAACTATCTGCACCTAAAGAAGGACCAAATAAGTGGGTAGCAGTAAATTGAATTTGTGACGTATCACGTTCAATATAGCCTTGAGCAACTTCACCCGCAGCAACAGAACTAATATCATCGCCAAAACTCATTTGCGAAATACCTGCAAAGTCTGGACGAAGACCTGCAAGCGCTAACTGCTCAGGCATAGCTGTGTACAGTAGCTCTACGTCATCAATTTGCAGTGGCTCATCTTGACGAAACGCAAATTCACCTGCAAAGGCTGTTTCACCGATAGTCGTATTAAAACTTAAACCATATAGTTTAATATCTTCAGGGTAGTCATTTTCAGCTTTTGAAAAAGCGGTCAAATCAGCAACATTATCTGACGTAATTTCTGTTGTCATGATCATTGCTAAATCTTGTGCAATTGCTGCTTGCGAAAAGTTTGATACACGACCAGATATAAGCGGACGACGACTGTGATAATTCACATGGTATAATGCAATCTCAGTATCATTAAACTCAGGTAAAAATATACCTAAACGTAAACCGTATTGGCCACCATCTTCAGGCTCATTTTTACCATTATCCCCTTTGCCTTTAAGCGCAACCTTAGTTGGATAAGCAAGATACATCTGGGCTAATAAAGCACTCCCTTCAGCACTTGAAGGATCAATACCTTGAGCAGCGGCTGCTAATGCAAAATCGGATGTTAGGTTATTCAAACTATCAGTTAAAAAAGCAACATCAATATCAGGATTAGACGTAAAGCCTAATTGAACATTCTGCTGATAACCATTTTCTGCTGCAAAGTCATTAGTAGAAAAGTATGTACCTGCTGCTGGTAAACGCGTTTCCTGCCATTGGTATTGGTAGAAACCTTCAAGCGTAATGTTCTCAGTAATACCAAGCGATGCCCAAAGCATACCTATTGGTATAAATGCTTCTTTTAATTCAGCGCCAGGAGCTTTTAACCTATCTATATCAACTGGGTTTACGTTAATACCATGAGATATAAGCGTACTTTCACCCCAGTTAACTACTTGCTGACCTAAACGGACAGACAAAGGGTTATTACCATCATTTAAATCAAAATCGGCCCATACAAACGCATCTAATAAACGTATGTCGGCACAGCTTTGTGCTTTAGTATCTTTATCATCACATGGATCAACACCTTGCCCTGATGTAGGATTTGAATAAGCGTGGTAGCCATCCATTAAAGCAAAGTCGTAAAAATACATGAAGCGAGTGAACAAACCGTAGTTATCTTTATTTATTGAAAGGTCGTGTGTTCCCTTCAATAGTTTTGAGAATGAGTCACCACTATCAAAATTTAAATTACCAGCATCACCGTTATTTGAATAAGACCCAGGTTGAGCCCATACATCTTGAGATGAATAGATAGTGTTACTTAGCGCAGGATTGTATCCTGTCCAATCAAATGCTGGATTATTACTTTTACCAATTAGGTTAAAGTCTCTATCCTCTACGCGAACACTTTGCCCATATGAAAAAGTTGAATCGAAGGTAATATCAAAACCTCCAGCTTCAAATGTTACAGCTTGAGTACTTGCTGCAGATAAACCTAAACTAGCGGCTGCTAAACCTATAGCGATTCTATTTTTAACAAAAAGCGATCTTCTTATCATTTTGGTTCCCCCCTGTCGCGGGTCATTTTGTGTGATCAAGTTATTGTTTTTAGTGTAATCATAACGATAGAAGCGAATCAGTGAAATTACAAATACTCGCTCAAATCAGTCATATACTTTTTATTCTGGTTAACGCTTACGTATTGGTAAGACGTCGTACCAGATAATTTATACACGTTATTTAACAATAGGACAAATTGAAATTAACAAAAATACAATATTTTTATGGTTTTATAACATAAAAACAGGGAGCTAAGCCACTTGTTCAATACGAATGAATTTATTTTCGGGGGTTAATAACATTCTAAAACGCCCTCTTATACCTAGGCTGGTAATAAAAGGTCTTAAATGATTAGCAGAAAAACGTACTGTTTTCCCGCCATCTTCTACAACTTGTAATGAGCTAAAACGGCCATGGTAGTAATCCATGCACTCGTTATAGCTCAATCTTAGGCTAAAATAATACTCAATCATTTATGCGAGCGCTTTTTCAACCTTTTCATACAAGTCAGCACTTAGGCCATCGAGGTTGGCTAAACGCTGTAATTGCAATTTCATTGCGTGTGAGCGTACATCATCGTAACGCTTCCACGACATAAATGGTGTAAGCATACGAGACGCATTTTGTGGATTAATTGCATTAAGTTTTATTAATAAATCACCTAATAACGCATAGCCTTGAGCATCTGATCGATGAAATTGCGCTGTATTAAAGTGGCTAAAACTTCCTACAAGTGCACGTACACGGTTAGGATTTGAAAAGTCAAAACACGGGTGTTCATAAAGTGCTTTAATATTTTCTATCGCATTACTGCCTGATTGCATAGCTTGCAGTGCAAACCACTTATCCATGACTAAAACATCATGACGCCACTGACTATCAAAATGACTCAAAAGCGCTTGTCGAACAGGGTGTGAAGCTTTTACCACTGCGCTTAGTGCGCCAAGTACATTAGTCATATTAGTCGAACTTGCAGCCTCCTTAATAAAGGTTACAGCCTCAGGTTTTTGTGTTCTAGCAAGGTAGTGCAAGCATATTTGTTTTAAAGCACGATTCGCAACGGAGGTTGCACTTACACTGCCATCATCTTCAAGAGATTCGTAACAACTAAGTAATTCATCAGCAAGTTCATCAGCAATTTGTTGCTCAAACTTTTCTGTTATTTCGATAATCTCATCAACAGGTATTACATCAAATTCAGCAGCTAACGTGTCAAAACTTGGCAATTTAAACAGCTCTGCAATTAAAGCTAAATCGCCCTCTTTGGTGTTTATAAGCACACGTAGCGCATTTATAATTTCGCTACTTAATACGCTATTCGTTGTATCGGTGATTTGAGATTTAATCGCCTTAATGAATAGCTGCTGTTGTGCATCCCAACGTGAAAAATCACTGCGCGCAAAACGCATAATATGCAATAGTTCTGGCTCTGTTGTTTGCTGATTTAAAATACAAGGAGCAGAAAAGTCTTCGAGTAAAACTGCAACAGGCTTTTCTAAAATATTGTCAAAGCTAAATGTTTGGGTCGTATTTGTTACATCAAGTACATGATCTAGCTTTTTACCTTTATATTGCAGAGCAATACTCTGCCCGTTGGCATCAAGTAGTTCAATAGCAAAAGGTATATGAAGCGGTTTATTCTCTGGCTGATTAGCCGGCGCTGTTTGCTCGATTGTCAAAGTGTATGTATTTGAGCTGCTATCAAATTTTTGAATTGCATTTAAACGCGGTGTACCTGATTGGCTGTACCATTGTTTAAATTGCTCTAAATTAACGCCTGATGCATCGCTCATCGCACTAACAAAGTCATCACATGTAACTGCTTGCCCATCGTGGCGCTCAAAGTAAAGTGTCATACCTTTTTGGAAGTTCGTTTCACCCAACAATGTGTGCATCATACGGATAACTTCAGCACCTTTATCGTATACAGTAACTGTATAAAAGTTATTCATTTCAATAACTTTCTCTGGGCGAATTGGATGAGCCATAGGGCCTGCATCTTCACTAAACTGATGCGTACGCATTACTTTAACCGCATCAATTCGGTTAAGTGCACGAGAGCCTAAATCACTGCTAAATTCTTGATCCCTAAAAACCGTTAAACCTTCTTTTAACGATAACTGAAACCAATCTCTACAAGTAACTCGGTTACCAGTCCAGTTATGAAAATACTCATGCCCTACAATAGATTCAATCGTATGGTAGTCTTTATCTGTGGCTGTTTCTTGATTAGCTAATACGCATTTGCTATTGAAAACGTTCAGCCCTTTATTTTCCATCGCGCCCATGTTGAAAAAATCGACGGCTACAATCATATAAATATCAAGGTCATACTCTAAATTAAAGCGCTCTTCATCCCACTGCATTGCTTTTTTAAGTGAAGCAATAGCATGGGGTGTTTTAGATAAATTACCTTTATCAACAAACAATGCTAACTCTACATCCCTGCCGCTTTTAGTTGTGTACGTGTCTTTTAAAACATCAAAATCGCCCGCTACAAGTGCAAATAAATAGCTCGGCTTTTTAAATGGGTCTTGCCATTTTACAAAATGACGACCATCTTGTGTTTCACCACTGTCTACTTGATTACCATTAGAAAGAAGTTGCAGATATTTTTTATCGGCAATGATAGTTACATCAAACGTGGCAAGTACATCAGGGCGATCCATGTAATAGGTGATTTTTCTAAAACCCTGCGCTTCACACTGTGTACAATACGCACCGCCAGATAAATACAAACCCTCTAGAGAAGTATTTGTCTCAGGTGATATCTCGGTCACAATACTTAATTGGCAACTATCCGGTAAATTATTAATTATTAGCTGCTCACCAATAATTTCATAATCAGTTATATCGACCGTATCAACAGATAAAGAGAGTAAGCGTAAATCAATACCATCAAGTACTAAAGGTGCTTTTTTATCACCAACCCGCGTTAGTGTTAGCAAAGAGCTTACTTTGGTTGATAATGGCTGTAAGTCAAAGGTTAGCTCTGTGTGGTCAATTAAAAAATCAGGAGCTTTATAGTCTTTAAGATATTGTGCTTGAGGTTTACTTGATTCAGTCATAGATACTCCAAAACAGCTCCTTTTCAGTTAAAAGGAGCTGTTTAAAATTAGGCGGATTGTTTTGGCTTAATACGTAAAATTTTAATGCCTAAGTAGGCATAAACAACCGCTAAAACAGGGTTAATTAAGTTAAAGAAAGCGTAAAGTGCATAATCAAAAGGGTTTATTAGTAAAACGCTTTGCATATATGCGCCACACGTGTTCCATGGAATTAGAGGGCTGGTAATTGTACCGCCATCTTCCAATGTACGAGATAAGTTAACAGGCTTCAAACCACGTTTTTCATATTCATCTTTAAACATACGACCAGGTACTACAATTGCAATATATTGATCGGCCGCTATCACGTTAGTACCAATACACGTTGCTATTGTTGCCGCAATTAACGATCCCGTACTTTTAGCTATTTTAAGTATGCTTTTAACAAAAATATCCAAAAGGCCTGTTTTTTCCATAATTGCACCAAACATCAGTGCAGTCATAATAAGCCATGTGGTTGTAAGCATTCCGGACATACCGCCACCACTTAGTAGAGAGTCCATTTTGTCATCGCCTGTACTTATGCTAAAACCATCAAAAAACGTCGTCCAAACAAGCTTAAAGTAGCCAACTAGCTGTCCTTGAGAAACATCAATTTGGCTAGCAATTAAATCAGATTGAAACAACATGGCCCAAACAGCGCCTACAACAGCACCGATAGAGATAGCAGGAAAGGCCGGCATTTTTTTAATCGCTAAAACTAAAAGTACAATTAGCGGGATTAGCATTTCAAAACCAATATTAAAGTTTTGCTGTAAAATAGCCGTTATTTCATCAATACGCCCCGCTTCGCTTGAAGCAGTTGCGTTAAAGCCCATGAATATAAATATAATCAGTGCAATTACAAAACTAGGCACTGTCGTCCACAGCATATGTTGAATATGCTCAAACAAATCTGCGCCTACAACTGCTGGCGCTAAGTTAGTTGTTTCTGACAGCGGGCTTAGCTTATCACCAAAGTACGCGCCAGATATAACAGCGCCTGCTGTAACTGTTTGCTCAAGTCCAAGACCCGTTGCAACTCCTAATAAAGCAACACCTATTGTAGCGGCAGTAGTCCAAGAGCTACCAATGCTCATAGCTACAATGCCACAAATTAAACAACTCGCTGCGTAAAACCAACTTGGGTTTATAACTTGCAAGCCATAATAAATTAAAGTTGGTACCGTTCCAGAAAGTAGCCAAGTGCCAATTAACGCACCTACCATAAGTAAAATTAGGATAGCTCCAAGCGAAAGCGTTATACCTTCAATCATGGCTTGTTCTAACTTTTTCCATGTATAACCGTTTTTAAGCCCAATTAAAGCCGCTGCAAAAGTAGCAAATAAAAGCGCAATTTGGTTGGGCCCTGATGAAGAGTTATCACCAAATAAGTAAACTGCAGCACCTAGTAAACAAATTAATACAGAGATAGGAATTAACGCATCAAAAAACGAGGCGGGCTTGATTGGTTTGTCATCCAATAGCTTCAAAGTAGAGACTCCTAGACACACTTACTGTGTGTTTAATTATTATTTTTAGCACGTTAAGCGCATTAACTGAGCGTCATTAATCTAGCTCAAATTTATGTAATCAAAGATTATAACAATTTAGTAAATTTTAGGTAGTAAAAAAGGCGCTAAAGCGCCTTTTTTATAGAGGTAAAACCAGTTATTACTTCTTAGCTATACGACCATAATTAATATAGTCTTGAGTAATTAATGCAGCTTCTTCTAAAAATGGGTCAAGCTCTTCAATTACCTCTGGTAAATCGTCTAAGTTTTCTACCGGGTCTTTACCTAAACGCTTAAGACGTTCGTTAGTACGTACAAGTGCACGTGCTTCACCTTCATCTTTTTCTTTAATACGCGTAGCTTCAACTAAAGAGATAGTTTTACGGTCTTTCTCTTCGTTGTATAAGGTAATGTCATTAAATACATAACCAAATTCTGGTTCTGATTTAATTCGTACTTCGTGTTGCTTCTCAAGGTAGGTAATAATAGGTGTTAAATTACCTAACTTTTTGTATTTCGCTTTAACAATGCTATCCCAAGGAAGTGCATTATCTTGCTTACTTTCGCCCCACTCTGCAGGATCGATTGCTGATGGAAACGAAATATCAGGGATCACACCTTTATGCTGTGTACTCCCCCCGTTAATGCGATAAAACTTAGCAATAGTATACTGTACACTACCTAGCGCATTATCGTATAGGTCATAAGCGCGGCCTAAGCCTTTGTGCTGCTGTACAGTACCTTTACCAAATGTTTGCTCGCCAATAATAACCGCACGACCGTAATCTTGCATTGCTGCTGCAAATATTTCAGAAGCAGAGGCACTGTAGCGGTCAACTAAAACAGTTAAAGGGCCATCGTAATAAGTTATACCATCGCGATCTTTTTGCTCTTCTATACGATTATTTAAGGTATGAATTTGAACAACTGGACCTTGGTCAAAAAACAAACCTGACAATTGAGTCGCTTCATATAAAGAACCACCACCATTTTGGCGTAGGTCGATAATAATGCCATCAACTTTTTCTTCTTTAAGCTTAGCCAGTTCAACTTTTACATCTTTAGAAAGGTTATTGTAAAAGCCAGGAATTTCAATCACTCCAACTTTACTTGTTAAGTCAGAGTATTTGGCTTCAAATACTTCTGATTTAGCCGCTCTATCTTCAAGTCGAATTTTATCACGAGTGATTTCAACAACTTTAGGTGCACCGTGAGCGTCAACACCTTTTAAGTACTGTAGACGTACTTTAGTCCCTTTAGGGCCTTTAATTAAATCAACTACGTCATCTAAACGCCAGCCAATTACATCTACAAATTCTTCGCCATCTTGGGCAACGCCGATAATGCGATCATCAGCTTTAATTTGATCTGTTTTATCTGCAGGGCCTCCTGGCACTAAGCTGCGAATAACAGTGTAGTCTTCATCAGGGCTTAGCACGGCACCAATGCCTTCAAGCTCTAAGTCCATATCCATTTTGAATTGCTCTGCACGACGTGGCGATAAGTAAGACGTATGCGCCTCAATACTGCGTGCTAGCGAATTCATAACAATTTGAAAAGCATCTTCTGAATTAGATTGTACTAAACGTTTTTCTGCATTTTTATAACGTTTGGTCAGAACTTCTTTAATGCCTTCCCAATCTTTACCCGTCATTTTTAAACGCAGTGCATCGTACTTTACACGCTCACGCCAAATTTCATCAAGCTCAGCTTGTGACACAGGCCATGCCGAATCTTCACGGTCATAAAAGTATTCATCTTCTTTATCAAACGTCATTTCTTTTTCAAGTAAAGTAAGTGAATACTCGTAACGTTCAAAACGGCGTTTAAGACTTAAGTTAAAAATATCAAACGTAAATTCTAATTTACCGGTAGTAATCGCGTTGTCAAAGTCATCACGATATTGCTCAAAAGAGGCAATATCGCTGGCTAAGAAAACGCTTTTATTAAAATCAAGGGATTCGATATAACGATCGTACACTTTACTAGAAAGCTCATCGTTAAATCGAACCGGTGTATAGTGTGAACGAGCAAATAAGCTAGCCACTCGTTTGCTAGCAGTACCATGTTGACTCTCTTGCTTAAGCTGGGGTAAATCGTCAATTGTAACGGCTTCAACAGCAGCAAATAATGAACCTGAAAACAGGGCAGCAACTAACGGAATGAGCGTAAACTTTTTACTCATACACAACTCCTTAATTTATTTACAACTTAAACAATATATAAGCTGTCAGCTTTGGTTTTAACTTGCATGCCTGTAACTAATTCAACATGAACATCATCTTTGTTCACTTCAGTGATTACTGCGTTTACAAGTGCTTGGCCAAGTTTAACCTTAACCTTATTATTAACCTTGACCTCAGTTGCTGGTAAAGGTTCAATTTTTCCTGAACGTTTAGCCGGCGCTGCTTTAGCAGGTTTGTTAGCTGCAGGTGCGTTTTTATCGCCTGCTTTACTAGCATGAGCTGGTTTTTTCTTGAAAGATTTAGAATCAGAATCTTGGCGTGGACGCTGTTGTTTTTTGCGTTTTGCCATTTTAGCACGGCTTTCTTCCAATGCTTTTTGTGCATGGTCGATATGCTCTTGCTCAACTTTTTCACCTTGATTACCATCAAGGTCAATACGAAACTCTGACTTAGTCACAGCTTCTAAATAACGCCAATTAGACGTGTATTTTCTAAGCGCTTGACGAACTTGAGTCTTACTTACTTTTTCAGACCCTTCAATACGCTCAGCAATATCTTTAAAAATACCTACTTTAAGCGGCTTGATGCCATCTTTTTGTTTAAAACATTGTGGGAATTCTTGATATAAAAATTCCAACACTTCATTAATATCTTTTAGCTTGTTTGTGGTTTCCATTTTAGAACCTATTTTTCACATCTTTTCATCAAGGGACGAATCGACGTAGTGTGTTACCCAGTCGACCAACTCTTCGAAATCGGCTTCTATTACAGCCATATCACCCCGAAGGTGTTCCCAAATACCATTAATTGTTTCATCAATAAATTCACATTCTGAATCATCTGGAAGACGATCCCATGCAATATGAATTAAATCATTGAGCGTTTCCGCTACATGCTCTTCTTCGCCTTCCCAATCGCCAACATCTTGCACAGCAAATAGGTAGTCTTGAACATTTAGCAAATCTTTCATTACAGGCTCGCCTCTAAGCATTTCACTAATGCTTCAAGGCCAACTTTATCATCAGCATCAAATCGGCCAATACTTGGACTATCAATGTCTAGTACTGCGAATACTTTACCATGTTTCATGATAGGTACAACTACTTCAGAATTAGACGCTGCATCGCAGGCTATATGCCCGTCAAAAGCGTGAACATCTTCAATTAATTGTGTTTCTGCGGTTGCCGCAGCTGTTCCACATACTCCTTTCCCAACGGGAATACGGATGCATGCGGGGTTACCTTGAAACGGGCCAAGTACTAATTCAGTAGGAGAATCCATAAAGTAAAAGCCCGCCCAATTTACATCTTCTAAAGAGGTAAATAACAGCGCGCTTATGTTTGCCAAATTGGCAATTACATTAGATTCACCAGCTATCAGCGATTCAGTTTGCTTAACTAATGACTGGTAAAAATCGTGCTTTTGCATACCAAACTACTTCTTATTAAACATACAGTAGCTAAAGGTACTCTTTGTCGTGAAAAATTGGAACCTTTTGGAGGTAAAAAAAAGGAAATTGCACCGTTTATCAGCGTGCTTGGTTAATAATGCTGCGATTATTTTTTTACCGATTTACGAAGACCAAATAAAAACAGTCCAGCTGCAAATGCTGACATAACACTATTAATCAAAAATATCTCACCAGTTGATGCACTTAATAAGTAACTGAATATAGCGCCACCTAACAAACCAAGGGTTAATACACCTGAATAATTAACTTTAGAATACTTAAACATAAGTAAATATCCTGGCACGACAAAAGCCGCCATTGTTAAACCTACAATATGCGCATTTGAGATAGCAGTCATCAAAAGTTGAAAAAATACGGATAGGAAATCACCCTGTAGCGTTAGTGCGTAATACAATCCTAACAAGCTGCCAATAATTACCGGGGACAATAATGAAAGCGCGACGCTTTTTGCGAGTTGATGTTTCATCTAATAATCCTTAATACAGAGTATAAATTTTAATGTATTAAGCATGCACCAAGATCTAAAGCTTAGAAATAGAGACTATGGTCGTAATTTATGATGATAAAACGCGCTATTTCTACCTGTAGTTATTTATTTTACAGGCACAAAAAAGCCCGCTAAATTAGCGGGCTATTTTGTTATATGGTGGAGAGATAGGGATTTGAACCCTAGATGGGCTATAAACCCATGCCGGTTTTCAAGACCGGTGCATTCGAC